>NZ_LR877185.1:2595992-2907485 GCF_903995135.1 Pseudoalteromonas sp. 3J6 | reverse complement strand
CCAGTAACTGTTTTAAATCAGTTGAAAATGCCTTGATGGTTTGTCGTGCCTCGTCGGTATTGTTAGCAAAAGCAGCGGATGAAATAAATAAACTGGAAAAAAGTAAAATAATGCGCATAATACACCCCTATATATTAGTAATATCTAATATACAGATGAACTGGTGTTTTTCAACTAAATCGTACAGTGTTTCAGCACTTTTTTATTTTTTGATGTACCGCGCCTAAAATCGATAAACAGTCCCAAGTGAGAATAATATGCATACTAGACAAGATGATAATAAAGTAATAAATCAACAAAACACCTATGATGCTGGTGGGCTTAGTGCTGATGATCCCTTGGCGGCAATTAAGGCTATTCGACTTGAGCAGTTGGCACAATGTCGGCTAAAAACACAAAAAGAAGTGCAAGCTGATCTTAAAAAAATAAACCCTAAGCGATAATAATTTGCTAAATTAAATTTATGAATCTTAAACTTCGGATAGTGCAATCAATTCCTTATCTATAAAACACCCTCATCAGGTTATTTCCTTTATTGCTTGGTTATGCGCCTTAGTTGTGCTGTTGATAGGGCTAATATCACCTAACAATAAAGAAATTTTATTGCTATTAACAGTGAGCTCGCTGTGTTTGCTGATGTTTAATAGTGTGGCAATTACGAGCTGGGTATTTCACCAGTTTAAAGATAAGCAGTTACGCTTTATAGCGCTTCTATGTAGCGTAGCTTTAATGCTGTGCATAGTAGGGGATGTAATTAACTTTAACTTATCCCAGCACTATCATCGCTATGCAACGTTAATAAAGCATGACTATTTAATTGATTCAATTTTATTGTTTGCACCTGGCTATAGCCTTTTATTTTTAGCCTGTATGTTGGCCTATAAAAGGCAGCAAGCTATATCGCGACTAAAAAGCACCTGTTTCATAGTTGCGGTACTGGTTGTAAGTGCTACGTCACTCGCCTCTATGTATCTTGATGGAGCTGGTATACCAATTTTAGCTATGACAGGTTTTTATAGTGTGGTGGTAACTGCCGTGGGGCTTATGGGTCTTGTGTTGGTTGTTACTTATGGTGGGTTTTATGCCCCTAAACCAATTATATGGGTGAGCTTAGGGCTTTTACTAGCTGCATTGGCTGATGCCATTATTGGTGCTTTTTGGATTTATGGTAACCAAGGACAAGGTTTTTATCCTCAGGTGCGCTATATAAATTGGTTTATCTATATTAGCTCCCAATGCTTAGTGATTCATTTAGCAAAAGTAGTCGCTTTAGCTAAATAACGTCAACAATAAAAAAGCCGCTAAATATTTAGCGGCTTTTTAAACAAGCACAGTGCTTACATTACTCGCATACCAGGCTCTGAACCATCGTCTGGGTTAAGAATGTATATTTCTTTACCGCCCGGGCCTGCAGCAAGTACCATACCTTCAGACATTCCAAAGCGCATTTTACGTGGTTTAAGGTTAGCAACCATCACAGTTAGCTTTCCTTCGATGTCTTCTGGTGCGTAAGCTGATTTAATGCCTGCAAATACTTGGCGCGTTTCGCCGCCTAAATCAAGAGTTAACTTAAGCAGTTTGTCTGCGCCTTCTACGTGCTCTGCTTTAGCAATTTTAGCAACGCGTAAATCTACTTTTGCAAAGTCATCAAATTCAATCTCAGCTGCGATAGGCTCTTTTGCCAGTGGGCTATTAGGATCGATTTTGTCTTTTTCAGCGATTAAGCTTTCTTTTGATTCTTCAACCATTTTATTCACTTTGTCCATTTCAACACGTTGCATTAACGGCTTAAATTTATTGATAGGGTGGCTTATTAGTGCAGTTTGCACACCTTGCCATGTAAGCTCATCATTTAAAAAGGCTTCAACATTTGTTGCCATACCAGGTAGTACAGGCTTCAAGTAAGTGATCAGCACGCGAAATAGGTTAAGTCCTAACGAACATACCTGATGCGCTTCTTCTTGCTTAGACTCGTCTTTAATAAGCACCCAAGGCGCAGCATTATCAATAAATTGATTTGCTTTATCAGCAAGCGCCATAATTTCACGGATTGCGCGGCTGTATTCACGATTTTCGTAATGTTCAGTAATAGTGGCTGAGGCATTTTGAAACTCAGCAAGCAGCTGTGGTTCCATAATTGTGTCGCTTAACTTACCGTCAAACTTTTTAGTAATAAAGCCAGCACAACGGCTCGCAATATTAACTACTTTACCCACTAAGTCTGAATTTACACGCTGTGCAAAATCTTCTAGGTTTAAGTCTAAATCGGTAATACCACTATTAAGTTTAGCTGCGTAGTAATAACGTAAAAATTCAGGATCTAGGTTATCTAAATAAGTACGCGCTTTAATAAACGTGCCTTTTGATTTAGACATTTTCGCGCCATTCACCGTAACAAATCCATGAGCAAATACGTTAGTAGGCTTTCTAAATTGAGCGCCCTCTAACATCGCAGGCCAAAACAGGCTGTGGAAATAGATAATGTCTTTACCAATGAAATGATAAAGCTCAGCGTCAGACCCTTCTTGCCAAAACGCATCAAAGTCGATGCCTTGTTTGTCACATAAGTTCTTAAAGCTCGCCATATAACCAATAGGCGCATCTAGCCATACGTAAAAATATTTACCTGGTGCGTTTGGAATTTCAAAACCAAAATAAGGTGCATCACGGCTAATATCCCATTGCTGAAGACCATCGGCAAACCACTCATCTAGCTTATTCGCCATTTCTTGCTGGATTGTGCCTGAGTGTAGCCATTCTTTAAGCATGCCTTCAAAGGCGGGTAAGTCAAAAAAGTAATGCTCAGAATCTTTTAAAATAGGCTCAGCACCCGACATGACAGAGCGTGGGTTGATTAGCTCTGTTGGGCTATAAGTTGCGCCACAGGCATCACAGCTATCACCGTTTTGATCTTCTGATTTACAGGTAGGGCAGGTGCCAGTAACAAAGCGGTCTGGCAGAAAAATACCTTTTTCTGGATCGAATAACTGAGAAATAGTGTGCTTTTTAATATGACCGGCATCGTTAAGGCGGTTATAAATAAGCTCACTAAATTCTTTGTTTTCTTGGCTGTGAGTGCTGTGGTAGTTATCAAATTTGATATTGAAATCAGCAAAATCGCGTTGGCGCTCTATGCTAACGTTTTTAACCATTTCCTCAGGCGTGATCCCTTGCTTTTGCGCATTAAGCATAATAGGTGTGCCATGAGCGTCATCGGCGCACACATAGTATGCTTCGTGGCCTTGTAGTTTTTGAAAACGTGACCAAATATCAGTTTGAATATACTCTAATAAATGCCCTAAATGTGTAGGGCCATTGGCATAAGGTAATGCGCTAGTAATCAGGATCTTTCGCTGTGCCATAATCATTCCGAATTAAGCGTTCCTAGTCAGGAACAGATGAAAATTATTACATTATCGATAAGCGGGGTGCTAACAGAGTACACTGCTTATGGATATTTACTAATTGACTGGTGTTAATGCCCTGAATGTTACATAATTCCGTGGCACTTTTCATCAAAGAAACGCTATTTTATTGCTATGTTTGGACTGTCGAAACTATTCTCTGCTAAATCGGTGCAAAAACAACCGATTATTTCTGCTTTAGCGGCCTATCGCAGCGCCGCTTTTGCTGTGGGTATTGAGCAAGATTTTATTGCTTATATTACTCAAAACACCGATAAATCAATTACTGTTAAACTCATTCTTCCGTTTGCCGCGCAATCTGAAATGCCCTATGTCGCTAAATTTTTAGCTGAGCGACTTAAAACTGAAGTAAATGTAAGCGCGGTGGTTGCACTTAAAGAACCAGCAAAATTTAAAGCTATAAAACATATTATCTTAGTGGCCTCAGGTAAAGGCGGAGTGGGTAAGTCAACTACTGCTGTTAACATTGCTGGGTCGCTTAAAAATGAAGGCGCTAAAGTAGGTATTTTAGATGCTGACATTTACGGCCCGTCTATTCCTATGTTGTTCGGTTTGGTAGGCAGTGAGCCTGTTACTAAAGACAACAAACAATTACAACCATTTGATGCCAGCGGCATTAAAGCGCAATCTATCGGCTTTTTAGTGCCTAGCGAAGATGCTACCGTATGGCGAGGCCCCATGGCCTCAGGTGCACTTAGTCAGCTATTAAATGAAACCGATTGGGGTGAGCTTGATTACTTAATCGTCGATATGCCCCCAGGCACTGGCGATATTCAATTAACCATGAGCCAAAAAGTTCCAGCCAGTGGCACTGTAATTGTTACTACGCCACAAGACTTGGCGTTGGCAGATGCGCAAAAAGGCATCGCTATGTTTAATAAAGTAAACGTGCCAGTGCTTGGTTTAATTGAAAATATGAGCCATTACATTTGCGGCCATTGCGGCGAGGCTAATCATGTATTCGGTAAAGATGGCGCACAAAAATTAGCCATGAAGCATGGTGTTCCTGTGCTTTCGCACATTCCGCTTGCGATTAATATCAGAGAATCCTCTGAACAAGGTAAATTGATTGCCAATGATGCAAGTGCCGCTATAAGTGAAACCTACAGTGCAGCCGCACGGCTCATTGCCAGCACGCTTTACTATCAACAACATCACAACGCGATTGAAGTTGTGATTACGGAAGATTAAAAATGAGACTTTCAGATACACATATAAAAGAATATTTAAACGATGGGCGGATTGTTATTGAGCCAGCGCCAACCAGTGAAATGATTTCAGGGGTGACTGCGGATCTTCGTTTGGGTAATAAGTTTAGAACTTTTCATGCCCATAATGCTGCTTACGTTGACTTAAGTGGACCAAAAGATCAGCTTAATAAAGCCTTAGAATCAATTATGAGCGACGAAATTGTACTAGATGAAGGCGAAGCATTCTTTTTACACCCCGGCGAGCTTGCATTAGCAATAACCTATGAAAAAGTAACCCTGCCTGCAGACATCGTTGGCTGGTTAGATGGGCGTTCGTCGCTGGCACGTTTAGGTTTAATGGTGCATGTAACCGCACACAGAATCGACCCTGGTTGGAGTGGTAATATTGTTTTAGAGTTTTATAACTCGGGTAAACTGCCACTTGCGCTTAGACCCATGATGAAAATTGGTGCAATGAGCTTTGAAACGCTCACCGGTCCGTGTGAAAACCCTTATAACACCCGCATTGATGCCAAATATAAAGATCAGAATAGCGCGGTAGCAAGCCGTATTAGTGACGATAAATAACCAATCTAAGGAATAGATTATTTTTCTCGTTGATGAAGCACATAACCTAATAGTTGAAAATAATGGTTAAGTGCTTCATTGGCGTGTAATGTGTGCTTTAACTCAGGATAAATTAAACTATTATTACTTAACCCGCTGACTAAGAAACTGTTTTTGATTGTTTGATGCTGGTTTATACATGCTTCAAAACAACGAGCTGCAAGCTCCTCTGGCATACTCATGTATTGTTGCTTGTGTGCCTTATCAAACGCGATACAGCGTTGTACAAATTCATTCGCATCTTCACCGTTTTGTTCTAAAAATACCTGCTTATAAAATTGATTAAGTGCATGATTAAGTGGATGGCTCAAATCGGGAGAGTTTGATAACCATAACTTAGAGGCGAAACCAAAGCGGGTTTTTGATTTAAATAAATGCTCACTAATATGATGATCAAATGCATGAAACCACTCATGGGCTAAAGCACCGCCGCCTGCGTTTTTTGCCAGTGCGAGAGTTTGATCGTAAGCATTATAGTGTGCTTGCACGCCTTTTTGCCCACCGTGACCAAAGGCAAAGTTAAGCTTACCGCGAAGGCCAATTGCTGTTGGCGGTAAATGTAAAATTTGCGCTAAATCAGCTAGCGCATCATAAATTAGATTGGCACTAATAAATCGCTCTTCTTTAGTCACCCATTTACCAACTACCATCGAACGAAAACCAAAAGTCGTTCTAATATCGCTAAAATCAACTTGGTCGTCAAAACGATAGTCAGGGCCTTGGCGTGAAAATCCACGCTTTAATCGAGAAGGGGTATTACGCATTGGTTATTTCATTTTTAATTACAGGTAACGTGCTTTTACGTGAGTGGGCATATGTTGGGTTTGTTTGGTAATTAACTCATCTAATAAATCATACAACGGCGCCGGATTGAGTGCTTCAATGAGCGATAAACTATGCGCTACGGCCTCTAGCGTTGACAAGCTATCTCCTCTTGGGGCTTTACGAATAGTATAACGGTTCGTGGGAATTTGGCGAAAGCTTACTGTTTTAAACTGTTGTAATAGTGGGGTTAATTGCAAAATTTTAAAGGCTTTATTCCATGTACCATCGAGCACTATTAAATGTGTAATGGATCGCACGTTTTCATTGTCATTAGCTACATCTAACTCAATTGCGTCCTCGTTTGGATAGAGTAACACGGTCGAGCTGAGCGGCAGCTTTTGCAAGCAAGCAAAATCTTGATTATTTTCGCCTATAATTATTTTGCATCGCGTTAAACTTAATGCCAATAACTGTGCCGTATTTTTACTAATTTTTGCTTCACTGGGGTGCTGTAACACAACAACCTGAGTTTGATTATCAACACAGGTGATTGCATTGCAAATACAGGTGCTTAGCGAAAAATTACAGCGTTCACAAAGTGCACGTGCCATAAGCTAACCATTCGATTAATACATTTAACCTAATTATACATTTTTGCATTAATAAAGTTGGTTTTTTTTGTGCTTAGATATAGAGTAAGAGATGAAAGAGAAATCGCAGGACCGCATTAAAGGGCATTAATATGACAGAGATCAGTATCGACGAATCCGCTTTAGAAAGTATGGAATCGCTATTAGGTGAACAATTTCCAGATACGTTGGAATTTTGTTGTGCGGAATTTGAGCGCTTAGGAAGCGAAACTATTGCAGCGCTTGGGCAAGATAAAGAGGCTGCTATTCGCCATTCTCATAGCCTTAAATCAAATGCAGCTCAGTTTGGAGCGGCAAGTTTAGCCGAAGTGGCACGTTTAATTGAATATAATTTAAATAATGATAACGAGGAACAGGCTGTTGATGCAGCAAATAATTTAATGGCGCAAGTTATTGGCTCACAAGCAAAATTAAATGAGTGGCAAGCTCAGCGGTAAGCTCGTTTAAAAAGAACAGAATAGAATGTTAACGTGAATTTTTTTCAGTTTTAAGCGCTTAATTTCCCTAGTAATTCACGGCTTTACTGAGTTAGTCTTAAGACTAACTTGCTCTTTAGAGGTAACAATGTCAGAAATAAAAAAGAGTCATAAATTAGACGGCGTCTGTTATGACATCCGTGGTCCCGTTTTAGTGCAAGCTAAAAAAATGGAAGACGAGGGCCAAAAAGTACTTAAGCTTAATATTGGTAACCCCGCGGCATTTGGTTTTGATATGCCAGAAGATATGCACCGTGACATTATCCGTAATTTATATTCTGCTCAAGGCTATTGTGATTCTAAAGGGCTTTACTCTGCGCGTGTTGCTATTTATCAGCATTACCAACAGCGAGGTTTACACAACTTAGACGTTGATAATATTTACATTGGCAACGGTGTGAGTGAACTTATTCAAATGGTTACCCAAGCGTTGTTAAATAATGACGATGAAGTATTAATTCCTGCACCCGATTATCCGCTTTGGACTGCATCGGTAAAGCTAGCAGGCGGTAACCCTGTTCACTATTTATGTGATGAAGAGCAAGATTGGTTTCCTGATATTGATGATATTAAAAGCAAAATCACCTCGAAAACTAAAGCATTGGTGTTAATAAACCCTAATAATCCAACAGGGGCAGTGTACAGTGATGCCTTGCTTGAAGAATTGATCAACATTGCCCGAGAGCACAAACTTTTACTATTAAGTGACGAAATATACGAGAAAATCCTATACGACGGAGTTACCCATACCTCTATTGGTGCATTGTGCGACGATATTCCCATTATTACGTTTAACGGTTTAGCTAAGACATATCGCGCCGCTGGTCTTAGAATGGGTTGGATGGTGCTAAGCGGGCGCACTGCCTTAATGACAGATTTAATTAAAGGCCTCGATATTCTTGCCTCAATGCGTTTATGCGCAAACGTCCCTGCTCAATATGCCATTCAGCAAGCATTGGGTGGGGTACAATCCATTGACAGTTTAATTGACCCCGGAGGTCGCTTATACGAGCAACGAGATATTGCTTGGCGTGGATTAAATGCAATTGAGGGGATAAGCTGTAAAAAGCCAAAAGGGGCGCTGTATGCATTTCCCAAAGTTGATACAAAATTGTTTAATATTAAAAATGATGAACAAATGATGTTTGACTTGTTAAAGGCAGAAAAAATATTATTAGTACATGGGCGCGCTTTTAACTGGCCAGATCCCGATCATTTTAGATTGGTGTTTTTACCTAATAAAGATGATCTAAGCAGTGCAATGATGAAAATGCAGCGGTTCTTCAAAGATTACCGACAAGAATAAAGTAAAAAACGAGCCAAATGGCTCGTTTTTTGGTTAATGCACTAAAGTAAATGGCCGTGTTTCAAAGCATGTAATAGGGCATTCCATTCGCTGTCTTGGAATGCCAGCTTCCATAAAAACGTGCCCTTGCACAGTAAAGCCGTTATTTTTGAATCGTTCTACTTCATTTAAAATACAGTTAATACTGACAGCCTCAATACCTTGCTCTTCGGCAAGCTTTACAATGAAATTAAGTAGAGATTTATAAACGTTGCGATTGCGGTGCTGGGGTAGTACGGCAATTCTACCTATTAAACCATCATTACATAATCGACCTGTGGCAACAGGTGAGTGCATATTATCGGTAACCAGAATATGTTGAGCGAACGCATCTAAGCTATCAAATTCAATATTCTTTGGAATATGTAATTCGTAAACAAAAACACGCTCTCTTATTTGTTGAAGTTGATCTTTTTCACTTTGCCAATCAACTTTGTCAACAGTATAAACCATAGCCTCCTCCTAGCTAAACCAAATCCCCTCATTTACCAGTGTAGTAAAGGTTTCGATAAAATCTAGGCTAGGTGTGGTTGAATTCAGCAAGCTGCTATCAAATTCAATAAAATCAGTTAGCTGTTTTACAGCCTCTAAATCAGATAGCGGTAAAGGGTAGTTTTCGCCATTAACACTTAAAAGCAGCTCATCACCTATGCATTGGTAAATTGCACGCGTGCCACCAAGACGCTCAAATGTCACATCATTTTCAAGTTGTTGCATAATTTCAGCTGTACTAAACGGGTTTTCTTCAGGCGCTAAATCCATATCATGCTTAGGTTGACTTAATGTGTTTCCTAACCAGTTTTTAAATAAGTTGTCGTTTTCTATTAAAGCCTGCATTAACGTTTTTACTTTATCAACTTCGCTTTGCGTAAGCTCACCTTTTGAATCACGTAGCGCGAGGGTATGGTCCGTGTAACGCTTTTGGCCGCTTTCTGTGTCAATAATATGATCTGCAATACTAGACAGTAAATCTTGTTGATTAGGCGCTCTAAATCCGACCGAGTAGTTTAAAGCATTTTCAATGGCATAGCCTTCATGCGGACAACCTGGTGGTATGTACAAAATGTCACCAGGCTCTAAAACACAATCAATTACTGCGGTGAAAGCTTCAACTTGTAGCAAGCTTTTATTTTGAGCAAATTGCTTTAATGAGGCGTCAGGTAAGCCTACACGCCAATGGCGTTTGCCTTCACCTTGTATAATAAATACATCATATTGATCTAAGTGTGGTCCAACACCACCGCCAGGGGTTGAGTAGCTGATCATTAAATCATCTATGCGCCAGTTAGGAATAAAACGAAATGGTTCAAGCAATTGTGCGGCTTCTGGGTGCCAATGATCGACTGCTTGCACTAATAAAGTAGCGTGCTCGTCGGTGAGTATTTCAAAATTTTCAAACGGCCCTTGATGGGACTGCCATTGCTGGTTATGGTTGGTTATAATACGCGACTCTATGCTGTCTTCCATAGCAAGGCCTGCCAGTTCATTGGCATCAAGAGGGTCTTTAAAGTCATTAAACCCTCTTTTGATTAACAGTGGTTTTTTTTGCCAATATTGATTTAAAAACGCTTGCTCAGATAATTCATTTATTTTTAATTGATACATAGAATGCCTATAACGTTAAGACCCAAATAAAAAAGCGAAAGGCAGGTACCTTTCGCTTTTTTATTAGTAGATTAGAGTAATTAAACTAAATCATCAATAAACTCAACAGCGCGACCAATGTAGTTGGCTGGGGTTAGCTTTTTCATTTCTGCTTTTGCAGCGTCTGGTAAATCTAAACCATCAATGAAATCAGCCATAATTTCTTGATTTACACGTTTACCACGCGTTAAATCTTTTAGCTTTTCATATGGCTTTTCAATGCCGTATTTACGCATTACTGTTTGAATTGGCTCTGCTAGTAGCTCCCAGTTTTGGTCAAGCTCCTCAGCTAAACGTTGTTCGTTAACTTCTAGCTTGCTTACACCTTTAAGTGTTGATTGGTATGCAATAACAGCATAACCCATACCTACACCTAAATTACGTAATACCGTTGAGTCTGTTAAATCACGTTGCCAACGAGAAACAGGCAGCTTTTGCGCTAAGTGACCTAATATGGCATTAGCTAAACCTAAATTACCTTCTGAGTTTTCAAAATCAATAGGGTTTACTTTATGTGGCATAGTTGATGAGCCAATTTCACCAGCAATGGTTTTTTGCTTGAAGTGATTAAGCGCAATGTATCCCCACATATCGCGGTCAAAATCGAGCAATATAGTATTAAAACGCGCAATAGCATCAAATAGTTCTGCAATGTAGTCATGCGGTTCAATTTGTGTGGTAAACGGGTTAAGTGTTAAACCTAGGCTAGCTACAAATTTATCTGCGTGTGTATGCCAGTCGTAATCAGGGTAAGCACTTAAATGAGCATTGTAGTTACCTACAGCACCATTTACTTTGCCTAGCATTTCTACTTGGGCAATTTGATCACGTTGACGCTTTAAACGCATGTATACGTTTGCAAACTCTTTACCCATAGTTGATGGGGTTGCAGGTTGCCCGTGCGTACGAGTCATCATTGGAATGGCTTTGTATTCAACAGCTTTTTCTTTAATTGCGCTTAATAGCTCATCGCAATAAGGTAAGATAACATTGTTACGTGCTTCACTTAACATTAAACCGTGAGATAGATTATTAATATCTTCAGATGTACATGCAAAGTGAATAAATTCATTAATGGCATGTAATTCAGCGTTATCAGCTACTTTTTCTTTTAGTAGGTACTCTACGGCTTTTACATCATGGTTAGTGGTGCGTTCAATGTCTTTAACACGCTGCGCATCGGCTTCACAGAAGTTATCGACGATAGCATTTAATAGTCCGTTTGCTTGCTCGCTTAAAGCTGGGACTTCTTTTATATCGCTTGCTGCAGCTAACGCTTGCAACCAACGCACTTCAACGGTTACGCGGTATTTGATTAATCCAAATTCGCTAAAAATACTGCGTAGTTCAGTGGTTTTGCTGCCGTAGCGACCATCAACCGGAGAGATAGCCGTTAACGCTGAAAGCTCCATAATAACTCCTAAATTTTAGTTTGAACGATAATTAAATTTTTGTTTTAGCAATGGCGAGAATTTTTCTTTTTGCAAAAAAGAAATGACGACGTTTGCCGCCCATTTGACGCCATAATACAGCACTACGAATACCGGCTAAAAGTAACGCACGGATTTTGTTTTGAGTGAGCTGCTGTTTTAATAACTCGGGTTTACCATAAACCTGGATTCGGTGCCCAAGGGGGCTTAGCACCGACGAGTATATATCTGCTAAACCGGCAACAACACTGTCATCGGTAATAGCAAAATGATCTAAACGTCGATGAATATCATCAATACGTTTACCTAATTCATTGAGGCTCTTACTATTGGCACTAAGGGCTCGCTCTAACTGCATTAAGCCACCTACGTACTTGACTATTTCAACATCTTTTTGAGCACCGGCACTCAGTTGTGCCATTAATGTTTTATAGCCATCACGCAAATTTTGTGTGCCTTGGTATACATCCTCAGGAGAGGCGGGTGAGGTTTGCACAATACTTGATAACAACGTTGATAAGTCATGTTCATCACAACGACCGTATTGAGCAACCTTTTGTACTTGTTTAGCTACTTGGCACATGGCAGCAAGTGCCATGACTTGATGTTGATTCATTACTTAATCACCGAATCAATAATACCACCGCCTAAACAGACTTCATCGGCGTAAAATACGGCGGATTGCCCTGGGGTAACGGCTTTTTGCGGCTCATCAAACAACACGCGTGCCATACCATCTTCTCCAACGAGTAATGTACAGCTTAAGTCTTCTTGACGGTAACGAGTTTTAACGGTGCAGCGAGTTGTACCTTGCGGGCCAACACGATCTACCCAGTGTAATTGGTTTGCATTAAGGCCGTTACTGTACAACCGAGAGTGATCTTTACCTTGACCAACAACAAGAACATTTCGTTCTATATCTTTATCTACCACGTACCATGGTTCGCCCGAGCCTTCTTTCATGCCACCAATTAATAAACCTTTACGCTGGCCAAGGGTGTGATACATCAAGCCTTCATGCTCACCTACATTGTTACCATCGGTGTCTTCAATTACTCCAGGTTGTGCAGGCAAAAACTTTTGCAGAAAATCTTTGAATTTACGCTCGCCAATGAAACAAATGCCGGTGCTGTCTTTTTTATCATGGGTAATTAAATCCTGTTCTTCAGCAATGCGGCGTACTTCTGGTTTGGCAATATCTCCGACAGGAAATAGTGTTTGCGCAATATGCTCATGGCTTAGTGTATACAAAAAGTAGCTTTGATCTTTGTTATCGTCTAGGCCTCGGCACATTAAGTATTTGTCATCGCGTAGCTCTCGGCGCACATAGTGACCAGTTGCAATAAAATCAGCACCAAGTGCTTGCGCAGCAAACTCTAAAAACGCTTTAAATTTTATTTCTTTATTACACATTATATCTGGGTTGGGTGTACGACCCGCTTTGTATTCTGCTAAAAAGTATTCAAATACATTATCCCAGTATTCAGCAGCAAAATTAACGGTATGAAGTTCAATGCCTAACTTGTCACATACAGCTTGTGCATCTTTTAAATCTTCAGCAGCAGCGCAATATTCATCATTGTCATCTTCTTCCCAGTTCTTCATAAACAAGCCTTCTACTTGGTAGCCTTGCTGTTTTAATAAATATGCAGATACAGAAGAATCAACACCGCCGGACATACCAACGATGACTTTAATTTGACTATTTTCGCTCATGAATAATTTCGCTTATACAGATTACTGTTAACTTGGAAAGGCCGCGATTATAGCATGTATTTTGTTGGTGCTTAAAGAGAGGATGGGGGATTGAATAGATTTTGTTGTAACTTTTTCCATCCAATGGTTAGTAAGGCGTAGTTTGGTGTGTAATTTACTCATTTTTAGGCTAATGAAAAGGGATGAATTATATTGATGGCTTCATACTTTGTAAGTTGCTTTTGTCGTATTTAATTACGTAGCGCTATTCTTCATTAACAAAACTTTACATTTGAGATTACCTACCATATCTTAATTAGTATCTAAACACGTAAATACTTAAATAACCTAAAATATAATCAATGGAATGAATATATGAATTACGCCTCGCAATCACATTTGGTTAAGTCGTTTGTGCTGGATGCGTCCGAAAAAACGGTGTCAAATCTTACTTTTGAAGACGATTATTCACTACAGCAATTCAAAGAATCAGCTTATAAGTTATTTTATGACATTATAACTGTGCCAGCTCCCTATCTTTATCAAGAGCCTAATCCGATTGTTGAGCTGTTTAGGCTTATAGAATCCTCTTTAGGCTCTTTAAAATCATCACAAAAGGCAATTTTAAGCCAGTTAGAGAAATGGTGGGTAGAGTGGCATTTTGTCGCTTCAATGAATGTATCGCTTGAACGTCAAAACAAAGAACAAGACTATAATGTTATAAGCACTACCCAACACCCTATGCGCAAGCATGAGTTGAGTCATTATGCGCGGTTATTCACGATTCTACCCTTACCGGTATGTGATGTTTGTATGGTAACTGGTGATATTTTAAAAGTGAACCAACGTTTTATTGATGTATTTGGTTACACGTTACAAGACGTACCTAATCTTAATGTTTGGTGGAAATTAGCCTACCCTGAAAAAGATTACAGAACATTTGCACAAACGTTATGGCAGGAGTCACTTGAGCAAGCCAATCAAAATAATGATGATATTCCAGCTAATGATTACAGGATTTCTTGTAAAGATGGCAGTGAAATTGTGATGCAAGTTTCTGGTATCAGTGTTGAAGGAGAATTTATTGCTATATTCAACGATGCTACTGAGCGTTTAAAAACTCAAGAAATACTCAGTGATATGGCGTTTTTAGACTCACTCACTAAAGGCGCTTTGATGAAAAACTAACGTCTGAATTTAACAAGTTATCGAACGAGCATCGTGAGCTTTCGATGATCATTATTGATATCGATAATTTTAAAAAGTATAACGACCGATATGGTCATCTCGAAGGAGATAAATGTTTATTTCAAGTTGCGCAAAAATTAGCTGAAACCGTCTGCAGGCCAGAAGATTTTGTAGCGCGATTCGGAGGAGAAGAGTTTGTCGTGCTGTTACCTCAAACAGGTAAGCAAGGGGCATTATTTATTGCCGAACAAATACAAAAATCGATTGAAAAAATGGCCATTCCCCACAAAGACAGCTTTACAGGTATATTGTCTGTCAGTATGGGAATAAACACCATAGAGCATGAACACGATAGCGATCATGCACAATTTTTTAAACAAGCAGATAACGCACTTTATTACGCGAAAAAACAAGGAAGAAATTGTATTGCGTTAGCTACAGATAATTAACGCAACTTGATGGTTAATTATCAATTTCTTTGAATTCTCCGCTATTTATTCCCTCTAGCGTGTATTTACCGATACTGTAGCGAATTAAACGCAAAGTAGGGTAGCCAACATGAGCTGTCATGCGTCTAACTTGACGGTTTCTGCCTTCGTTAATTGTAATACTTAGCCATGATGTAGGTATTGATTTACGCTCTCGCACTGGAGGAGTCCTTGCCCAAAGCGCTGGTTCATCCATTAAAGTTACTTCAGCGGGCAAGGTGATGCCATCTTTGAGTTCGACACCTTTATTTAAAGCATCGATAGACGCTTGTGTTGGGATCCCTTCAACCTGAACCCAATAGGTTTTGTTGGTTTTTTTACCAGGCGCTGTGAGCGTATTTTGTAACTTGCCGCAGTTTGTTAATAACAACAACCCTTCGCTGTCCCTGTCTAAACGACCTGCTGCGTAAACATCTTTTATAGGAATAAAATCAGCCAACGTTTGCCTATTTTGATCGTCAGTGAACTGGCAAAGAACATCATAAGGTTTATTAAATAAAATGACTTTTTTATCGCTCTGCGCTATTGCCGGCTTTATTGGTCTTTTTACTGTCCTTTTATTGATACCACTTCGAGAGTAAGTACGGCCTGTATTGCGCTTACCCTTTGAGGAGGGCGAATGTTCAGTTTTATGCTTCATTAAATACACCGTGCAGGTTTAGGTAAACCCGCAATTTTAGTTGCTTGTTTGGCTGGCCCTTTAGGAAAAAGTTTGTATAAGTACATGCTGTTCCCTTTATCCTCACCGAGTGCTTTAGCCATGGCTTTGACTAACATTCTAATGGCTGGACTAGTGTTATATTCAAGATAAAACTCTCGCACAAAGTTAACAACTTCCCAATGCTGCTCAGTTAATGTGATGTTTTCTTGCTCTGCAATAACATTGGCTAACTCTTTTGACCAAACAGTATGATCTAGCAAATAACCTTGTTTATCAGTGTCTATTGTTTGATTATTAAATTCCAACATGGTTCACCAAGTAATTGATTGTTTTGCAGTTAAACTGAGGGTAACGAACTCATCATAGCTAATTGCTTTGTCGTTCATATTTAATGATATATCTCGAGCTTCTGCATCATCTTTTAAAATATAAAGTGAGTCAGCAAATTGTCTATATTGCCCTTTTGCAAAGCAAGCGTCACCCACGAGTAAAACACTGTCTGTGAGCATAATTAGATTGTCTAAGCTGTGGGTACTGTAGTAATTCAGTGGTTTTGAAAAAATATGTAAAGTACTCATAGGGTCACCACATGCTGCTGATTGTGAATTAACTGTTTTTGGGCATTAAAGTTTACTATGTTTGCCTCAATGAGTAGTTCACTTTTACTTAAACCATAATCAATCAGTGACTTTTCACACACATAAATATTTTCAACATCATAGATTTCCAACATTTTAATGTTTTTAAAAAAATCTTTGATACCTAAACTATTTGGCTTTTGGTTTTTTTTAAGCGCTAACACAGCTGGGCCGCTAAACAACCAGCTAATATTTTGATCTACGGCAGCAAAAATAAGGGTCATATCAAGTGCATCGCGGATATGCATGTCATCAAATGGGCTTGACTGACTAATTACGAGTACATTAATCATTTAAATTGTATCCATTTATCTGCTTCACTGGCCAGCATGGCAAATTCAGCTAAGCCTGCAACAGCAAATGCGCCGGTATTCTTTATATCTAAGCCTCGCTTTTCAGCCGCAGTAACGCATAACATTAGTTTTATATTTTTTTCAGCCAGTTGCTGCCAAAGCGAGGGAGTACTCAACTCATCTGAGGCTAACTCAAAATGAGTTGAAGCATGATAAATACCATCTTGGTATAAAAATAACGCATCAACGCTATGTCCCTGCACTAGGCAGGCATGAGCAAACTTAACAATACGTTGAGTGGTATCGTGATCTGATGGTGGAGTATGTAAAGAAAGTACAAAGCGTGCCAAAACTATTCCAATAAAAAAGCCCCAATAAAGGGGCTATTTTAACAGAACTATTTAATTAGTCATTATTTGCGCCAAGTAAGGCAAGTAATGAAGTAAATAGGTTATATACGCTAAGGTATAAAGATACAGTTGCACGGATATAATTTGTTTCGCCGCCGTTAATGATTCTGCTCGTATCGAACAAAATTAGGCCAGACATGATTAATACAACTGCTGCGTTTAGAGCCATAAACATTAACGAGCTACCTAAGAAAATATTTACAATACTTGCCACGATAACCACGATTAAGCCTACAGTTAAAAAGCCACCCATAAATGAGAAGTCTTTTTTAGTGTTAAGTGCGTAAGCAGATAAACCAAAGAAGATTAACGCCGTAGAACCTAGCGCTTGCATAATTAGCATAGGGCCATTAGGTAATTGCGCGTAGTGATTTAGTAGAGGGCCTAAGCCGGCTCCCATTAATCCTGTAAACGCAAACACCCAAAATACACCAGATGCTGTATCTGCTTTTTTATTAACAACAAAAAGTAGACCAAATGAAACTAGTGTGAATACAAGTCCCATAAAGTAAGGTAATTGCAGTGCCATTGAAATACCGGCAGTGACTGCACTAAATGCAAGTGTCATTGCAAGTAAGAAATAAGTGTTTTTAAGCACTTTGTTTGTTTCAATGGTCGACATTACCGGCTTTGCAGTATTGTACGATTGATTAAACGCCATTGTAGAGCTCCTGTAAGTGAAACTAAGTAGTTCCTGTAATTTAACTAAAATTAGATTACCAACTCTTATATGTTTGGGCAAACCTTTGTAGATCAATAGACAACTAAATTTAAATAAAAGTTCATTTGCCGGTTAGGATTTGCTCTCATTGCTTTATGTTTAAACAAATTAGTTGTTTTTTAATCACTTGAACAAAAAAATGAAAAAAAAGCTTCACAAAGCCCAAGGGTTTCCCTATTATTCAGGCCGTGCGGAGAGATGGCAGAGTGGTCGAATGCACCGGTCTTGAAAACCGGCAGGGGTTTATAGCCCCTCTAGGGTTCAAATCCCTATCTCTCCACCACCTTATTAAAATAATTATGAGTACACTCTTACTTGTAGTTTATGCACTTTCGGAGAGATGGCAGAGTGGTCGAATGCACCGGTCTTGAAAACCGGCAGGGGTTTATAGCCCCTCTAGGGTTCAAATCCCTATCTCTCCACCATTATCAGAAAAGCCCGCTATTTGCGGGCTTTTTTGTGCCTCATATTCGCTATATCTTTTTCAAAACCAAGCATATTCAGTTAAAAAATACGACCATAGTCTCTATTTATAAGCTTTGGCTCTTAGTGCATGCTTAGAAATTAAAGATTTATGTTTTTGTTAAGGATCTTACAATGAAACATCAACTCGCAAAAAGTGTCGCACTTTCATTATTATCTCCCGTTATTATTGGTAGTATGTTGGGGATTTACTACGCATTGACTATGCGCGGTGACGCTGTTTCTATTTTTTTAGGACTATTAATGACCGCTATTGCTAACGCGCACATAGTAGGGTTAACGATGGCCGCGTTTGTAGTGCCGGGTTATTTACTTATGTTTAAATATTCTAAGGTAAATTATTCTGGAGTATTAACACTGGGCTTGCTGGGAGGCGCTATTTTTAGTTATCTTTTGAGCGCCACTACAGGCGAGATCTTTTTAATCAATAGTGTGATGTCAGGGTTTGCCGCTGGACTGTTTTTATTCGGCCTGCGTAAATCGGTACAAAGTTAATTGCGGAATATTTAATCAAGTGTGTCGTAAAACCATGTAATTTCCTTTTTTTTACCCGCAAAAGGTTTCAATTTTTAGTGACAAAGAGTACCTTTAGCTACTGTATGTTTAATAAGAAGTAGTTTGGTATGCAAAAGCACGATTTTTACCAGTCATTAGTTAAGCAAACTGAATCGCTGATAGGCGGTGAATCAAACATAATTGCCAATATGGCAAATATAAGCGCGCTGTTATTTACCTCTTTAGAAGATGTGAATTGGGCGGGCTTTTATTTTATGGATTCACCATCAGAATTGGTACTTGGTCCATTTCAAGGCAATCCAGCTTGTATTCGTATTCCAGTAGGAAAAGGGGTATGTGGCACTGCTGCGGCGACCGAGCAAACCCAATTAATTTCAGATGTGCATGCTTTTGACGGTCATATAGCCTGTGATGCAGCATCAAATTCTGAGATAGTTGTACCTATCATGAAAAATGGATCTGTATTTGCGGTACTAGACATAGATAGCCCAAGTATTGGCCGATTTGATACTGATGACCAAGCAGGGCTTGAAGCACTTGTAAAATGCTTAGAGGCTAGCCTGTAATGAAAGACTTGCTAAATGTTCAAGACTACCTTTTTGCCGTTCAAGATGTTGGTGATTGGGAAGGGGATGAAGAACATGTAGCGGAAACGCTCAATGATTTGATTCACATGGCATGGGATCGTCTTCCTGATGATTTAGACTGTGATTCAATTGATGAAATTATAAATGGTATTTGGGAACATTTACGTGGTGATATGGCTGTGATTGAAGCTGACTTTGAAGAGTTAGTTGATTGGTGTATCCACTATGTTGATTCTGCCCTTGATGAAAAGATGTGATTAAATAGGTTCTAAAATGGAAACCACAAACAAGCTAAAAGATATTAATGAAGTATTGGAGTTCTTATACCAAGAATTTCCACAATGTTTTAAACAAAAAGAGGGCATTCAGCCGCTTAAAGTAGGTATTTTCAAAGATATCGCTGAGCGCATTGAAGGGTCTGAAAAAGTTAGTAAGACACAAGTTCGTCAAGCACTTAGAAAATACACCTCTAACTGGCGCTACCTTGAGGCAGTTACTAAATCTGAATTTAGAATCGATCTTGACGGAAATCAAGGCGAAAAAGTTGAGCAAGAGCATATTGACCACGCACAAAAAGCGTTGGAAGAAAGCCGTGCTAAAATGGCAAAGCGTAAAAAGCAGCAGCGTCCTCGTCAAGATTCAGATGCAAAATCTTTCAAAAAGAAACCAGCTCATGCGGCTAAAAACTCACCGGCTGCAGCAAAACCTGCAAAAGCCGCTGCACCTAAGCGTTCAGGAAAAGTTGAACCTTTACCTGCAGGCGAGGTCAAGGTTAATAATAAGGTTAAGGTTAAACTTGGCCAAGCACTTGTTAATGCAGTAATCACTGAAGTAAACAAAGACGATGTTCACGTTGAATTAGTGACCGGTATGCAAGTTAAAACCAAAGCCGACAGCTTATACATTATTTAAGCTGCGAAAAAAATTAAGGAGTTGTGTATGAGTAAAAAGTTTACGCTCATTCCGTTAGTTGCTGCGCTGTTTTCAGGTTCATTATTGGCTGCAGTAGAGCCGGTAACATTAAAAGACTTACCTTTGCTTAAGCAAGAAAGTCAGCACGGTACAGCCAGTAAACGAGTGGCTAATCTATTTACTCGTTCGCATTACACACCTGTTCGATTTAACGATGAGCTTTCAAGTAAAGTGTTTGATCGTTACATCGAATCCCTTGATTTTAATAAAAGCGTGTTTTTGAAAAGCGATATTGACTCTTTTGAGCAATATCGTGAGCGTTTCGATAACGCGCTTATTAGCGGCAAGTTAGGGTTTACATTTGATATTTTCAACTTAAGCCTTAAACGTCGTTTTGAACGTTACGAATTTTCGCTTTCATTACTTGAAAATGAAATGACGTTCGACACTGAAGATGAATACTTTTATGACCGTGAAGATGCGCCATGGGCGACTACGCAAGCTGAATTAGATGAAATTTGGCGCGAGCGTGTAAAATATGATGCATTACGGTTAAAAATGACAGGTAAAGATTGGCCTGGCATAAAAGACGTGCTGACCAAGCGTTATAAAAATGCAGAAAAGCGTCTTGTACAATCAAAATCTGAAGATGCATTTCAAATTGTAATGAATTCACTTGCACGTAGTATTGAAGCACATACTTCATACTTATCTCCACGTCGTGCAGAGCAGTTCAAAATGGATATGGATCTTGAGCTTGAAGGCATTGGTGCGGTATTAACGCCTGATGAAGACTATACGGTAATTCGTAGTTTAGTGCCTGGAGGCCCGGCAGACAAATCTGAGCAAATTAAAGCCGATGACCGCATTATTGGTGTGGCTCAAGATGGCGAAGAGTTTGTTGATGTAATTGGCTGGCGTTTAGATGATGTGGTTGATTTAATAAAAGGCCCCAAAGGCACTAAAGTGCGTTTGCAATACCTTAAAGGTGCAGATGCGCACGGTACGCCAAAAGTGGTTGAAATTACCCGTGATAAAATCCGTCTAGAAGACAGAGCTGCCAAATCAGAAGTGTTTGAAGCCAGTTATTCTGATTTAACCAGCAAAATTGGTGTAATAGAAATTCCTGGTTTTTACAATAACTTATCTAAAGATGTAAAAGTCGAGTTGGCTAAACTCAAAGAACAAAACGTAGACGGAATTATTATTGATTTACGTCAAAATGGCGGCGGTTCATTATATGAAGCTACGCAGTTATCAGGTTTGTTTTTTGATCAAGGTCCAGTAGTACAAATTCATACCTTAAACAACCGTATTGAAGAGCAAAAAGACCGTGACGGCATTACTTATTATGATGGCCCGTTAACAGTGCTTGTTGATAGGTACAGCGCATCCGCGTCTGAAATTTTTGCCGCAGCAATGCAAGATTATGGCCGCGCCGTTATCATTGGTGAGCAAACCTTTGGTAAAGGGACCGTGCAGCAGCATAAAGGTTTAGCGCGTGCTTATGACTTATACGATAACCCATTAGGTAGTGTGCAATATACGATTGCAAAGTTTTACCGCATTAATGGTGGTAGTACACAGCATAAAGGGGTGATCCCAGACATTACTTTCCCATCAGCCATTGACCCTGCAGAATGGGGTGAAAGTAAACAAGATAATGCCTTGCCGTGGGATAGCATAGTAAAAGCAAAGTATAAGCAAATAGGGCGTTTAAACCCTATTATCAGTGTACTTGAAAAGCAGCATAATGAGCGTATTAAAGCCGAACCTGAATTTAATTATGTGTTTGAAGATATCGCTCGCTACAACGAAGAAAAAGATCGTAAAACAATTTCTTTGGTTGAGAAAAAGCGCATTAAAGAAAAAGAAGAAAATGAGGCACGCGCACTAGCCCGTACTAATGAGCGCTTAAATCGTTTAGGTAAAGAGCCAATAGAAAATCTGGACGATGTACCAGAGGTGATTGAAGAGCTTGACCCATTTCTTGAAGAAGCTGCACTTATTACACAAGATTATATTAAATATGGTCGCGTAGCTAAGCGCTAAAATAAGCTTCACTTTGCAAAAAAAAGGCGCCTAGGCGCCTTTTTTACTATCGATAATTTGCTAAATTGTTATAATCGCGGATTACCAAAAGTTGAGCTAGATCAATAGTGCTCAATAAATGCGCGTACGTGCTAATAAAAATAATCAACATGCATCGAATGTGTGTAGGAGTCTATATTTTGAAGCCAATTGAAGAAAAACCACTTAAAAGTGCCTCGTTTTTTGATGCACTCATTCCAATTGCTGTATTAATTTGTTTATTAGGTGCCGCTGTGTACTTATTTGGTGATGACTCATCGTCAGGTCCAAATCAAATTGCCTTGTTATTTGCAACATTCGCTGCGGCGTTAATTGGTTTAAAAAATGGCTACACATGGAAAAAATTAGAAGATGCAATGATTGAGGGGATCACTTTATCTCTTAGTGCGATTTTAATCTTACTCATGGTAGGGGCATTAATCGGAACTTGGCTATTATCAGGAACCGTTCCGACATTAATTTATTACGGTCTACAAATTATCAATCCCAGCTGGTTTTACGCCGCGAGTTGTTTAATTTGTGGCATTGTAGCAATGAGTATTGGAAGTTCATGGACTACAGCTGCAACTATAGGTGTTGCGTTACTCGGTGTTGCTTCAGGACTGGGTTTAGAGCCGACAGTTACCGCGGGTGCTGTAATATCAGGCGCTTATTTTGGCGATAAGCTTAGTCCATTATCGGAAACAACCAATTTAGCTCCAGCCGTTGCTGGTGCAGATTTGTTTGAACATATTCATCATATGCTTTGGACTACAGTACCCAGCTTTGTCATTGCATTAATCATCTTTATTTTCATGGGCTTTAACGCTACTGCTGCGGGAGAGGCGGGTCAAATAGAGCAAATAACTGCAATTCTTCAGCAAAACTTTAACATTGGCTTAGAAATGTTGGTGCCGTTAATTGTATTACTCGCATTAGCTATTCGAAAAATGCCAGCGTTTCCGGCGATTTCTATTGGTGCCGTGATTGGTGCGGTGTGGGCAATGTTATTTCAATCGGACTTAATTGCTAGCCAAATAGACATGACTCAGGGTGAGTTTGTCGGTTATTTCAAACTAGTTTGGACCACCTTTTTTGATGGCTTCACAATTAATACGGGCGATGCAAAAATGGACTCGTTACTGAGTGGTGGCGGCATGTCTGGTATGCTAACCACTACATGGTTGATCATGACAGCACTGATGTTTGGTGCGATTATGGAGAAAACAGGGCTACTTGATATTTTTGTTAAAAGTATTCTAAAAATAGCAAAAAGCACTGGCTCTCTTATCGCCTCCACTATTGCAACGTGTATTGGTACGAATGTTATTGCTGCGGATCAGTATATTGCCATTGTTGTGCCTGGGCGGATGTTTAAAGAAGAATATAAAAAGCGTGGCTTAAAGCCTGTTAACTTATCTCGTACTCTAGAAGATGGCGGCACAATTACCAGCCCATTAATACCATGGAATACCTGTGGTGCTTATATGCAAAGTGTTCTATTAATCAATCCGTTTGATTACGCGCTTTATGCTTTCTTTAACCTTATAAATCCTTTCTTAGCCGTTATTTACGCTTACTTAGGAATTAAGATACTACGTATTAAACCTAAACAAACGGCTTAATTTAAGTAGCTCCTTTTATCACTAAAAGGGGCTATTTTTTTGGAGTGAACATGACTGAACTACAAAAACCTCAAGCAGAATACCTAAAAGACTACCAAGCCCCTCATTTTTCAATCGAACACACTGAGCTGACATTTGATTTACAGCCATTAAAAACTCAAGTAAATGCTTTATTAACGCTTAAGCGCGTTGGCGATTCAAATGCGCCACTGGTATTAGATGGCATAGACTTAACTTTGATCTCTTTGTCGGTAGAGGGTGAAGAGCTCACAGATTATAAAATTATAAATCAGCAATTAATCATTAATAACTTACCTGATGAATGTCAGCTAAGTATAGTGACGCAAACATCACCACAAACCAATACTTCACTTGAGGGGTTGTACTTATCTGGCGGGGCTTACTGTACCCAATGTGAAGCGCAAGGGTTTAGAAAAATAACCTATTATATGGACCGTCCTGATGTCCTTTCAACTTTTGATGTTACTATCATTGCAGATACAACATTCCCGCATTTACTCTCAAATGGTAATCAAGTTGATAGCGGTGAAACGCAAGATGGACGTCATTTTGTAAAATGGCAAGACCCATTCAAAAAGCCAAGCTACTTGTTCGCTTTAGTGGCAGGGGACTTTGATGTTTTACACGACAAGTACACAACTCGTAGTGGTAAAGACGTCACCTTAGCGTTATTTGTTGATAAAGGAAATTTACCAAAAACAGAGCATGCCATGACGTCGCTAAAAAAAGCGATGGCTTGGGATGAAACTCGTTTTAATTTAGAGTACGACCTTGATATTTATATGATTGTTGCCGTTGATTTTTTCAATATGGGAGCAATGGAAAATAAAGGGTTAAATATTTTTAACAGTAAATGCGTGTTGGCAAATCAAGAAACGGCAACTGATAAAGATTACCACACCATTGAGTCTATTGTTGGCCACGAGTACTTTCATAACTGGACCGGAAATCGTGTAACTTGTCGTGACTGGTTTCAATTGTCTTTAAAAGAAGGCTTGACGGTATTTCGAGACCAAGAATTTAGTAGTGATTTAGGCTCTCGTGCGCTTAATAGAATTGATGCTGTAAAAGTGATGCGTACTCATCAGTTTAGTGAAGATGCAGGCCCTATGGCTCATCCGATACGTCCAGAAAAGGTAATTGAAATGAATAACTTTTACACTGTGACTGTATACGACAAAGGGGCAGAAGTAATTCGCATGATGCATACCCTTTTAGGTGAGCAAAACTTTCAAAAAGGCATGGCTTTGTACTTTGAACGCCATGACGGGCAAGCGGTGACCTGTGATGATTTTATTGCAGCAATGAGTGATGCATCATCCATTGATTTATCACAATTTAAGCGTTGGTATAACCATTGTGGTACGCCTCGCCTGAACGTAACTAAAAAGTATGATGAAGCTGCGCAAACGTTTTCGCTTAGCGTAGAGCAGCTTACGCCAGCGAATCAGCTTGACAATGCAATGTTACATATTCCTTTTGCTATTGAGCTTTTAGACTCTCAAGGGCAAAGTATTACATTACAGTATCAAGGCAAGCAGCTTGATCATGTACTGGACGTAACAAATAGCTCGCAAACATTTCACTTTGATAATATTCACAGTAACCCAACCGCGGTATTGCTCGAAGACTTTTCAGCCCCATGTATTTTAAATCAATCTATTAGTGAAGCGGATTTATTACATATTATGCGTTTTGCGCGTAGCGACTTTTCACGCTGGGATGCACAACAGCAGTTATTTATTAACGCACTTAAAGCCAATGTTACTTCAGCAAGTAAGAATCCTTTGAGTGAAGATGTGATTGATGCACTTCGCGCATTGCTATCTCAGCGTGAGGGCGATTTAGCGCTAGTTGCTGAACTGTTGAAGTTGCCAAGTTTTGATACCTTAGCTGCTGAATTTGAAATAATACCGGTAGATCAAATAACGGCTAATATTGAGTTATTTGAACAGCAAATTGCCACGCAATTGCACAGTGAATTTTTAAGCTGTTACCAAGCCATTACCGATGATGGCAGTGTGAGTGCCCAAGCGGTAGCAATACGTGCGCTCAAACAGCTGTGCCTTCACTATTTGGCAAAAACCGACAGTGTTGAGGCGGCAAGTTTAATTGAGCAGGCTGCATCTTCAACAAATATGACCAATGTACTCGGTGCGTTAAGCAGTGTGGTTAAAGCAGCTCACCCATTGTCGGATCAATTACTCGAGCATTTTGACGCTCAATGGCGCCATGATGTATTAGTAATGGATAAGTGGTTTGCTTTGCAAGCGATGAACTCAGCTGATGATGCTATTGAGAAAATAAAAGCCTTGTACTCGCATCCTTGCTTTGATTTTTCGAATCCAAACCGAGTACGTGCATTAGTGGGCAGCTTTTCTCATTTTAATACCGCACAGTTTCATCGTTTAGATGGCACGGGCTATACATTACTTGGCGATTTATTGATTAAGCTTAATGCGATTAATCCGCAAAATGCATCTCGTATGTTAACGCCGTTTATGTCGTGGCGTCGTTATGATGAAACCCGTGCAACTGCAATGAGGGCCCAACTAGAGCGATTAGCTAACTTAGAAGGGTTAAGCGACGACTTATTTGAAAAGGTTGAAAAAGCCTTACAATAAATCATGATAGAACATTACTTTAGTATGCATTTGAGCTATACAAAGTGCATGGATTATTACCATGGACGGTATAGCTCTATCCAAGTGACAGCTGATAGCGGTAAAACAATTCGTTTTTCCGCTCATCACCTTCGACCTTTTATTTCTAGCCTAGGTATCCGTGGTCGATTTAGACTCATTTTAAGTAATGAAAACAAGTTCATCCGTCTCGAACGAGTAGCTTAGCAGTCATTTTTTGTGTTATAAATACATATTAATATTGCTTTTTTGTTAATTTCGGTTTGTTCTATTGTTAATTTACGTGTATAAATTATCTGGTATGACGTCTTACCAATACGTAAACGTTGAACAAATAAAAAATATAACTGATTGAAGGCGGCCATTTGTAATTTGTTTGATTCGCTTCTATCGTTACGATTACACTAAAAACAATAACTTGATCACACAAAAATACCCGCGACAGGGGGGAACCAAAATGATAAGAAGATCGCTTTTTGTTAAAAATAAAATAGCACTTGGCTTAACAGCTGCGGCTATGGGTTTAACTGCAGCACAGACACAGGCTGCAACATTTGAGGTGGGTGGTTTTGATATCGCCTTCGATTCTACCTTTTCATATGGTCAGAGTATTCGGGTAGAAGACCGAAATTTTGATATGATTGGTAAGAGTAATAATCCATCATTTGATTGGACGGGTTACAACCCAGCACTCAATACGATTTATTCATCCCAAGATGTCTGGGCTCAACCAGGGTCCTACTCAAACAACGGTGACGCGGGCGGTTTAAATTTTGATAGCGGTGAGTCTTTCTCAAAGCTATTAAAAGGCACGCATGACTTATCAATAAGTAAAGATAACTACGGCTTATTTACTCGTTTTATGTATTTTTACGATTTTGAATTAATGGACGGCGATCGTGCTTATGTTAATCCAACATCAGGGCAAGGTGTAGACCCTTGTGATGACGATGATACTAAAGAGCAAAGTTGTGCCGACCTTCGTTTACTTGATGCCTACGTATGGGCGAACTTTGATTTAAACGATGGTAATAACCCGCTTTCAATTCGCTTGGGTCAACAAGTAGTAAACTGGGGTGAAAGTACGTTAATTTCTCATGGTATTAACGTTAATCCGGTCGATATAGACCGTTTAAAAGCACCAGGTGCTGAGCTAAAAGAAGCGTTTATTCCGGTTGGTATGTTGTGGGCATCGTTAGGGCTTACAGAAAACATGACCTTAGAAGGTTTTTACCAATACCAGTGGCATGAAACTCGTCTACCGGCAGCAGGGACTTATTTTTCTACCAATGATTTTGCTGCAGAAAACGGTTATCAACAAAACGTACAGCTAGGTTTTACTTCAAATCCTGATATTGATTTAGCATTTTTAACAAATAGTTTAAATAACTTGATAGCAACTCACTCTCAAGTAGCTGCAAGTCAGGGAATTGATCCATCAAGTGCTGCAGGTCAACAGCTATTAGCTAATATGTACTTGACACACCCGACCAAGGTTGCCCTCAAAGGTAAAGGCTATGATGGCAAAACAGAGCCAGATGATGGCGGCCAATACGGCTTACGACTCGGTATGTTTTTACCAGAGTGGAATGATACCGAAGTAGCGCTTTATCACGTAAATTACCATAATCGTCGTCCGCTTATTTCGGGTCGCGTATCAAACTTTACGCAAGCATCAATTCAACAAGATTTAGCGATGATTGCAAGTACTGAAATTACCTCTGATAACGTATCCGATTTAAAAGCATTTGCTAAAGCAACTAACGAATACCCTGAAGATATTAAACTTTACGGTTTAAGCTTTAACACCTCGCTTGGTGAAACTGCTTTTGCGGGTGAGTTTACTTTTCGTGAAGACGAACCGCTGCAAATCGATGACGTAGAGCTACTTTACGCTGCGATGCCTGAGCAGTTAGCTATTGCTGGTTTACGCCCTGAGTTTGCAGGTATTTCACAAATGAGTAAAGGCGATGATGCAAGTGTTGTTGGGCCAGGCGAGTTAGCCAAAGGTTATATCGAACGCAATACGTCACAATTACAGTTTACGGCAACACATCTATTTGGTCCTTCATTAGGCGCTGATAGTTGGGCTGTTGTGGGTGAAATTGGTGGTGTTCGTATTAATAACATGCCCGAGTACGATGAGATCCGTTTAAATGTCTCTGGTACTGGCCGAAGTGGTGTTATTCAGGGGCCTGGTAGTTCAGATTACTCTTCACTACATATGGCATTATCTAATGGACCTGAGCAAAAATCGTTTGCTACGGCTTCATCGTGGGGCTACCGCTTAATTGCTAAAGGTGATTACTTTAACCTTTACAATGGTATTAACTTCTCACCACGTTTTGTATTTTCTCATGATGTAAATGGTAACACGCCAGATCCAATGTTCTTATTCATTGAAGATCGTAAGTCGCTAGGTGCTACCATGAGCTTTAATTACCAAAATGCATGGTCTTTGGATGTAAGTTACAACTCATTTTGGGGTGGTGGCGACACCAACACTTTCTCTGACCGAGATTACGTTTCTTTTAACTTAAAATATTCTATCTAGGGGTAACATTATTATGATTAAAAAACCTACCCTCATTGCTACAGCGTTTTGTAGTTTGTTTGCAAGCCACGCAGCGCTGGCTAAAATTAGCCCAGAAGAAGCTGCGCGCCTTGGTAAAGACTTAAGTCCAATTGGTGCGGAAAAAGCAGCGAATGCTGATGGCTCAATCCCAGCATGGAATGGCGGTATTACTGCTGCTCCAGCAGGTTATGAACCGGGTATGCACCACTTGGACCCTTATGCAACCGATAAAGTATTATTCACTATTGATAAAAGTAATATTGATAAATACAAAGAAAACTTAAGCCCAGGACAAATCGCGTTATTTGAAGCGTACCCAGATACGTTTAAAATGCCAGTGTACGAAACCCGTCGTTCTGCGTCTTTTCCACAATTTGTGTACGATGCAACCAAAAAGTTTGCAACGTCTGCTGAATTAGTTGAAGGCGGAAATGGTATTAAAAGTACAGCTATTGGTATTCCATTTCCAATCCCTAAAACGGGTTTAGAAGCAATTTGGAACCATTTACTTCGTTACCGTGGTCAGTCTATTGAGCGTTTTGGTGGTCAGGCAGCACCGACGGCATCGGGTTCATATAACTATGTTGGTTTTGATGAGCAGTTATTAGTTAAATATTCAGATCCAAGTGCTACTCCGGCTGAACTACAAGATTCTAATATTTTGTTTAAGTTTAAACAGCAAGTGACAGAGCCAGCTCGTTTAGCAGGGACCGCGTTATTGGTGCATGAAACTATGGACCAAATTTTAACGCCGCGCCAAGCGTGGACGTACAATTCAGGTCAGCGCCGTGTTCGCCGTGCACCTAATGTAGCTTACGATGCACCGGGTACAGCAGCAGATAGCTTACGTACAACTGATGACTTTGATATGTTCAACGGCTCGCCAAATCGTTATAACTGGACGCTAAAAGGTAAGCAAGAGCTTTACATTCCATACAATAGCTACAAGCTTCACAGCGACAAGCTAACTTATGATGATATTTTAAAGCCCGGTCATATAAACCCTGAGCATACACGTTACGAAAAACACCGTGTGTGGGTTGTTGAAGCAAACTTAAAAGATGACACCCGTCATATTTACAAAAAACGTGTTTTCTACATTGACGAAGACAGTTGGCAAGTTCATGTTACCGATATTTACGATAATCGTGACCAACTTTATCGTGTAGCAATGGCTTATGGTCTTAACTACTATGAAGTACCGACACAGTGGAGTACGCTTGAGGTATACCACGATCTTAATTCACGTCGCTATTTAGCCATTGGTTTAGATAACCAAGAAAAGATGTATGACTTTTCTCAGTCATTTAATGACAATGAGTTTACATCGAGCGCTTTACGTCGCGCTGGCAGATAGTATAAAAGCAGGCACCTAGTTTCCTAGGTGCCTTTTTTCTTTCACATCGCGTTTGTCTATTAACGCACAGGTTTTCCTCTTTATAACAGACAAACAAATCCTCAGTTCAAGGCGAATTAAATTTATGAAGTATTTGGTCTATGCCAGCCTGATCCTAAGCGGTGCGAGTTTTGCACAAGACGCACCTCAAAGTGCGATTAGCGCAATTAATGCAGATAAAACACTCCTTACCGATATTACCCAAACTTCAGCTGGGCTTATTGCTGTAGGTAAACATGGGACGGTCATTAAAAGTATTGATGGTAGCGATTGGCAACAAGCGAAATCGGTACCTACACAAGTATTATTAACAGCGGTTGAATTTACTAATGATTCTAATGGCTGGGCATGTGGACATGACGCCACAATTATTAATACCACCGATGGTGGTGAAAATTGGCAGTTACAACAAGCAAAACCAAGCTTAGATAAACCCTGTCTAGATATTTATTTTAAAGATGACTTAAATGGCTATGCTGTTGGCGCTTACGGTATGTTTTATCAAACAAGTGATGGCGGAAAACATTGGCAAAAACGCTTTTTAGATTCGCTGTTATTTAGTGAAGATAGAGATTACTTAAATGACTTAAAACAAACAGATCCTGAGGGTTACGAAATAGAAACCTCGTCTATATTACCTCACTTTAATCGCATTGAACCGACTAGTTCGGGTTTAATACTGGTCGGTGAGATGGGCTTAATGGCAAAAAGTGATGACGATGGCCAAACATGGCAACGTTTAGATGAGATTTACCCTGGTTCATTTTTTGGTTTTGCTTCAGATTCATCGCAACAAATTGTTGCAGGGTTACGTGGTAATATTTTTATAAATAAAACCGATAGTCAGCAGTGGCAGCACTTAGACAATGATAAAACAACTACTGTAAATAGCATCATTAATTATAACAATAAACAATGGCTATTATTGGCTAATAGCGGTGTTATTTTTCAGCTTAAAGATGATGTGTTGTCTTACGAGCAGTTGGCTGATGGTAAAGCGATTCTTGATGGCGTGATTGTTAAAGATAAACTGATCATGACAACAGAAAACGGCATTAAAGTGAAGGAGTTGACCCCTTAATGCAAGCAATTTTAGATTTTTTAGAAAAAGCGATTTTTAGACACCGCTTAGTGGTGCTCATAAGTTTTGTGTTGATCACCTGTTTATTGGTTTTTAAAGCAACGCAAATTCAGCTCGACGCGTCATTTAATAAAAATATTCCGCTTAACCATGATTATATGAAGGTGTACACCAAACATGAGAAACAGTTTGGTGGCGCTAATAGTATTTTAATTTCAGTATGTGATGACAGTGGTGATATTTTTAATCCTGAATTTTTTACTCAATTAAAAGCCGTACATGACCAACTTTACTTTATTCCAGGAGTAAATCGTCCTTTAGTAAATTCAATATTTTCACCTAGTGCGCGCTTTGTTGAAGTTGTTGAAGACGGCTTTGCTGGCGGGCCTATTATACCAGCCAACTTTAAAGCCGATAAGCAAGGCTTAGGAATTGTTAAAGAGAACATTGAAAAGGCCAAAGTAGTGGGTCGTATGATAGCAAGCGATTATTCGTGTGCCATGGTCACCGCCCAACTGTTAGAGACTGATCCGCAAACACAAGAAAAATTAGACACTCTCGCTTTTGCAAAAAAATTAGAAAGCGAAATTCGTGAGCCTCTAAGTACCGAAAAAATCAGTATTCATATTATTGGTTTTGCAAAAATGGCCGGCGATATAGCCGAGGGCGCAAAAGGGGTTGTATTATTTTTTGCTATTGCAATTGCGTTTACTTTTGTCATGGTATGGCTATTTTGTGGCAGCTTAAAACTCACTATTTTACCGATTGTGTGTTCAATTATTGCGGTAATTTGGCAGTTAGGATTGCTTTCTAGTTTAGGCTTTGGTCTTGATCCTATGTCTATCTTAGTGCCATTTTTAGTGTTCGCTATTGGCGTAAGCCACGGTGTGCAGATGATTAACGCCATTGGTAAAAAGGTTGCTGAAGGTAAGTCTACAGCAATATGTTGCCAATCAAGCTTTAGAGCTTTACTTGTGCCTGGCGGGATTGCGCTGTTATCAGATACCGTCGGCTTTTTAACCCTATTAACCATTGATATCGGTATTATTCGTGAACTTGCTATTACAGCGAGTTTAGGTGTGGCAGTGATTATATTTACTAATCTGATTTTGTTGCCAGTGTGGGCATCGTATATGCGCTTTGAAAACAGCATCCATATTCAATCAGGTGATGCTAATAAACCGAACATACTTGATGCAATGCGCGATTTATTAGTTAAAGCAACCGATCCAAAGACAGCAAAAATTATTATTGGTTTCACTTTGGTTTTATTTGCACTAGGCTATTGGCAAGCAGATAAAATGCGTATTGGTGATTTACATGCAGGAGCACCATCCTTGCACCAAGATGCACGTTACAACCAAGATACTTTCTTAATATCGGACAAATACACAATTTCATCTGATATTCTTAAAGTCATTGTAGAGGCTTACCCTGCAGCGTGTACCGAGCATGACGTCATGGAGCGTATATCACGCTTTCAATATAAAGTTGAAAATTTAGCCGGTGTACAATCAGCGGTCAGCCTAAGTTCAGTGGCACAGTCAGTTAATGCCGGTTATAACGAGGGCAATTTAAAATGGCAAAGTTTACCGCGCAATTCTGCCAGTTTAGTGCAGTCAACCTCTCTCGTTGAAACCAGCACAGGGTTATTAAACGGTGATTGTTCAGTAATGCCCGTGATTATATTTTTAGATGATCACAAAGCACAAACTATTGATAACGTCATTGCAAAAGTAAAACAATTTGCTGTAGAAGAGGGCACAGATAAACTTGCTTTCAAATTGGCATCAGGCCCTGTAGGTGTAATGGCAGCAACTAACGAGTCTGTTTCAGCTGCACAAATCCCTATGATGCTCTATGTTTATGGTGCGGTGATTATTTTATGCTTACTAAGTTTTAAGAGCGTAAAAGCAACTATTGCAGTGGTATTACCTTTGTACATAGTATCAACCCTTGCACAAGCACTTATGGTACAACTTGAGATTGGTCTAACTGTTTCAACTTTACCAGTAATTGCTTTGGGTGTAGGTATTGGTGTTGATTACGGTATTTATATTTTGTCATCAATGATGGGGCAGTTAAAACAAAACGTGCCACTGAGTATTGCTTATCGTAATGCATTAGTTGAACGTGGGAGTGCGGTGTTATTTACCGGTATTACGTTAGCAATTGGTGTTAGTACGTGGATTTTTTCTGATTTGAAGTTCCAAGTTGATATGGGAATTCTGCTTACCTTCATGTTTTTAGTAAATATGTTGGGTGCAGTGTTACTTTTACCTGCAATTGGCAGCTTGCTCTGGACTGACCAGAAAAAATAAGGTGAATAAATTTGCTCCTAAATGGCCAGTAATGGCCATTTATATCTATATTTTGTGAATAGATGACCAAATAGCTGAAATGCTTAAAATGTTTTCATCGAAAAGGCTGTTTATTAGTTTTAAAAGGGTTAGAATTTAACTGACTCCACGCTAATAAATGGCTGTACAAATATTCTGCTAAACTAGCAGTGATAGATTAAGGAACATACAATGACACGAAATGAAGGCCAAGCCTCGGTTATTTTAGATAACGTCTGTAAGCTTATCCAGAAAAAAGTTCGCGCTGATAATGTGTTACTCGTTGAGAAATTCGCCAAAGCCTTGTACAGCAATATGTCTAAAGAGGATTTGGCAAATCGCAACGACAGTGACTTATATGGTGCTGCACTCAGCCTTTGGAATTCGCTAGAAAAAAATACATCAGATGACGCAGTTATTCGCGTTTTCAACCCTGAAGTGGCAAAAGATGGCTGGCAGTCATCACATACCATTGTAGAGATCATTGCTAAAGACATGCCGTTTTTAGTGGACTCTGTACGAATGGCCATGACACGAGAAAACATTGCCTCTCATTTACTTCTTCATAGCCCGCTGAAAATTCAACGTGATAAGAACGATAAAATATCAGGGTTATCAAGCTTAAAAGCAGAGCAAGAATCAACATCAACAAAAACTGTATTCTTCATAGAAATTGACCGTCAAACAGATGCAACTGTTATTGAGTCTTTCAAAAAAGAACTTGAATCAGTCCTCGTTGATGTATCGATTGCGGTTGAAGATTGGCAGCCTATTCGCGAAAAATTAATCGCGGTAAGCAAAAGCTTGCCTAAAAGCCATAAAGATAAAAGTGATAACGAAATAAATGAAACCGTTGAATTTTTAGATTGGTTAGTGAAAGACAATTTCACATTAATGGGTTATCGCCAATATGAACTTTCACCAGTTCAGGGCGACTATCAATTAAAGGGTAAAATGGATACCAGCTTAGGGTTAATGAAAAACTCTGATGCTGAGCATACACGTTTGCTTTCTGAGTTACCTGAAGTGGCACGCCAAGAAGCACGCAGTAGTAACCTATTAATTTTAACTAAAACTAATTCATTGTCTCGCGTTCATCGCCCAGCTTACATAGATTATGTGGGTGTAAAACGTTTTGATGACAAAGGCAATGTTATTGGTGAAGATCGTTTCATCGGTTTGTTTTCATCAAACTTTTACAACAATAGCGCTGCTGATGTACCGGTTCTTAAAAGTAAAATTAATCGTATTATGGATATGTGTGACTTCGCTAAAGGGACACATGCATACAAAGCCGTATTAAATATATTAGAAACTTACCCACGTGACGAACTGGTTCAAGCTCGAGAGAATGAGTTACTTGAAGTTGCCATGGGCGTATTGCAAATACAAGAACGCGACATGTGTCGTTTATTTGTTCGTAAAGATGCATATGGTCGTTTTTTATCATGCATGGTTTATGTACCTCGAGAGCGTTATAACACAGCGCTTCGTCGCGAAACGCAGGCTATTTTAGCCAACGCATTTAATTCTGACGTTAAAGTCGAATTTACTACCTATTTCTCTGAGTCTACACTGGCGCGTACCCATTACACTGTTCGTGTGACCGACAACAATATTGAATTTAACGTGAAAGACATAGAAAACAACCTAATAGAAGCCGCTCGTACTTGGGAAGATAAATTACAATCAGCCTTACTTGAATCTGCTGGTGAGGCCCGTGGTAATGAATTAAACCGTAAATATTGCAATGCCTTTGCACGCTCATACAAAGAAGAAGTATTACCTAGCGCTGCAGTGGTCGATATTGAAAAGCTAGAAATGCTAAGCGATGATAACAAGTTAGAAATGTTGTTCTATCGCCCACAAGAAGAAGCAAGCAGTAATATTGTGCGTTTAAGCTTATTCCATAAAGATGAGCCAATTCATTTATCTGACGTTATGCCAATGCTTGAAAACTTTGGTCTACGTGTTGTAGGTGAAACGCCATACTCGGTTAAAACTAGTGATGGTGGCGTAAATTGGGTCATGGATTTCTCTATGCTAATTGACAGCAAAGGGATGGCTGATTTTGATAAGATCTCTGCACGTTTTCGCGCTGCATTAACCAGTGTATGGGCAAACCGTTTAGAAAACGATGGCTTTAACCGTCTAGTGTTAATGGGTGGTTTAACGGGTCGTGAATCATCAATTTTACGTGCATACGCAAAATACATGCGCCAAATAGGGGTTACTTTCTCGCAAACGTATATTGAAAGCACCTTTGCAAATTACCCGCATATTGCCGCTAAAATTGTTAACTTATTCTCTAAAAAGTTCTCTGTAAAAAGCCCTGCAAGTGCTAAAACACTTGAAAAACTAGGCTTAGAAATTTATGCAGAGTTAGAAAACGTAGCGAACCTTGATGATGATCGTATTATCCGTTTATACGTTGATATGATTGTTGCTACATTACGTACTAACTACTTCCAAAAAGATGCTGAAGGCAAATTTAAGTCCTACATCTCACTTAAAATTCAGCCAAGTTTAATTCCAGAAGTCCCACTACCTGTGCCAGCGTTTGAGATATTTGTTTATTCTCCACGTGTTGAAGGTGTGCATTTACGCTTTGGTAAAGTTGCCCGTGGTGGATTGCGTTGGTCAGATCGTCGTGAAGATTTCCGTACAGAAGTACTTGGCTTAGTAAAAGCGCAACAAGTGAAAAATACCGTGATTGTGCCGGTAGGCTCAAAAGGTGGATTTGTATGTAAACAACTACCTAGTGAACGTGAAGCGTTTATTAAAGAAGGCCAAGAATGTTATAAAATCTTCATTCGTGGTTTATTAGATATCACAGATAATATTGACCGTGGTGAAATTGTACCTGCTGTTGATGTTACACGCCATGATGAAGACGATGCGTACCTAGTAGTAGCAGCGGATAAAGGCACTGCAACATTCTCTGATATTGCCAATGGTATCGCAAACGAATATAACTTCTGGCTAGGTGATGCGTTTGCATCAGGTGGTTCTGTAGGTTATGACCATAAGAAGATGGGTATTACAGCTCGTGGCGCTTGGGAGTCTGTAAAACGTCATTTCCGTGAAATGGATATTAACTGTCAAACCACAGATTTTACAGCAGTTGCTATCGGGGATATGGCCGGTGACGTATTTGGTAACGGTATGCTGTTATCAAAGCACATTCGTTTGCAAGTGGCGTTTAACCATCTACATATTTTTGTTGATCCAAATCCAGATGCAGCGGCTTCTTATCCAGAGCGCGAACGTTTATTTAATTTACCACGTTCATCATGGGAAGATTACAATAAAGAGCTAATTTCAAGCGGCGGTGGTATTTTCTCGCGTGCTGCTAAGTCGATTACGCTGACCCCTGAGATGAAGAAAATGTTAGGCACTAAAAAAGCCAGCATGACACCGAATGAATTGATCAAAGCATCATTAATGATGGATCATGATTTACTTTGGAATGGTGGTATAGGGACTTACATCAAGCATTCGAAAGAAACGGATGCCGATGTAGGGGACCGTGCTAATGATGCGTTGCGTATTAACGGTAAAGATCTTGGTGCTAAAATATTTGGCGAAGGCGGTAACTTAGGTGCAACCCAATTAGGTCGTATTGAATTTGCAGCTCAAGGCGGTCGTGTAAATACTGACTTCATCGATAACGTGGGCGGGGTTGCGTGTTCAGATAACGAAGTAAATATTAAAATTTTACTCAATGGTTTAGTTGCTGAAGGCGACTTAACGCGTAAGCAACGTGATGAGTTACTTTACTCAATGACCGATGAAGTGTCTGAATTAGTACTTAAAGACTGTTATCGTCAAACACACACTTTATCGATTACTCAATCTAAAGGAACCTCAACACTTAAAGAAAAAATTCGCTTTATACATGCACTTGAAAAAGACGGCAAGTTAGACCGTGCAATTGAGTTTATCCCTACCGATGAAGAGTTGGCAGAGCGCGCCGCTGCAGGTAAAGATTTAACTCGTCCTGAGCTATCTGTACTAGTTTCTTACGCGAAAATGGTGCTCAAAGAGTCTTTGGTAACTGATGAGATTACAGAGAATCCGTATTACCGTCAGTTATTAGTTAAATCATTCCCGCGCCCATTACGTGAGAAGTTTAATGATGCGATGAATAATCATCCACTACGCAAAGAGATTATTGCCACTAAGTTAGCAAATAATATTGTTAATGATATGGGTTTAAACTTTATGGTTCGTATGAATGAAGAAACCGGTGCTAACGAAGCTGAAATTGCATTGTGTTACTCAATCGCGAGTGAAATTTTCCAAATGCGTGAAACATGGTTATCTATTAGTGATTTAGATAATAAGATTCCATCGAGCGTACAAACAGAAATGTTATACCAATTACGTCGTACTGTTCGTCGTGCAACACGTTGGTTCCTTCGTCATCGCACCAAAACACAGTCAATTGAGCAAGCGATTGAGATTTTCTCACCAACATTTGCCGATTTAAGTGAAAACTTAACTAAATACATCGTTAAAACAGAAAGCGATCGTATTGTAAGTGCCCGTGAAGAACTAACACAAAGCGGTGTACCTACAGATATCGCACAGCGCATTGTGTCGTTGTCAAGCTTGTTCTCGGTAATGGATTTAACGCAAATTGCTCAAAACTCGAATCGTAAAATCGATATGGTGTCGCACACTTACTTTAAATTAGGTGCGCAAATGGGACTACATTGGTTCTTAGATCAAATTACTAATCAACCGGTTTCTAACCATTGGCAGGCATTAGCGCGTGCATCATATCGTGAAGAGTTAGATTGGCAGCAACGCACCTTGTCAGAAGTGGTATTAAACAGCTTTGAAGGTGAAAACAGCGATGTAGACGGCCAAATTGAGCAATGGATGGACAGTCAAGATCTGTTACTTCAACGTTGGAAGCAAATGTTGACAGAGTTTAAAACGTCACAGAGCCATGATTTTGCTAAGTTCTCAGTGGCATTAAGAGAGCTCATGTTACTTGGTCACAACTGTGATACATCAGCAAAGTAACAAACTGCTATTGATTAAAACTAATCGTTAAACAGTTTTTGTTATATAATACCTCAGCCTTGTCTGAGGTATTTTTTTGTCTACAATTTTAAGAGGATTATATTCATGTTCTACGATTTAGCTCGCCGTTTTATGTTTACCCGTGATGCGGAGTGGGCCCATGATTTTGCTCTTAATAACTTACGTCGCTTTGCTAACACGCCATTAAGTGCTGCATGGTCACAAAGCGTGGCAAATAAACCAGTGAACTTTTTAGGCCTCGAGTTTAAAAACCCAGTAGGATTGGCTGCTGGTCTTGATAAAAACGCCGAGTGTATTGAGGCATTCGCTCAAATGGGTTTTGGCTTTGTAGAAGTGGGTACAGTAACACCGCGTCCTCAAGTGGGGAACGATAAGCCGCGGATATTCAGGTTGCCGCAGTCAAATGCGATTATTAATCGTATGGGCTTTAATAACAAAGGTGTTGATAATTTAGTTAACAATGTTAAAACAGCTAAATACGATGGTATTTTAGGTATCAATATTGGTAAAAATAAAGATACACCAAATGAGCAGGGCAAAGATGATTACATTCACTGTATGCGTAAAGTGTTTGAGCATGCATCATACATCACTGTAAACATTTCATCACCCAATACCCCAGGCTTACGAGACCTGCAATATGGCGCAGCATTAGATGACTTATTACAAAGCTTGAAAAACGAACAGCTTGATTTAATTGCCAAGCATAATAAGCATGTGCCTATGTTGGTGAAAATTGCGCCAGACTTAGATCCAATTCAAATTGAACAAGTGAGCGAGTCACTGTTAAATAATAAAATTGATGGTGTTATAGCCACAAATACCACCTTAGAGCGTAGCTTAGTGCAAGGTCAGCAGTATGCTGATGAGGCAGGCGGTTTATCAGGAGCGCCAGTTAGGGAGCGTTCCACCCATGTTGTTTCTGAACTTAAGCGTTTAACAAACAATCAGTTACCTATTATTGGTGTGGGGGGGATTGATGATGCTCAATCAGCAAAAGAAAAGTTTGATGCGGGTGCAGATTTAGTTCAAGTTTATACCGGTTTCATATACAAAGGACCACAATTGGTCAAGTCGATCATTAACGACTTATAAGGATCAGTTATGTAAGCTTTTGATCGTTCGATAAATGTTCTAAAAAGACGTTTTAAAAATGGTCAAAAGCAGCTATACTCTAAGCTTATTGTCTTATTTTATTTTTTAAAGTACTAAGTAGGGAGGAGCAAATGTTACAAGCGTCAAAGCAATGGCAGTGGATAGCGTGTACTGAAAAAAACCGCTTACTGCTTGATTTAAATGACGATATGCAACTTTGTACACCTTATAAGCTTAGACAGCTCACCGATTGTGCTTTTAAAAACCCATACTTCAGCCTTGAAGATGCAGCCTTTTATGAGCAAGTTTATTATTACCTTGCGCAGTTCAATTTATGGAATCCTGCCCAGTTATGCCAAATAGCGCTCAATGCAACGGCAGTTAAATTTCAATTAAAACCAGTGTTGGCAAAAAGTTGGTTTTTTAAACCGTATACTGGTAGTACACCTAGTACTGAAGCGGTTATTAATTTAAGCTCAGAATCACAAACTGGCGAGTTTTTAATTATAGAGCATTGTCCAGATGCTTCTGTGTGCATTAATTTAAGCGAAACCTTTGCACTAGATGACAATCTATCACTTGCCCAGTTTGAAGTTATCCGCGTTTTAAACAACCGAGTTCACCCCTTAATTACCTCACAGTACGATAGCCAAACAGCTTAGCCTAATTTAGTCTTTGAGGCTTGTTTAAGGCGTATTTGTACGCAAACCTATGTTATAATCCCGCGCAATTAGCTATTAAGGGTTTTTACTTTGCAATTTATCGCACTTACTTCTATCGGAATCGAAAATTTATTGGTTGATGAACTTACAGAACTTGGCGCTACGGTGTCAAAGCAAACTGTGGGTTCTGTTCGCTTTGAGGCTGACTCATTGCTAGCGCAAAAAGTGTGTTTAACTACACGCTTTGCTACGCGTGTACTTATGCTTATTGAAGAAAAAGAAGGCGTAAATGACAAAGACAGCTTGTACAAATTTGCACGCTTACAACCTTGGCAAGAATGGTTTGGCCCAACACAAACTTTTGCTGTTGATTTTAATGGCACAAACGATTCACTTAAAAATACCCAGTTTTCTGGTTTAGTAATTAAAGATGCGATTGTTGATTACTTTAACGATTTATTTGAACAGCGACCAAATGTAGATAAGCAAGATGCCAATGTGCGAGTAGTTGCACGTTTAAATCGTCATGGCGTTTCACTGTATATTGATTACTCAGGGCCGCGTTTATCAGAGCGTGGTTACCGTCAAGGTCAAGGCAAAGCACCCATAAAAGAGCATTTAGCTGCGGCAATAATAAAACGTAGTGGCTGGCTTGAAAATGTCAATCAACCACTATTCGATCCATGTTGTGGTGCCGGCACTATTTTAATAGAAGCGGCTGGAATGGCACGTAATGAAGCGCCTGGATTATTCCGTGAAGGATTTGCGTTTGAGCGTTTACCCAGCTTTAGAGTGGCAAAATTCAAAGAACTTAAAGAGCAACTTTTAGCGAATATCACCGACCCTAAATTATGGTTAATTGGCCATGATTACGATGCACAAGTACTTGATAAAGCGATTGCTAATGCGCAGCGTGCTGAGCTTGATACGGTGATTAAATTTAAGCAAAGCGATGCGACAAAACTGACGAGCGTTGCAAAATTGCCGGGTGTTGTTATTTCTAACTTGCCTTATGGTGAGCGTATTGGTTCTATGGCTGAACTTGTAAACCTGCATCGTAGTCTAGGTGTTGGTTTTAAAAAGCACTTTAATCATTGGAAACTCGCTCTACTGGGCATGGATGAAAGCCTGTTTAAATTACTTAAATTAGTGAAGCAAAAACGCTATAAATTTAAAAATGGCCCCCTTGATGTTGAATTAAACCTGTATCAACTTGATGACAAGCAAGTCAGCCTTACCTCTGATGACAAACCCGCTTTAAACTTTGAAGGTTCGATGGCGTTTGCTAATCGCCTGAAAAAGAACAAGCAAGGTTTAAAAAATTGGCTTAAGCAAAATCAAGTCCATGCGTATCGTGTTTACGATGCAGATATTCCTGAATACAACGTTGCGGTTGATATTTATGGTGACTCGGCGGTTATTTTTGAATACGCTGCACCGAAAGAGATTGATGAAAAAACTTCAGAGAAGCGTTTACAAGATGTTATTAGCTTAACAGCACAACAACTTGATATTGCACCTGAAAATATTGCTGTAAAAGTACGTAAAAAACAAAAAGGTGAAGAGCAATATACACCCATGGCAAAGCAAAATAGAACCATGGTAGTAGAAGAGTTTGGTGCTAAGTTTAAAGTTAACTTATTTGATTACTTAGATACAGGGCTATTTTTAGATCACCGCCTTGCGCGTCGTTACATTCAAGAAAATGCTAAAGATAAGCGCTTTTTAAACCTGTTTGCATATACAGGAACCGCTTCAGTACATGCAGCCATTGGTGGCGCAAAAGCGATTACAACCGTTGATTTGTCTAAAACCTATTTAAAGTGGGGTCAAGATAACTTTGCGCTTAACGATATTAGCAATACGCGTTATCGTTTTGAGCAAGCAGATTGTTTAAAATGGCTAGAGTATGCACAAGGGCAGTATGACCTGATCTTTTTAGATCCGCCTACTTTTTCAAATTCTAAACGAATGAAAGACGCGTTTGATGTGCAAAACGACCACATTAAGCTGTTAACTTGGGTTAAAAAAATATTGAGCCCATCGGGTACGCTAATATTCTCTAATAATAAACGCGGTTTTGTAATGGATGAAGTTGGCTTGATGGGGTTAGGGTTAAAAGCAGAAAATATTTCTGAAAAAACCTTATCTCCTGACTTTAAACGCAATAAAAAAATTCATAATAGCTGGTTAATTAAACATGGCTAAGTGGATTTTATATCACACCGACGGCTGCCACTTGTGCGAGCAAGCAGAGCAGCTGTTAAAACCGTTACTTTCATCAACCGATGAATTACAACTTATTGATATTATGAGCGATGACGCATTAATTTTAGAGTATCAAATAAGCATTCCGGTTTTAAAAAATCAACAAGGCCAACAATTGTTTTGGCCTTTTACTGCACCTCAGGCGCAGCAGTTTTTAGCGCAAGCAGAATAAGAGTAAAGATTAACTATGGATTTAATTAGAATTTCGAAAGCACAATTAGCTTACGGTACACACCCATTACTTGATAATGCAGATGCAGTAATCGAAAGTGGCGAACGTGTGTGTATTGTAGGTCGCAATGGTGCAGGTAAATCAACGCTTTTAAAAGTACTCGACGGTCAAGTAATACTTGATGATGGCGAAATAAACCAAGTTGGTAGTTTAAAAATATCGCGTTTAGAGCAAGATCCACCTAAAGGGGCAAGTGGCACTGTATTTGATTATGTTGCCCAAGGCATGCCCGAAATTGCTAACTTACTGATTGACTTTCATCATGTAAGCACACAATTGCAAACAGATTGCACTGAGCAACTATTAAATAAATTAGAGCGTTTATCTAATAAATTAGAGGCGGCAGATGGCTGGCGTTTTGATAGCCGAATTCAACTTGTACTTACTCAATTAGAGCTAACTCCTGATGCGAAACTTGAGTCGCTTTCTGGTGGTTGGTTACGTAAAGTTGCATTAGCGCGTGCTTTAGTGAGTGAGCCTGATTTATTACTGCTCGATGAGCCTACTAACCACTTGGATATGACAAGTGTAATGTGGTTAGAGCAATTCCTAAAAGAATTTAAAGGCGGTATTGTATTTATATCGCATGACCGTGCATTTATTCGAGCTGTTGCTACACGTATTTTAGATTTAGATCGCGGTAAACTGATTTCATACCCTGGTGATTATGCAACTTACTTAGAACAAAAAGCGCATGATTTAAAAGTAGAAGAAACACAAAATGCATTGTTTGATAAACGCTTAGCGGAAGAAGAAGCATGGATCCGCCAAGGTGTTAAAGCCCGTCGAACCCGTAATGAAGGCCGTGTTCGTGAGCTGAAACAATTACGTAATGAACGTAAACAACGTGTAGAACAAGTAGGTAAAACTGATTTCAATATCGAAACAGCGGATCGTTCAGGTAAACTAGTATTTGAAGCTAAACACTTAAATCATGCATTTAAAGACAAAGTGATAGCTGATGATTTCTCTACCTTAGTGATGCGTGGCGATCGTATTGGTTTGGTGGGGCCTAATGGTATTGGTAAAACAACGCTATTAAAATTATTGTTTGGTGATTTAAAAGCAGACAGTGGTGAAATAAAGCAAGGTGTTAACTTAGAGTTTGCATATTTCGATCAGTACCGTGAGAAGCTTGATGAAGAAGCGACCGTTCAAGATAACGTTGCTGAAGGTAAGCAAGAAGTGATGATGGGCGGACGCTCACGTCACGTGTTAGGCTATTTACAAGACTTTTTATTTCCGCCAGCACGTGCTCGTACACCGGTAAAAGCACTTTCAGGTGGTGAGAAAAACAGGTTGTTATTAGCCAAGTTATTTTTGAAACCTTCAAATATATTAGTGCTCGATGAGCCTACCAATGACTTAGATATAGAAACATTAGAGCTACTTGAAGATATTATTAACCAATATCAAGGTACTGTGCTTATAGTAAGCCACGACCGAGAGTTTATTGATAATACTTGTTCGAGTGTTTGGGCATTTGAAGGTAACGGCAAAGTTACTGATATAGTTGGTGGCTACAGTGATTATGAAGCGTATACCAACTATTTGGCGGAGCAGAACAAAGAGTTGCAAAAGCAGCCAGTCAAAAAAGTTGAAAAAACTGAGCCAACGCCAGTTAAAAGCAATAACAAAGCAAATAAACTCTCTTACAAATTAAAACTTGAACTAGAGCAACTACCTAATAAAATGGAGCAACTTGAAGCTGAGCTTGAAAAACAACAAGAACGAGTAAGTCACGAAGACTTTTTCAAGCAAGACAGTGATATAACAGCCAAGGAATTGAACCATTTAGCCCAACTTGAGTCTGACCTTGAAGCCGCTTTTGAGCGTTGGGAAGAACTTGAAGAATTAAAGAATCAGTAGTAAGGAATAAAATGAAATATAAATTACTCGCGGCCAGTGTTTTGGCTACACTGAGTACATCAGCATTGAGTGCAACGTACCAGTTAACCGAATTAGGTGACTTTGAAGCTGCAAAACATACATATGTTACTGATGTGAGTGAAAGTGGCCATGTCATTGGCGTTGCTAATGGCTTATACAACCTCCCTATTGATATTAGTTATATTGATTTTACAGAAAGTTCAATCAATAGTGCTTACGACGCGGAAGTGGCAAGGTTTAAAGAAATTGACAAAGAAATAACCTTTACGCTTGATGACATAGAAAATAACGATGCGATTTACACTAATGCTGATGCGCATACTTTTATGGTTCGTTTTTTATCAAACTTGTCATCTAACTTTGAGTATCAAAAAATCAGTTCAATTATTGCTACAAATTATAATAGTGGTGTAATAACTGAGCAGCCTTTATTTGATATCGCTTCTGTTGATTACGACGGTCTGACCCGCTCGACAAGTAATTTTTATAATGGCGTTGCAGAAGACGGAACGACTGTTGGCTGGGGCAGTGCTCCTTTTGATAAAGTGAGTTTTACACCAGATGGCGAAACAGAGGAAGAAACGTGGTTTACCCGTGACTTCATAGAACGTGGGATTTTAATATCTGCAGATGGTGTTGAAGTGCCGTTTGTTCCAGAATTTACTGAACACGGTGGGACTAGTAAAGCATCTGATATTGTTGCCACTGACACAGGTTACATTGTTGTTGGTAATGTATCGGTCAGTATTCCTGCTGAGAGACAAACCACAATTACTGATAATTGTGATGGCCTTGATGAACCGGTAATGGCCTGTATTGAATCACTTAACAGTCGAAGTACGCGTGGTTTATTCAATAAAACAGCGGTTAAATGGACTCTAGATAGTGCCTATAATGTGACTTCAACAGAGCTGTTGGGTTTAGCGCTTACTCCAGAAGAAGATGAGGACACTAATCCTTTTATTAGTAATGCATTAGCGGTTAATAAAAATGATGTAGCGGTCGGTTTTTCGAACACTCGTTATTTTGACAGAGATTCGACAATTTTAACTATGCCAACTTATTTTAAAGACGGTGAAGTGGTTGATTTTATAAACCAGCAAGATGATTGGCAAGCTGGCAAAGCATTCGCGATAAATGATAATGACATTGTGGTTGGTTATGCTTCAAAAGGTATTGAAGGTAGTTTAATCGCCAAGTTCTTTCATCATAATATAAATACTAATACGACCGTATTTCCTGAAGATTATTTTACTAGCTCAAACTCATACGCGAATGACATTAATAACCAAGGTTACATCGTAGGTGAGGGTGAGGTTGGTGATACAGCCAGCACAAGACGCTCAGAAGCCTTTATTTATAAAATTGGCGATGACAAAATCACAAACTTAAATAGTTTACTACCTTGTTTTGACAGTGATGGTGAGACTAGTTTTAGTTATAAAATGGTAGAAGCGAAATCAATCAACGAAAACAATGAGGTATTTGGTGTAGCAACTAAAACGGTTGAAAAGTTAAATTCACGAGGCGAAGTTGTAACTGATATCAATGGCAATATTCAATATGAAAGTGTTGCTGTTGCGGTAAAACTTTCACCGATTGCTAATGGTGAAGTTGAAAACTGTAAAGCTCCAGATACAGAGTTTTATGAACGTAGCTCAGCCAGTTTCTCATGGTTTGGTTTACTATTGCTGCCATTAGTTGGATTAAGACGCGTTTTTCGTTTCTAGGTAATGCTATTCGTTTATAAAAAACCAACTTGTTAAGTTGGTTTTTTTTTGTCTATATTAAGGTAAAGAGCAGCCCTTTATGGAGAAGTAGGCGCTAGTTATTTCTAGATATCCAAGCTTTTCTTACTGAGCGGCGCCAAATCAAGTCAATACCAAAATAGCCAATAACACTGGCAATAGATGCACACACAAGCGAACCCACTAAAAAAGCGGGGCCAATTGTCGTTAAACTTTCTATAAACCATGCCCAACTTGCTTCAAACGCAAAATGTTGCTCAGGTTGATTTAGCACTAATGTACCAACCAAGTACGAGCCGTAAAAGATAGGTGGCATTGTAAGTGGGTTAGTGATCCACACTAAAGCAACTGATATAGGCAAATTAACTCTTAAGATTATGGCTGCGGCAGCGGCTAGCACCATTTGAAAAGGAACAGGGATGAATGCAAAGAAAAGTCCAACGGCAAAAGCACCGCGTGCTGAGCGTCGATTTAAATGCCAAAGGTTAGCATCATGCAAAAGACGACCAAATATTTTTAGTGATTTGTGATGTCTAATTTTATTTGGATCAGGTAAAAACCGTTGGATCGTTTTTTTAGCCATTTAAAGCAACCATTTACGTCTGTGTGGATGAGTCTTGGATTTGTTGTCGGTGTCGTTATTACCGTGTTTTATTATCAAACCCTTGAATTTACAATTATCACAATTTCAATCCTCATTGTGAGCACGTATTTTAAGCCGTTTTTAACTGTATTGTTAGGCTTTATTTGCGGTATTTGCTGCGTAGCAGCACATTTTATCTTGTTTTATTCATTTGAGTTACCTGAACAGCACGAAAAATATGCTTATTCAGTCGATGTTGTTGTAGAAGAGGTTATTTCTGCTACACCTCCCCAATATGTAAAAGTTAAATTAACGCGTTTGGAAGACAGTGAATATAGTCACTTTAGGGCACCTTATGCCTTATTAAGTATCAATTTTGCACAACCAATTCATTCTGGTGATGCTTTTAATGCTCAAGTGAGACTTAAAAACTATAGATCCATTAAGAATTTTACTGTTTTTGATAATCAGCTTTATGCTTTTACACAAAAGATAGCGTTTAAAGGTACGGTGCTCAATAAACAGCTTAATATTAAAAGCTCTCAAAAAAGTAATGCCGTTTCAGCCTATAGAGTTTATGTCAAAAAGTTGGTAAATAATGCTGAGCTTAATTGGCTCTATTATACGTTGTTAACTGGCGATAAGTCTTTAATGACATTCGAGCATAAAGAGTTAATGCAGAGTCTTGGGTTAAGTCATTTATTAGCCATTTCTGGGTTACATATCTCTCTAGTGTTTGGTTTTTGTTATTTTGTCACACGGTTTTGTCTTAAGTTGGTTAAACCTGAACTAAATCAAGCATTAAATGTTTCTATTGTTTATAGCGCTGTTGGTTTTGTTGTAGCTTTTATTTATGTTTATTTAAGTAATTTTATCATTTCTGCAACCCGCGCTTTAATTATGTTGGGCTGTTATTTGCTACTTTATTATTTGGCAAAGCAGTCATTGAGGTGGCGCAGTATTTTATTCGCACTGGTCATTATTTTAGCGATTAACCCATTTAGTGTATTAAACCCAGGGCTTTACTTTTCGTTTTTAGCAGTATGTATTATTTTTATTGTTTTAAAGCAATTTCCGCTTCGGGGTAACTCATTACTAGCCAATATACGAACATTATTTATTATTCAACTGGGATTATTTATTGGCTTATTACCCTTGTCATTATACTTTTTTAATGGTGTGAGTTTAGCGGGTTTAGTTTTAAATCTTGTGGCTATTCCCATTTTATCTTTTTTATTAATGCCTGCTTTATTTTTAAGTGTGTTGCTGGGATTATTAACCGATTGGCATGCATTTATTGTGTTATATGATTTTCCACTGACCAATTTGTATCAAATGTTGCAGGCAATACCTCAGCAGATACGTTGGCTTAATGTCGGGCAGGTAAGTATAACCATCGTGGTGCTGCTTTATAGTGTTGTACCCTTACTTTATTTTATTGAGCTTCGCTTACTAGCCTGCATTCCGATTTTGACTTTGCTTTTTAACTATTACTTTACGCAAACCAGCCTTTGGCAGTTAAACGTATTTGATGTAGGCCACGGTTTAATGGTACTGATAGAAAAAGATAAACATGCGTTTATTTATGATTTTGGCCCAAGTTACTTTAATCGCTTTAGCCGTGTCACTAGTGTTTTACTCCCCTATATTGATGCTCATAGCCTAACGGTAAGTAATGCGATTGTGAGCCATCAAGATAACGACCATGCTGGAGGCGTTACACATTTTAAAAAAGCGGGTTATGCAACGAGCTTTGAGTATTTTCATCCAAGTGGTGTATATAACGACTGCATAGCATCAAGGATAGATTTTCAAGGCTTGAGTATTCAAACCTTTGCAAAAGAGGAGTTTAATAACAGTAATGATAATTCCTGTGTCGTTAAAATCTCAAGTGCCAACCATAGTGTGCTTCTCACTGGTGATATATCAAATGCGAGGGAGTTTAAATTAATTAAACAAGGGCATGATTTACAAAGTACCGTTTTGTTAAGTCCTCATCACGGCAGTGGTAGCTCCTCCAGTGTCGAGTTTATCAAGGCCGTAAACCCAACATTCGTGATTCATTCAAGTGCGTATCAAGGCCAGTGGCAATTTCCAAGTAAAGCGGTAGTTAAGCGTTATAATAGAGTAAACGCCAAACAATATAGCACCGGTGATGTAGGGCAAATTCGGGTTGATTTTTATGTCAACCACGTTGAGCTAAGTACCGCAAGAGGGGCGGAAAGTTATTGGTTTATCAAAGATTGACGTTTTGTTTTGCTGTTGCTAAGGATACAATAGGGGCTGTTACTGGTTTTAGAGAGTGTTATGGAACAAAGTACTACACAAATATATAAACGGCTTGTTTCTTACGTTGGTGCTTATAAGTCGATTGCCATCGTTGCGATTATTGGAATGATAGGTTATTCAGGTATGGATGCGTTATTCATTCAACTTATGAAGCCGTTTATTGATGAAGGCTTAAATGAGCGCAATAGTCAGGTGCTTACCTACGCGCCATTTGTAGTTATTGCGCTGGTTATCGGGCGTGGCGTATTTAACTTTATGTCATCGTACTGTTTAAGCTATGTTGGCTCACAAGTAGTGAGGGCGCTTCGCCAAGAGCTGTTTGAGCATATATTACACTTACCGGTATCGTTTCATGATAAAAACTCAACCGGTGATCTAATCTCAAAAATCACCTTTGACACCGAGCAAGTTCAACAAGCAATTACCAAAGCATTGCTTATTGTTGTGCGTGAAGGTGCTTTTGTGGTGTTTTTACTCGCTGTGATGTTTTATACCAGTTGGCAGTTGTCGTTAATCTTTTTAGTTATTATCCCGTTGGTAGCTATTATAGTAGCTGTGGTATCTAAACGTTTTCGTCATATCTCGAAAAATATTCAGTCAGCGATGGGACAAGTTACCCGTAGTTCAGAGCAAATGCTCAGTGGTCACAAAGTGATCCATGGCTTTGGCGGGCAAACACAAGAAATTGATGAATTTTCTAAAATTAATAATCATAACCGCCAACAACGAATTAAAATGGATGCGACCAAGGCGCTAAGTGTCTCTATTATTCAAATTTTGGCTGCCAGTGCTATGGCTGTTATTTTATGGGTTGTGTCGATGCCCTCTATGATAGACAGTATTAGCTCTGGGGATTTTGTCGTACTCATCTCATCGATGATGATGTTACTGCGCCCATTAAAGCAACTTGCCAATGTAAACAGTGACTTACAGCGAGGTATTTCAGCTGCTCAGAGTGTTTTTTTAGTGTTAGATGAAGAAATTGAAAAAGACACGGGTACCTTTTCGGTTGATAAGGTAAAAGGGCATATTGAGGTGAATAATGTGACCTTTAAATACCCAACCAAGGATGAAGCCGTGCTTAACGATTTATCACTGAACATAAAAGCCGGTGAGAGTATTGCCCTTGTTGGCCGCTCTGGCTCGGGTAAATCGACTATTTCTAACTTGTTACCTCGTTATTATGACCTAGAAGCACCAAGTGAAATTTTACTCGATGGCATTGCTCTTAACGAATACAAGCTTACTGATCTTCGCCGTCAATTTGCGTTAGTGTCGCAACAAGTGGTGCTATTTAATGACACGATTGCCAATAATATTTGTTATGGTTTACAACGCGAAATCTCTATCGAAGAGCTTCATGACGTTGCAAAACAAGCCCATGTGTGGGAGTTTGTAAAAGACTTACCTGAGCAACTTAACACTATGGTTGGCGAGAATGGGGTAATGCTTTCAGGTGGGCAACGTCAACGTATTGCGATTGCCCGTGCTATTTTAAAAGACGCGCCTATTTTAATTTTAGATGAAGCGACCTCAGCCTTGGATACTGAGTCTGAAAAGCTTATCCAACATGCTCTTGATACATTAATGAAAGATAAAACCTCCATTGTTATCGCTCATAGGCTATCGACTATTGAAAATAGTGACCGTATCTATGTGATTGATAACGGTAAAGTGATAGAAAGTGGTACGCATACTGAATTATTGACTAACGATGGTACCTACTCAGCTCTTTGTAAAATGCAGTTTGGTGAGCAGGGGTGAGTAAAATAGAGCAAAGCTGGTACAAACCTTTTAGCTTAATTACCTTATTGTTATTACCACTGTCCGCTATTTTTGGCTGTGTTGCTCTAGTGCGCAAATACTGCTACGAAGTGGGTGTTTTTAAGCCATTTGTTAGTAATACTCCAGTAATTGTTGTTGGCAATATAAGTGTTGGCGGCAATGGTAAGACTCCATTTGTATTGTGGCTACATGATTACTTAACCGCACAAGGCTTATCTGTTGGTTTAATTAGTCGCGGCTATGGTGGGCAAGCAGCCCATTACCCATTATTAGTAACTGCAAATACGACGACTTTAGAAGCAGGGGATGAGCCGGTACTTTTATTTAACCGTTTACAATGTCCGTTAGTTGTGGGGCCAAATAGACAGAAGAATATAGAAATGCTCAATCATCAGTTTCAGCTTGATGTAATTATTTCTGATGATGGCATGCAACACTACAAAATGGCACGCAGTATTGAATGTTGTATTGTTGATAGCGAAAGAAAATTTGGTAATGGTTTTTTAATGCCAGCAGGACCACTTCGCGAAACGGTTTCTCGTTTAAACAGTGTTGATTTAGTCATTGAAAATGGTTCTGAACATGAATTTAGCTATCGCTTGCAGCCATCAATTATTAAACGTGTTGCTGATAATACTGAGATAACAACGGCTATAGAAACAGCGCATGCTGTAAGTGCAATCGGTAACCCTCAGCGCTTTGAAGCATCATTAAAAGCACAAGGTATAGCGTTGTTATCAACACATCATTTTCGCGACCATTATGCTTATACCGCCAATGACTTTGCTCAATTTGGTGAGGACTGTGTATTAATGACAGAAAAAGATGCGGTTAAGTGTCGTGACTTTGCCAAGCCAAATTGGTATTACTTGCCGGTTGACGCTCAACCAACTGCAGCTGTAATAAACACATTAAATTTATTATTAAAAGAAAAAGGGATCCACCATGGCCTTTGATACAAAATTACTCGAAATTATTGCTTGTCCTGTGTGTAAAGGTAAGTTGCGCTTTGATAAACAAAACCAAGAGCTGATCAGTACAGCAGCAAAGCTAGCTTACCCGGTACGTGATGATATTCCGGTGCTACTTGAAAATGAAGCTCGTGAATTGACTCTTGAAGAGGTAGAAAAGTGGAATTCGTAGTTGTTATCCCTGCGCGTTACGCTTCTACTCGTTTGCCAGGTAAACCACTCGCTGATATTTGTGGCAAACCAATGATACAGCATGTGTATGAAAAAGCCTGTTTGTCAGGAGCTAACAAGGTGGTTATTGCCACCGATCATCAAAAAGTGTTTGATGCTGCTAAACGTTTTACTAGCAATGTTTTGATGACACGTGAAGATCATCAATCAGGCACAGAGCGCTTAGCCGAGGTGGTTGATTTACTTAATTTAGCCGATGACACTATCGTGGTGAATGTACAAGGTGATGAACCTTTGTTATCCCCTGATAACGTATCGCAAGTGGCGACATTATTAGCGCAATCAACGGCACCAATGGCAACCTTAAGTGTTGCTATTGAAGAGCGTGATGAAGTGTTTAATCCTAATGCGGTTAAAGTGGTCAGTGACATTAATAAAAATGCCTTGTATTTTTCAAGAGCGAGCATTCCTTTTGATAGAAGTACCATGATGGCAGAGCAGCAACCACTGAATTTAGCGCCTTTTCAACGCCATGTGGGTATTTATGCTTACCGTGCAGGATTTATAAAGCAATATATTGAATTAAGCGTTTCACCATTAGAAATACTTGAATCGTTAGAGCAGTTACGCGTGCTATACCATGGTTATGCAATTAAAATAGAGCAAGCATTAGTTACCCCTCATGCAGGAGTCGACACACCAGAAGATTTAGCTAAAGTGGTTGCCCATATTCAAAGTAAAAGCGTGTGAATACAGCACAAACGCCTATATTAAAAGTGCAATATACGCATGATGATTTTTACATCATAAATAAACCGCAAGGGCTTAATTTTCATTCTGAAGAAGGCCCTGGTTTTGTGGTACTAGCTGAGCAACAGTTAAACGAAAAATTATTTGCGGTACACCGTTTAGATAAAGTCACCTCTGGATTGATTATACTCGCGCGAAGCAAAGCGGCAGCAGCAGAATTTACGCAATTATTTACTCAGCATGCGATTAATAAATTTTATCTAGCGGTTAGTGATACCAAGCCTAAAAAAAAACAAGGCTGGGTTAAAGGTGATATGGCTAAGTCTCGCCGTGGCACGTATAAATTATTAAACTCACAGAGTAACCCCGCTATTACGCGTTTTTATTCGTTTAGCTTTAAAAGCGGTTTTAGAGCTTACCTATTAAAACCCTATTCGGGTAAAACTCATCAACTCAGAGTTGCTTTAAAGAGTTTGGGTGCCCCCATAATAGGTGATGCGAGTTATGCAGGGAGCCCTGCAGAGCGCACCTATTTACATGCATTTGCGCTGGATTTTTTATGGAAAGGGCAAAAAATACAACATACCCTGTTGCCACAATCTGGTAAAGAGTATGCGCAATTGATTAAACATCAAGATTTTGATTCTTGGCAAACGCCGTGGAAATTGGATTGGTAAATGAGTGAACAAGTAACTGATATCCGCTTTGGTGGTATTAAACGACTATATGGTCAACAGCAATTTGAGTGGTTACAGCAAGCACATTTTTGTGTTGTAGGTATTGGTGGTGTAGGCAGTTGGACTGCTGAAGCACTAGCGCGTACCGGCGTGGGTAAAATCACCTTAATTGATTTAGACGATATTTGTGCAACCAATGTAAATCGTCAAATTCATGCCTTAACAGGCACAATAGGGGAAGCTAAAGTTGAGGCGATGAAGGCGCGCTGCGAGCTTATCAACCCTGAGTGTGTAGTGAATGTGATTGATGACTTTATTACCCTTGATAATATTCAACAGCATATTCAAGGTTTTGATTATGTAATAGATTGTATAGATGCGGTAAAAGAAAAAGCAGCATTAATAGCACACTGTAAGCGTAATAAAATGCCTATAATCACCACGGGCGGCGCAGGTGGGCAAACCGATCCTAGTCAAATTACTTTTGGTGATGTGGCAAAAACGACTCAAGATCCATTGCTTGCAAAAGTGCGTTATATTTTGCGTAAGCAGTATAATTTTAGTTCTAATCCAAAACGTAAATTTAATATTGACTGTGTATATTCAACAGAGCAGCTTGTTTATCCAGGTAACGATGGCAGTGTGTGTCATGCGAAACAAAATGCAGATGGCAGTATGAATATGGACTGTAATAATGGCTTTGGCTCAGTGACGATGATAACTGGAAGTTTTGGCTTCTTTGTTGCCGCTAAAGCAGTGAGAAAATATTTAGATAAGCGTGCACGTTTAAATATTTAACTACAGGCTGCTTATCATACTGTTATAAAAAGCGCTTAACGCGCTTTTTGTTTAGCTAAGGTTTGTATTTTTTCAACCATGGCTTTTACCCCATTGCCGCGAGAAGCGCTTAAGTGGCTAATTAAGCCAAGCTTTTCAAATTCTTCATAGGCATTAATGTTTAACACCTCTTCTGGTGTTAAACCGTTATACAGAGCTAAAATTAACGCCAATAAGCCTTTTACTATGCGCGTATCAGAATCACCAATCACAACCAATGCATTTTCTGTTAAATCAAATTCAACAAACATCCACACTTTACTTTCACAACCTTGCACAAGCGCATCGTCTGTTTTTAATATATCGGCTAATGGCGGGAGTGTTTTACCAAGCAACATAATTTCACGGTATTTCTGTTGCCAGCTTGCACTGTTTTCAATGTTTTTACTTACCAGTTGGTATGCGTGAGTCATTATTTATCCAAATTAGTCTAATAAAGCGATGCATTCTTTAAGCGCAGTAATAAATTGGTCTACATCTTTAGTCGTATTATAAAATGCAAAACTCGCTCTGAGTGAGCCATTTAGTTTCAAATGGGTCATCAACGGTTGGGTACAATGATGACCACTTCGCACTGCAACACCATAGCCGTCAAGTAAAGTTGCCAGATCGTACGGATGTTCATTTTTATAATTAAAGCACAATGTACCAATGTTCGATTTTAGGTCGCTATAAATACTAATACCGTCTATTTGACTCAGTGCGTTCGCTGCATAAATAAACAACTGTTGTTCATATTGTTTTAATGTTTGCTGATCAAGTGCCATTAAATACTCAAGCGCCGCACCAAAGCCTAAAACACCGGCTATATTTGGCGTCCCGGCTTCAAATTTAGCGGGAGCGTCACGATAAGTGCTTTGCGTTAGGGTCACTTTTTCAATCATTTCACCACCTGTTTGGTAAGGTGATAATGCATTAAGTGCGCTGTAGCGGCCATATAAACCGCCTAATCCGGTTGGCCCCAACATTTTGTGAGCTGAAAACACGTAAAAATCACAATCAAGCTTTGTTAAATTAGGTCTTAAATGCAAAGCGCTTTGTGCGCCGTCGACTAAAGTTAACGCATCTACTGCCTTTGCAGCGGTGATCAGCGGGGTTAAATCGGTAATATTGCCCAGCGCATTAGAGGCTTGTGTAACAGCTAGCAGCGCAGGCTTTGTGAGTTTAATCACGTCACAGCACTGGTTAATATCAAAGGTGGCATCGTCATTGAGTGGCAGCACTTTTAACGTTGCACCAGTGTATGCCGCGAGTTCTTGCCATGGCACAATATTCGCGTGATGCTCGATTGGGCTAATTAAAATGGTGTCGTTAGTTGTTAATGTATTTCTTAGGCCATGTGCAACTAAGTTAATCGCCTCAGTAGCACCTTTAGTCCAGACAATTTCATTACCGCTTACCTGAAAATAATCAGCAACGCGTTGACGTACTAGCTCATAAGCCGTTGTAGCTTGCTCACTAAGGGTGTGACGGCCGCGATGAACATTTGCATTCTGACAGGTGTAAAACTTGTTAGTAGCGTCAATCACGCATTGTGGCTTTTGCGTTGTTGCAGCCGAGTCTAAATAAACCAAAGGGTAGCCATTGATTGTCTGATTTAGAGTAGGGAAATCATTACGGATTGTTTTAGGATCAAACAAGGACACAGACATAGGCTCATAAAGTTAATCAATTCGGGCAGGAATTGTAATCGGTTTAAGATAATTCTCAAGTAACATGTAATAAAAAAGGCCGCAATAGCGGCCTTTTAAAGCTAACTTTACAGCTTAGCGCTTGTCAGTTGCTTTGTAATCACGGGCTGTTTCACCTGTGTAAAGCTGACGTGGGCGGCTGATCTTGTGGCCAGGTTGAGAAAGCATCTCATCCCAGTGTGAGATCCAACCTACAGTACGTGCCATTGCAAAAATTACAGTGAACATACTTGTAGGAATACCAATCGCTTTTAAGATAATACCTGAGTAAAAATCTACGTTAGGGTAAAGTTTCTTCTCAACAAAGTACGGGTCTTCAAGTGCAATTTGCTCAAGCTTCATTGCGATATCAAGCAATGGATCTTGAATGTTTAGCTCTTCTAACACTTCATGACACGTTTGACGCATTACTGTTGCACGTGGATCGAAGTTTTTGTAAACACGGTGTCCAAAGCCCATAAGACGGAACGGGTCCGCTTTATCTTTTGCTTTTGCTACGTATTCGTCAATGCGATCAACTGAGCCAATTTCTTCTAACATGTTTAAACATGCTTCGTTAGCACCGCCGTGAGCAGGGCCCCAAAGTGATGCAATACCCGCAGCAATACATGCATAAGGGTTAGCACCAGAAGAACCAGCTAAACGTACTGTTGACGTTGAAGCATTTTGTTCGTGGTCAGCATGAAGCATGAAGATTTTATCCATTGCTTTAGCTGTTACTGGGTTTACTTTGTATTCTTCTGCAGGCACAGAGAACATCATGTGTAAGAAGTTTTCTGCATAGCTTAAATCATTGCGTGGGTATACAAACGGTTGACCGATGTTTGTTTTGTATGCCATTGCTGCAATTGTTGGTAACTTAGCAACTAATTTAATAGCGCTTGTTTTACGTTGAACTGCGTCTGTGATATCAAGATCTTCATGGTAAAAAGAAGATAAAGCACCAACCACACCACAAAGCATTGCCATTGGGTGAGCATCAAAGCGGAAACCTTGGAAGAAATTTGCTATTTTCTCATCTAGCATGGTGCTACGAGTGATTTTTGTAGCAAAATCATCGTACTGCTCTTTAGTTGGTAACTCACCATTTAATAGTAAGTAACATAACTCAATGTAGTTAGAGCTTTCTGCTAACTGCTCGATTGGGTAACCACGGTGTAGTAAAACACCTTTACCACCATCGATGTAAGTGATGGTAGATTCACAAGAACCAGTCGACATGAAACCTGGATCATAAGTAAAGTGACCATGTGAGCCGAGTGTACGTACATCAATTACATCTTGGCCAGCAGTACCTTGATAAATTGGAAGTTCGATTGGATCTAGCCCATCAATATGGACTGTGGCTTTCTTATCTGCCATCTATGTATCTCCTATTAAGATAACTATTCTGATTTTTATATTCTAAAATCTATTCTAAGCACATCTTTACATTTTAACGTGAAAGAGGGGGTTAAAGTCAATTTTTATAAGTATTATGCATATATGTATAATAAATATTCGGTATAGATTGAATATTATACCATTGGCTAATTCGCAAACGACTCAAAGTAAACAAGAATTGTAAAAGAGCCTCCGGCTATATATACTAACGGAGGTTTTTAACCGATTTGTATTTGGGTAAACTTTTTTTTACATAATATTTTTCATAAAAAGTGAACTTTATTAGTATTAATACGTTTATTTTGATAGTTCCACCAGAAACATTTGGTGGGTTTTAGAAAAACAAGTAGATGAGCCCCACTGCGGGCAAGATGGGCAAGTAACTGTGAAAAAGCAAAGACCTGTAAATCTAGATCTAACAACTATATCTATGCCGGCAACGGCTAAAGCTTCAATTTTTCACCGCGTCACCGGTGTTGCATTATTTTTTGCTTTAACGTTTGTCATTTGGGCTTGGTCAGAGTCTCTTTCTTCAGCTGAAGGTTTTGAATTCGTCAAGGGTCTGTTTAACGGATTCATTGCCAAATTTATAGCTTGGGGCACCCTTTCTGTATTGGGTTATCACCTTATCGGTGGTATCCGTCACATCATTATGGATATGGGGCATTGGGAAGAACTTGAATCAGGCAACACTAGCGCTAAAATTGCAATGGCACTTGGCGTTGTGTTTGCTGTATTGGCAGGGGTGTGGATATGGTCTTAAATCAAGCAACTCTTAAACGTGATGGCGTACAAGATTTTGTATCTCTACGCACAACGGCATTAATAATCAGTGCATATGCAATTTTTATTATTGGCTATTTTTTAGCAATGCCAGAAGTCACATATGACGCCTGGACAGGCCTATTCTCTAACCTAGCAATGAAAGGGGCGACATTAATCACCCTAGTTTGCATTATGGTTCATACCCGTATCGGCCTTTGGCAGGTTCTAACCGACTATGTAAAGGGCGCTAAATTGCGTGCTTTCTTAGGCTTTGTACTAAACCTAATGGCTGTTGCTTACGTAGCTGTAGGTTTAATCGTTTTATGGGGTGTTTAAGTGAAATATTCTGTTCGTGAATTTGACGCCGTAGTAATTGGTGCCGGTGGTGCAGGTATGCGCGCTGCTCTTGCTATTACTGAATCTGGCAAAACATGTGCACTAATCTCTAAAGTTTTTCCGACACGCTCACACACTGTATCTGCCCAAGGTGGTATTACAGTAGCGTTAGGTAATTCGCATGAAGATAACTGGGAATGGCATATGTATGATACCGTTAAAGGTTCCGATTTTATCGGTGACCAAGACGCTATCGAATACATGTGTAATACAGGCCCAGAAGCTATTACTGAATTAGAGAACATGGGCTTACCATTTTCTCGTTTTGAAAATGGCCGTGTTTACCAACGTCCTTTCGGTGGTCAATCGAAAAACTTTGGTGGTGAACAAGCTGCACGTACCGCAGCAGCTGCTGACCGTACTGGTCACGCATTATTACATCTTCTATATCAACAAAACGTTAAAAACAAAACAAATGTATTTTCTGAATGGTATGCACTTGATTTAGTTAAAAACGATAATGGCGATGTAGTAGGTTGTACAGCGATTGAAATTGAAACAGGTGAAATCACTTTCTTCAAATCAAAAGCAGTTGTGTTAGCTACTGGTGGTGCAGGTCGTATTTTTGCATCAACAACTAATGCTCACATCAACACTGGTGACGGTGTTGGTATGGCGACTCGTGCTGGTATTTCTATGCAAGACATGGAAATGTGGCAGTTCCATCCGACAGGTATTGCAGGTGCTGGTACGCTAGTAACCGAAGGTTGTCGTGGTGAAGGCGGTTATCTTTTAAATAAAGATGGCGAACGCTTCATGGAGCGCTATGCACCAAATGCTAAAGATTTAGCATCTCGTGACGTTGTTGCTCGTTCAATGATGACAGAGATTCGTGAAGGTCGTGGTTGTGATGGTCCTTGGGGTCCTCACCTTAAGTTGAAACTTGACCACTTAGGCGAAGAAACGCTTAATTTACGTCTTCCAGGTGTATGCGATCTTGCTAAAACATTTGCTCACGTTGATCCTGCAAAAGAACCAATTCCAGTTATCCCAACATGTCATTACATGATGGGTGGTGTGCCAACTAACGTAAATGGTCAAGTACTTAATATCGATGCCGCTGGTAACGAAAAAGTAGTACAGGGTTTATTTGCTGTTGGTGAGATTGCATGTGTATCTGTTCACGGTGCTAACCGCTTAGGTGGTAACTCATTACTTGATTTAGTTGTATTTGGCCGTGCTGCTGGTAACTTCTTAGGTAAATACCTAAATGACGTTGAAATTTCTAAAGCGGCTTCTGAGTCTGATTTAGAAGCGTCTTTAGCTCGCTTTAACCGTTGGGAAAGCTCAACAGTTGGTCAAGGCGAAGACCCAGTACAAATCAAGAAAGACCTACAACAGTGTATGCAGCTTAACTTCTCGGTATTCCGTGAAGGTGACTCAATGGCAACTGGTCTTACTGAGCTTAAAGAAATTCGTGAACGCTTACAGCATGCACGTCTTGATGATAAATCATCAGACTTCAACACCATGCGTATTGAATGTTTAGAATTAGACAACTTAATGGAAACAGCTTACTCAACTGCAGTAGCTGCAAACTTCCGTACTGAAAGCCGTGGTGCACACTCTCGCTTTGACTTCCCAGATCGTGATGACGAAAACTGGTTATGTCACTCAGTATTTAATCCGGTAACGGATGAAATGAGCAAGCGTAAAGTAAACTACGAGCCCAAGCTACGTGAAGCATTCCCACCTAAAGCACGTACCTACTAGGAGCGAGACGATGGCACAAGTACAATTTTCAGTTTATCGTTACAATCCGGATGTTGACAACGCACCTCGTATGCAAGAATACACTTTGCAAACTGAGGAAGGCCAAGACATGATGGTATTGGATGCACTTTTATTATTAAAAGAGCAAGATCCTACACTATCATTCCGTCGTTCATGCCGTGAAGGCGTGTGTGGTTCAGACGGTGTAAACATGAATGGTAAGAACGGCTTAGCATGTATTACTCCTTTATCTACGCTACAAAAAAATGGCAAAGGTAAAATCGTAGTACGTCCATTACCGGGACTTCCTGTTGTTCGTGACCTTGTTATTGACATGAGTCAGTTCTACACTCAATACGAAAAAGTAAAACCGTATCTAATAAATGACGAGCCTGCTGCAGGCGAACGTCTTCAATCTATCGAAGAACGTGATAAATTAGATGGGCTTTATGAGTGTATTTTATGTGCATGTTGTTCTACATCGTGTCCTTCTTTCTGGTGGAATCCAGATAAGTTTATAGGTCCAGCAGGCCTTCTTCATGCTTACCGTTTCTTAGCTGATAGCCGAGATACTGCAACAGAAGAGCGTTTAGCTGACTTAGACGATGCATTCAGTGTGTTCCGTTGCCACAGTATCATGAACTGTGTTAGCGTTTGTCCTAAGGGTCTTAACCCGACTAAAGCAATTGGGCAAATAAAATCTATGTTATTAAACCGCTCGGTTTAATTTCAAGTAGACGAAAGATGGCTAATATTTTATTAGCCATCTTGTTATATAACTATTAATTTCTGCGCTAAAAAAAAGGGCTTATAAATGCACGAAGGTGTGATGAAGGCATGGCTAGAATCTTCACATTTAAACGGCGGTAACGTTGCTTATGTTGAAGAGCTTTATGAAGCGTATTTAGACGATGCGACTTCGGTGCCAGAAGAATGGCGAGAAGTGTTCGAACAATTACCAAAAGTAGATGGTGTGGATGTTGAAGTAAAACATTCAGAAGTTCGTTCACAATTTGCGGCGCTTGCTAAAAACAAGCATAGAGAAGTAGTGGTAGCAGAGGGCAGTGGCGGTGACCTGAAACAGGTTAAAGTTCTGCAACTTATTAATGCTTTCCGTTTTCGTGGACACCAAAATGCAAACCTAGATCCACTAGGTATTTGGCAACGCGAACGTGTACGAGATTTAGAGCTAGAGTACCACGACTTATCAAATGCTGACTTTGACCGCGAATTTAACGTAGGATCGTTTGCCGTAGGCCGCGATACTATGCCTTTAGGTGAGTTATACCAAGCACTAAAAACTACATATTGTGGTTCTATTGGCGCAGAGTATATGCACATCACATCAACAGAAGAAAAACGTTGGTTACAACAGCGTTTAGAGTCTGTTCAGTCTAGGCCACAATTCGATAAAAATGAAAAGCTACGCATCCTTAAAGGATTGACAGCGGCTGATGGTCTTGAAAAATATTTAGGGGCTAAGTTCCCGGGTGCTAAGCGTTTCTCACTTGAAGGTGGCGATGCGTTAGTGCCTATGCTTAAAGAGCTTATACACCGCGCGGGTGAAAGTGGCCAAAAAGAAGCCGTAATCGGCATGGCTCACCGCGGACGCTTGAACGTACTTGTGAATGTGCTTGGTAAAAATCCATCAGAATTATTTGATGAATTTGCTGGTAAACACAAAGATACTTTAAGCTCAGGTGATGTTAAATACCATATGGGTTACTCTTCAGATTTCGCGACCAAAGGTGGCAATGTGCATATGGCACTTGCGTTTAACCCATCGCATTTAGAAATCGTTAATCCTGTGGTTATGGGGTCTGTGCGCGCACGTCTTGATCGTCTAAACGACAAAACGGGCAGCAAAGCACTTCCTATTACTATTCACGGCGACTCTGCAATCGCAGGTCAGGGTGTAGTACAAGAAACGTTTAACTTATCACAAACTAATGCATTTAGTTGTGGTGGTAGCATTCGTATTGTTGTCAATAACCAAGTTGGTTTTACAACAAGCAAGCAAGACGATGTACGCTCTACTGATTACTGTACTGATATTGCAAAAATGGTTCAATCACCAATCTTTCACGTAAACTCTGATGATCCTGAAGCGGTTGCGTTTGTTACGCAATTAGCGCTTGATTTCAGAAACCAGTTTAAACGTGATGTTGTGATTGACCTTGTTTGTTACCGTCGCCATGGTCATAACGAAGCTGATGAGCCTAATGCTACACAGCCTGTTATGTATCAAAAAATTAAAAAACACCCAGTTCCTCGCTTAATCTATGCAGATCAGTTAATTTCGGAAGGTTCTTTCACAGAAAACGAAGTGAAAGCACTTGCAGATGATTATCGTAATGGCTTAGATGATGGCAACTGCGTAGTTGAAGAAATTCAACCAGAAACGTCACATTCTTCTGATTGGGCTAAATACGTTGGTCATGATTGGAATGTTGACTACGACGCGAGCGTTTCTGTAGAGAAACTCAAAGAGCTCGGTAACATTGTCGCAAGCTACCCTGAAGATCACAAAGCGCAATCACGTGTTAAGAAAATATACGATGATCGTAAAGCTATGGCAGCTGGTGAAAAAGCACTTGATTGGGGTATGGCGGAGACTTTAGCGTATGCAACTATTGCAGCTGAGGGCACTGACATTCGCCTAACAGGTCAAGACTCTGGCCGTGGTACCTTCTTCCATCGCCATGCGGTTGTTCACGGTCAACAAGACGGTGCAACATACTTACCACTACAAAACATTAGTGAAGATCAAGGTACGTTTGAAGTATTTGATTCGGTGCTATCTGAAGAAGCGGTATTAGCGTTTGAATATGGTTATGCAACAGCAGAGCCGACCTCACTTGTTTTATGGGAAGCGCAATTTGGTGATTTCGCCAATGGTGCACAAGTTGTTTTTGACCAATTCTTAAGTTCAGGTGAGCAAAAGTGGGGTCGTTTATGTGGCCTGACATGTTTGCTACCACATGGTTATGAAGGCCAAGGCCCTGAGCATAGCTCTGCACGTCTTGAGCGCTTTTTACAGCTGTGTGCTGATCATAATATGCAAGTATGTGTACCATCTACACCTGCACAAGTTTATGCAATGCTTCGTCGCCAATCGGTTAGACCTCTTCGTCGCCCATTGATTGTTATGACGCCAAAATCATTGCTTCGTCACCCATTAGCTACATCATCGCTTGAAGAACTATCAGAGGGCGTATTCCACAATGTGATCGATGAAATTGATGATATTGATGCTAAGAAAGTAGAACGTGTTGTATTTTGTAGTGGTAAAGTTTACTACGAATTATTACAAGAGCGTCGTAAACTTGAGCAAGACAACATTGCTATTGTTCGTGTTGAACAGTTATACCCGTTCCCACATGACGAAATGAAGACGATTATTGAGCGTTATCAGCATGTTACTGATTTTGTATGGTGTCAGGAAGAGCCGCAAAACCAAGGTGCTTGGTATTGTTCTCAACATCACTTTATTGATGCAATTCCACAAGATGCAAAATTAAAATATGCTGGTCGTAAAGCTTCAGCATCACCTGCATGTGGTTATATGTCAGTACATACTAAAGAACAACAAGCGCTCGTTGCCGACGCGCTTACTATAGAAAAGAAAGGATAAGCAATGAGCACAGAAATTAAAGTTCCTGTTCTTCCTGAGTCGGTTGCAGATGCTTCCGTTGCTACATGGCATGTAAGTGTTGGCGACAAAGTAAGCCGTGACCAAAACTTAGTAGATATTGAAACAGACAAAGTGGTTTTAGAGGTGGTTGCACAAAACGATGGTGTAATCACTGAAATTTCACAAGAAGAAGGTGCTACGGTACTTGGCGACCAAGTGATCGGTTTAATTGGCGATGCAGATGAAGCACCGGCAACTAAAGAGTCAAAAGAAGATGACTCAGCATCAGATAAATCAGAAGACGCGCCTGCGGCGCAATCAGCACCAGCATCAGAAGGTAAAGAAGTGGATATTAAAGTACCTGTACTTCCAGAATCAGTTGCAGATGCAACAATTGCTACTTGGCATGTTCAACCAGGTGACGCGGTAACACGCGACCAAAACTTGGTAGATATTGAAACAGATAAAGTTGTACTTGAAGTTGTTGCCCAAGAAGACGGCGTTATGGGTGAAATAATCCATGACGAAGGCGATACCGTTCTTGGTGAGCAAGTAATTGGTAAGGTAAAAGCAGGCGCTGCACCAGCTAAATCTGAAGCTAAAGCGAATGCACCAGCAGCCAAAGAAGAAAGCTCAAGCGATAGTTCAGATGTGCTAACGCCATCAGTTCGTCGTTTAATTGCTGAGAAAGGCCTTGATGCTTCAAAAATCAAAGGTTCAGGTAAAAATGGCCGTGTGACTAAAGAAGATGTTGATCAATTCTTAAAAGCACCTGCTCCAGCAGCAAAAACAGAAGCAGCACCAGCAGCACCAATGGGTGACCGTACTCAAAAACGTGTGCCTATGACACGTTTACGTAAAACCATTGCTAATCGTCTTCTTGAAGCGAAAAACTCAACTGCAATGTTAACCACGTTTAACGAAGTTAATATGAAGCCAATAATGGATCTTCGTAAGCAGTACCAAGAAGTATTTGAAAAGCGTCACGGTATCCGTTTAGGTTTCATGTCTTTCTATGTGAAAGCGGTAACTGAAGCGTTAAAGCGTTTCCCAGATGTAAATGCATCAATTGATGGCGATGATATTGTTTATCACAACTATTTCGACATCAGTATTGCTGTTTCTACGCCACGTGGCTTAGTAACGCCAGTACTTAAAGATTGTGACAAATTATCAGTTGCAGAAATCGAAAAAGGTATTCGTGAACTAGCTCTTAAAGGTCGTGATGGCAAGCTAACACTTGACGATATGACTGGCGGTAATTTCACTATTACTAACGGTGGTGTATTCGGCTCATTACTATCAACACCAATCATTAACTTACCGCAGTCTTCAATCTTAGGTATGCACAAAATCCAAGATCGTCCAATGGCTGTTAATGGTAAAGTTGAAATCTTACCTATGATGTATTTAGCGTTATCTTACGATCATCGCCAAATCGATGGTAAAGAATCAGTTGGTTTCTTAGTAACAATTAAAGAGTTACTTGAAGATCCAACACGTTTACTGCTAGATGTTTAATGAAGTAGTATGAAATATAAGCTGTGAGTTAAAATCACAGCTTTTTTTTTGCGCCTAAGGTCATACTGGGGTTTTCATGTAGCGCCATGAGATCTATACTAGGCACGCAATTTGGGATAGTTGTTTATTTGCATAAATATTCAGCTCTTTTAATATAAAAAATTGGATAAAGCATCATGAATTTGCATGAGTATCAGGCAAAACAACTTTTTGCCGAATATGGTTTACCAGTTTCTCAAGGTTTCGCTTGCGATACACCTGAAGAAGCTGCAGCAGCTGCTGAAAAAATTGGCGGCGATATGTGGGTTGTTAAAACTCAGGTTCACGCAGGTGGACGTGGTAAAGCTGGCGGTGTAAAGCTAGTTAAAACTATCGACGAAGTTAAAGCGTTTGCAGCTAACTGGTTAGGTAAAAACCTAGTTACTTACCAAACAGACGAGAAAGGCCAGCCAGTTGCTAAAATTTTAGTAGAAAGCTGTACAGATATCGCAAACGAACTGTACCTAGGTGCTGTTGTTGACCGTGCTTCTCGTAAAGTTGTGTTCATGGCGTCTACTGAAGGCGGCGTTGAAATTGAAACTGTTGCTGAAGAAACACCAGAACTTATCCACAAAGCTGAGATTGATCCTTTAGTAGGTCCTCAAGCTTACCAAGCTCGTGAGCTTGGTTTTAAATTGGGTCTTAACCCAACACAAATGAAACAGTTCGTTAAGATCTTTATGGGTCTTGGCAACATGTTCAACGATTTCGATTTCGCATTACTTGAAATCAACCCACTAGTAATCACAGATGAAGGTAACCTTCACTGTCTAGACGGTAAAATTGGTATCGATGGTAATGCACTTTACCGTCAACCTAAAATCCGTGAAATGCACGATCCATCTCAAGAAGATGCACGTGAAGCTCACGCAGCAAGCTTCGAGCTTAACTACGTAGCCCTAGATGGTAACGTAGGTTGTATGGTTAACGGTGCAGGCCTAGCAATGGGTACTATGGACATCGTAAACCTACACGGTGGCAAGCCAGCTAACTTCCTAGATGTTGGTGGCGGCGCGACTAAAGAACGTGTTTCTGAAGCATTCAAAATCATCCTTTCAGATGACAACGTTAAAGCTGTTTTAGTTAACATCTTCGGCGGAATCGTTCGTTGTGACATGATTGCTGAAGGCATCATTGGCGCAGTTAAAGAAGTAGGTGTAACAGTTCCAGTAGTTGTACGTTTAGAAGGTACTAATGCTGAATTAGGCCGTGAAGTACTTGCTAAGTCTGATCTTAACATCATCGCTGCTGAATCATTAACAGACGCGGCTGAAAAAGTTGTTGCTGCTGCGGAGGGCAAATAATGTCTGTATTAATCAATAAAGATACAAAAGTTATCTGTCAAGGTTTCACTGGTGGTCAAGGTACTTTCCACTCAGAGCAAGCGCTTGAGTACGGTACACAAATGGTTGGTGGTGTAAGCCCAGGTAAAGGCGGTCAAACGCACCTTGGTCTTCCAGTATTTAACACAGTACGTGACGCTGTAGAAGCAACAGGTGCAACTGCATCTGTGATATACGTACCAGCACCTTTCTGTAAAGATGCAATCTTAGAAGCTATCGATGCAGGTATCGAGCTGATTGTTTGTATCACTGAAGGTATTCCTACACTTGATATGGTTGACGTTAAAGTTAAACTAGATCAAACAGGTACTCGTATGATTGGTCCAAACTGTCCAGGTGTTATCACTCCTGGTGAGACTAAGATTGGTATCATGCCTGGTCACATCCACAAGCCTGGTAAAGTAGGTATTGTTTCTCGCTCTGGTACTTTAACGTACGAAGCAGTTAAGCAAACTACAGATGCTGGTTTTGGTCAGTCTTCTTGTGTTGGTATTGGTGGTGATCCAATTCCAGGTACTAACTTTATCGACGTTCTAGAATTGTTCGAAAAAGATCCACTAACTGAAGCAATCGTAATGATTGGTGAAATTGGTGGTACTGCAGAAGAAGAAGCTGCAGAGTACATCAAAGCTAACGTAACTAAACCTGTTGTTTCTTACATTGCTGGTGTTACTGCACCAGAAGGTAAGCGTATGGGTCACGCTGGCGCAATCATCGCTGGTGGTAAAGGTACTGCTGATGAGAAATTTGCTGCATTAGAAGCTGCGGGCGTAAAAACTGTACGTTCACTTGCTGATATCGGTAAAGCACTTAAAGAAAAAACAGGCTGGTAATCAGCGTTTATTCTTTAAAAAAGGCTCGCAATTGCGAGCCTTTTTGTTATCTAGAGTTCAGATACCTAATTAACCACAGTTCAGTTTAATTAATATGGGTAACTTATATGCTGAAAAAAGCGTACTGATAAGTCTTGGCGTTGCTTATTAATTGCTAACTCATCGCATAATCCATGAATAGTTTTTTCTACTTGGTTCATAAAGCGACCATAGCCAATTTCATGTTTATTATGCTCAGCTGCCACAATGACAAAATTCAGTGTTTCGACTAATTTATCGGCTTCAAAGAATACTTTTATTTGTGGTGCTGAATCTTCTATATCAAAACTAATTTTTTGTAGCTCTTCATTTCCTTCATTTCTATCAACTTGGCTGTTGCGAATTATTGGCATTGCGCCATTGGCAACCATTGCAGCATGGGTGAGTTTATTGTCTTCACATAATTGGGTAAATAGTTTTGAAAAGTGGGTGTAGAACGGCTGATAAGTTTGGCTGTTAATCTCACTTTGAAACTGCGTTTTAATATTACGTGTTACCGGTACCGAGAAGGTGACATAGGTCATTTCTGCGTGTGTGCTTGGTATCTCGCATTGTCTTGATTGATAACGAGGATATAAACTTCTTAATTTATAACCGTAACTTTCTTTATTGCCTTTTTCTTTAGCGAATAAATCATAGGTCAAATGCTGATGATCACGTAATTTAAAGCTTGGTTGCTCTACAAATAATTGCTGTTGTAAAAGATCCAAAACTTTTTGTACATTATTATGGAATTGGGCGGAGTGAGCGCGAATATCATCCCCAGTGGCTAAAAACAGTAAGCGAATCTTTTTGCTTTGCTGATCTTCGGTGTAATGAAGTTTATGTGCTTCATGGTAACGAGGGTTATAGAAAAACAACATTTGCTTATCGGTTTCAAGTTGATAAGACTCATCATGAAATCGCACGACCGGCAGTTTATCATTGGCGAGTAAATGCACATTGTGAAGTTCATATTCATCACAAGCGGCAAATAGTTGGCGAGCAATACGCTGATAACACGCATTAATATTACTAAAGCTCTTATAAAACTCATCGTTTGGCGTGATTTCAGCTAATAAATAATGGTTTGCTCTAGCATTGCTTGGGATATAAACACGGTGTTGATTTAATGAAGCCATCTTTCGTTCCTGTAAGTTGGGTTTATTTTTATACTATAGAATGCTTTGATGACTTAAATATTGCGCTAAAACAAATTTTGTTCATAAACTATCCCTTATTAAACAAACTTTGTTAATTACCAGCATAAACCCGTATCTATTACTGTATGTTACGCTTGGTTTTTGTAATAATGCATTAGTTTTGTTATCACGCAATATACAGAGGTTTATACTCCTATGGCGGAAATCGAGAATCGCCCAAGTAACTTTATTAGAACCCGAATTGATGAAGATTTAGCAAGTGGAAAACATGCCACAACGCATACCCGTTTTCCACCAGAACCAAATGGCTTTTTACATATTGGCCATGCAAAATCAATTTGCCTAAATTTTGGTATCGCCAAAGACTATAACGGTTTATGTAACCTTCGTTTTGACGATACAAACCCAGAAAAAGAAGATATTAACTACGTTAATTCAATTAAAGAAGACGTACAGTGGTTAGGGTTTAATTGGGATGGTGAGATTAAATATTCGTCAAACTATTTTGATGTGCTTTACGGCTATGCAGTAGAGCTAATTGAAAAAGGTTTAGCGTATGTGTGTTTTTTAACAGCCGATCAAGCGCGTGAATATCGCGGCACATTAAAAGAGCCAGGTAAGAATAGCCCTTATCGCGATACTTCGATTGAAGAAAACCTCGCATTATTTGAAAAGATGCGCAATGGTGAATTCAAAGAGGGCGAATGTGTACTGCGCGCAAAAATTGATATGGCAAGCTCATTTATGGTGCTACGCGATCCAATTATTTACCGCGTTCGCTTTGCTCATCATCACCAAACTGCTGATAAATGGTGCATTTACCCAATGTATGACTTCACGCATTGTATTTCTGATGCGCTAGAAGGTATAACACATTCATTATGTACCTTAGAATTCCAAGATAACCGTCGTCTTTACGACTGGGTTCTTGATAATATCAGCCTTGAATGCCATCCACAGCAAATTGAATTTTCACGGTTAAACCTTGAATACACAATTATGTCAAAGCGTAAGCTTAATGACTTAGTGGTAAATAACAAGGTAGAAGGGTGGGATGACCCGCGTATGCCAACGATTGCGGGTCTTCGTCGTCGAGGTTATACACCGGCTTCAATTCGTGAGTTTTGTTTACGTATTGGTATTACTAAACAAGAAAATATGGTTGAAATGGGTATGCTTGAAGCGTGTATCCGTGATGATTTAAACGAAAATGCACCGCGTGCGATGGCTGTACTTGATCCGGTTAAAATCGTGATTGAGAATTATCAAGCCGACACTGTTGAAACATTGTCAGTTGCTAATCACCCAAATAAAGAAGAAATGGGTCGTCGTGATGTGCCTTTTACCCGTGAAATTTTTATTGAACGTGAAGATTTCCGCGAAGAAGCAAACAATAAATTTAAACGTTTAGTACTTGATAAAGAAGTACGTTTACGTGGCGCTTATGTAATTAAAGCCGAGCGTGTTGAAAAAGACGATAACGGTGAAATTACCACTATTTACTGTACTTACGATCCTGAAACATTGGGTAAAAACCCAAGCGATGGGCGTAAAGTAAAAGGGGTGATCCATTGGGTGTCAGCACCTGAGTCAGTGACGGCGGAAGTACGTTTATATGACCGTTTATTCAGTGTGCCTAATCCTGCAGCAGCAGAAGATTTTGAAAGCACATTAAACCCAGAGTCGTTAGTTGTTATTAATAATGCAAAACTAGAACCTTCACTGGCAAATTCACAGCCTGCGCAAGGTTTCCAGTTTGAGCGTACTGGCTATTTTTCACGTGATAGTAAATCTGAGAATGTGGTATTTAATCAAACTGTGGGTCTGCGCGACTCATGGGCTAAAATAGATCAGAAGTAATTCTGTTCTATTTTAGACACAAAAAAACCTGCTTTTAGCAGGTTTTTTATGCAATTAATAAAAATTAACTGTTGTTTTGTGCAAACGCCTTACATGCGTCTTTATCTTCACACTCACCGTATAGGTAAAGAGAGTGGTTAGTTAGCTTAATACCGTTTTCTTCAGCAATCTCGAGTTGACGACGTTCAATTAAGTCATCTTCAAACTCAACAACCTTGCCACACTTTAAACACACTAAATGGTCATGGTGAGTACTGCCAGAAAGTTCAAATACAGACTTGCCACCTTCAAAATGATGACGGCTAACAATACCTGCATCATCAAATTGGTTTAAAACACGGTAAACAGTCGCAAGACCAATTTCTTCGCCTAGATCTAATAAAACCTTGTAAACATCTTCAGCGCTTATGTGTTGGTTATCTGGAGATTGAAGAATCTCTAAAATTTTAATACGCGGTAAAGTTACCTTTAGCCCGGCTTTTTTAAGTTCCAAGTTATGATCAGTCATTAAATCTGTCTCAATTTTATTTAGTTATACTAGACATCTTGCAAGATGTACTCGTCACAATAATAGTTAGGATAACGTGCCTTAGCAGGAAGTGCAAAGAACAATTGATCTATATCAATATTAACGCGGAAAATGCTAACTGTTTGATAATATTTTAAACAGTTAGCATAATAAGGGGGGATTAATCTGCTAACTCACTTAAGCACATTTCATCATATACTTGAGCACACCATTGTTTAACGCGTTGCTCGGTTAGTTCAGGCTGACGGTCTTCATCAATACCTAAGCCTACAAAATGCTTGTCATCAGCCATGCCTTTTGATGCTTCAAAATCATAGCTGTCTGTTGGCCAATGTCCAACAACAATAGCTCCACGCTCTGTTACGATATCGTTGATCATACCCATTGCATCTAAGAAGTATTCTGCATAGTCTTCTTGATCGCCACAGCCAAATATAGCCACTAGCTTGCCTTCAAAGCTTACTTCTTCAAGCTCAGGAAAAAAGTCATCCCAATCACACTGCGCTTCGCCATAGTACCAAGTTGGAATACCGAATAAGATCAGATCAAATTCAGCAATCTCTTCTTTAGAGCTTTTTGCAATGTCATGCACAGCAACGAGCTTTTTACCCAATTCTTTTTGGATCATTTTTGCTACGTGTTCTGTGTTACCTGTGTCACTTCCGAAAAAAATGCCTACACTTGCCATGGATTTAAACCTTTTATCTATCAATAGCCAATCTTTCTTGTAAAATTGTTTCGATCAACGCACTACGGCTAATATTTTGTGCATCTGCCATATCACTCAAAGCCTGATACAACTGTGACGAAACTTTAAATTCAACACGCTTTAAACCACGTGCTTTATCTCTTTTTATTTGATTACGTTTATTGACCTTTAACTGCATATCCCGTGGAAGGGGATTGGTTTTCGGTCTACCTGGACGTTTCTCGTATTCAAATAAATCAAGCGTTGTTCTATCTGTTTCTGACTTGGCCATGCTTAACCTACACCCGCACCTTGCCAAAATACCTGAATAAGTCCTTTGGCAATAAAGCCAGAGCAACCTAAAAAAAGTACCAGCCACACAATATAACGACCAAATTTAGGCACATTGCCGCTTTTCAGTACATCTTTAATTGCCAAGCCGATAAAAATAAAAATACCTGCTAAGCCAAAATACAACCCTAAGGTATCAAATTCGTTAATAAACTGACTGACCATCGACGTATAACCTTTAAATTAAACGGCGCGTACTATAGCACATAAATCTTTAATTATTTAGTGTGATAAATCAAAAACACGCCACAAAAATAACTTTAAATTGCCATTAAAAAATCATTGATTGCTTTGTTTACAGCCTGTGGTTTTTGGGCGTGCAACCAATGACCCGCACCATGAATGATTTTTGCACTTACATTTTTAAACAGCGCATTAATTGCTTCACGATGCTCAGCTAATATGTAGTCAGAGTCATTACCTTTAATAAACAGAGTTTCGCATAAACAAGAATTATTTGCATTAATGTTGTCGGTAATTGTTGAATATTTATTATCAAGTACTGATAAATTGAATCGCCAAACAAGTTTCCCTGCATCATTTTTATATAAACTCTTTAGTAAAAATTGACGTACACCTAACTCTTCTATATACGGTTGCATTACTAAATCAGCTTGCTTTCTATCATTAATATCGGCATTTTTCACTGCATTTAATGCCTCAATGATTTGGATATGACGAGCCGGGTAGCTAACTGGGGCGATATCAAGTACCACTAATTTATCGACCAAGTCGCTATGGTTTAATGCAACTTGCATAGCCACTTTACCGCCCATGGAATGCCCTACAAGGTGCGCTTTTTGTATTTTCAATTTCGCCATTAATTCCACAATGTCATTGGCCATGGCTAGGTAATCCATTTCATCACTGTGTGGGGAAAGGCCGTGGTTACGTAAATCGACATTGGTTACGCAAAAGTGTTCACTTAATGGCTTTGCAATCACATTAAGGTTTTCTAAAGAGCCAAACAGTCCATGGATCAAAACAACATCAGGACCTTGACCAATTTGTTTGTAATTTAATTGCATAAACGTCTCCCATAATTTTGCGCATAGTTTGCCGAGCATTAACTAAAAAAGCAAAAAATACAGATATTATTTAAACGCTGGATGCAAAGATACCTAGCTTACTGATTATTTGGTCGTTATTAATTATATGTTTAGGGTAGCGTGGGTTGTAACTCGCATTTCTAACTGGATTGGGTATAATCATATCGAAAGAAAAATGTGACCCGTAATGACAGGAAGAACATGAAACAAATCGACATAGACGACGAGTTATATCAGTACATTGCTAGCAATACCCAGAGTATTGGTGAAAGTGCATCGACTATTTTACGTCGTTTATTAAATCTCAGCGGCGAAAAAATTCACACCACAAAATCAGACACTGATCATAAAAATGAAACCGTTAGTGTGTCTAATTCATCTGAAGAACAACAAGTCGCAGCCGTTGAACAGCCAGCCTCTGTGGCGAAAGCGCCAGTAAATAAAAAAAATGCAAACGTATTTAATATTTTAAATAAAGAAGAACTGGCAATGCAAAAAGGTGTTGTTGGTCGTTTCTTATTTATATTAAGTGCATTTTACCGAACGCACAAAACTGACTTTTCAGCAGTGCTTGATATAAAAGGCCGCGATCGTGTTTATTTTGCGACCAGTAAAGAAGACTTAGTGAATAGCGGTAGTAGTATGAACCCTAAAAACATCACCGATAGTGAATATTGGGTGATGACAAATTCAAATACTACACGTAAAAAAATGATGCTGCATGAAGTTGCACTTAGCTTGGGCTATAGCAATGAGCAAGCTGAAAAAATTCGTGATTATCTTTAAGGAAATACCATGGCAATTCATTCCGGCGCAGGGAAAACTGCACCACAATCGGTTTTAGTGAATGTACCAAAGTTAGTGTCTGCGTATTATTTAAATGAGCCTGATCTAGAGCAAAACCCTGAGCATTGTGTTGCCTTTGGCACCTCAGGGCACCGTGGTTGTGCATATGATGTGAAATTTAATGAATCACACATATTATCAATCACCCAAGCTATTTGTGATTACAGAAAGCAAAACGATATATTTGGCCCATTATTTTTGGGTAAAGACACCCACGCATTAAGCGAAGCGGCCTTTAACTCAGCAATAGAAGTACTCGTTGCTAACGAAGTGCAAGTGATCACCCAAGAAAATGGCGACTTCACACCAACACCAGTAATTAGCCACGCTATTGTTAGTTATAATAAAAATCACCCAAATGAATTGGCCGATGGCATTGTCGTTACTCCGTCTCATAATCCTCCTGAAGATGGCGGGTTCAAATATAACCCACCTAATGGCGGTCCTGCAGATACAGATGTAACAAAATGGATTGAAGATAGAGCCAATCAGCTTTTAATGGAAGACTTAGTTGAAGTAGAACTGTTTCCATTTGCTAAAGCGTCGCGTTCTGGTTTTATCCGCTATGAAGATTTAATGACACCGTACATTAATGATCTTGAAAATATTGTTAACTTAAAAGCGATTAGTGATGCTGGTATTAAAGTAGGTATCGATCCATTAGGTGGTTCAGGCATCAACTTTTGGCCAGTGATTGCGAAAAAATACAATCTAGATTTAACCGTTGTAAATGACAGTGTTGATCCGCGTTTTGCATTTATGCCACTTGATAAAGATGGCAAAATTCGTATGGATTGCTCATCACCTTATTCAATGGCGAATTTAATTGCCCTTAAAGATGATTTTGATCTATCGATAGGCAATGACCCTGATTATGACCGTCATGGCATAGTAACACCTGATGGATTAATGAATCCAAATCACTTTTTAGCAGTAGCCATTGATTATTTACTAACGCATCGTGACTGGGATGCCGGTGTTGAAATTGGTAAAACCCTCGTTTCTAGCTCAATGATTGATAAAGTCACTGAGCGTAATAACCGTAAAGTTAAAGAAGTGCCGGTTGGTTTTAAATGGTTTGTTGAGGGGTTAAATAAAGGTAAATTGGCTTTTGGTGGTGAAGAAAGTGCTGGTGCTGCTTTTTTACGTTTTGATGGCAGCGTTTGGTGTACAGATAAAGATGGCTTTATCATGGGGCTTCTTGCCGCTGAAATTCTTGCAGTTACAGGTAAAACACCGTCTACGTTATATAAAGAACTAGAGCAAGAATTTGGTGCACCACTTTATAAACGTTTAGATGCGCCGGCAACGCCTGAGCAAAAATCACGATTAAAAGCGCTCAGTGCAAATGACGTAAAAGCAGATACCTTAGCGGGTGAAGCCATTTTACAAAAACTTACTCATGCGCCAGGTAATAATGCGGCAATTGGTGGTTTAAAAGTAGTAACTGAAAGTGGCTGGTTTGCTGCTCGTCCGTCAGGTACTGAAGATATTTATAAAATATATCTAGAATCATTTAAAGGCGAAGAGCACTTAGCCTTATTAGAAAAAGAAGCTAAAAAACTGGTTGATTCAGTAATTAGCTAATCTGCAATTAAAATTAAAAACGGCTGATTTATTCAGCCGTTTTTGTATCTACAATTTATAAAACAAAAAGGGCTTTATAGTGATGTCAGCCACTTCAGAATATATTAATCAATTAAAACAAGATGGTGATTTTTTAACGCTTTCTCGAAACCATGAATGGCATTTGGATGCAGGCCAATTTACCCTTAGTAATAATACGCAAGTAACCGTGCATGATACCGGTGTAATTGAATTTGAGCCTGATTGTATAACGTCAAAGAATGTGGTGCTTTCAAGTGCCATTCATGGCAATGAAACAGCACCCATTGAAATTTGCGATGAACTGATTAAACACATTATTAGTGGGCAACTTGAATTACAACAACGGGTTTTATTTATTTTTGGTAACCCTCAGTCAATTAATATAGGTAAACGCTTTGTAGAAGAGAACTTAAATCGCTTGTTTAATGGTCACCACACTGTTGAAGGCATCGCAATGAACGACGAACGTGTTCGTGCAGCAAAACTTGAACATTACGTTAGCGATTTTTATGCACGCTCAGAGCAGGGCACGTATCGCTGTCATTATGATTTACATACCGCTATTCGTGGTTCTAAAAATGAGAAGTTTGCTGTTTACCCATTTTTACATGGCAAGCCGTGGAAAAAGTCGCAACTGCAGTTTTTATTGAGTTGCGGAGTAAATACGGTATTAATGATGAAATCACCGGCTACCACGTTTAGCTACTATTCATCGTTTGTGCATGGGGCTGATTCATTTACCGTTGAGCTTGGCCAAGTAAAACCCTTTGGTGAAAACGACATGTCACGCTTTGCAAAAACCAAGCAAACACTAACTGCATTAATTAGTCAAAAAGAAGTTGAATACCCTAAATTTAATGCAAGTGACTTTGAGTTGTTTTCTGTTCATCGCACAATTAACCGCACAGAGCAAGACTTTAGCTTCCCGTTTTCTGATGATGCCGAGAACTTTACAGGCTTTGCAAAGGGTGAGCTTTTAGCAACTGATGGTGATAATGCAATTTATGCGGACGTAGAAGGGGAAGCGATTATTTTTCCTAACGCACAAGTTGCTATTGGACAACGTGCACTATTAACGGTTGTGCCTATGCAGGTGGATAGTCGTTTTAGCTAATTCAACACATCAGACCACTTGTTATGAAAGTTTAACCAACTGATTAATAAGTGGTTAATTATATGTATAGTTAACTTGCCAGTTTTTTGCTCAATATTTACTTTTGTTTGGTCACAGTTTTGTTGAATAACACTTTACGTTAACGTAAAGTGTTGGCAGCTTTAATTAAATACAGTGCAGATGTTGCAAAGTTTATTCAGCAACAATCACCCATAATAATAATTTAAAGGGGCACTGTGATACCGACAACAAGAGAAGGTAGGTTATGAGTAATCCCAATAACGTATCGCTGAATATTAACCATAAGCTTGAGTTCATCGACGGCCACGCACTTAATATTCCAACCCTTAGTATTTTAACTGAGGACGGCGACATTCATCCTAGTGCTCCTGCACCTGACATTTCTAAACAAACCGCTATTAAATTATACGAAACCATGCGTTTTATTCGTTTATTGGATGAACGTATGCAGGGTGCTCAACGCCAAGGCCGTGTTAGCTTTTACATGCAGTGTTTAGGTGAAGAAGCGGCGGTAACAGCCTCTGCGGCAGCCCTTGATCAAGATGATATGATTATGGCGCAATACCGTGAGCAAGCGGCGTTGCACTACCGTGGTTTTACGCTTGACCAATTTATGAATCAGATGTTTTCTAACGAACTAGATCTTGGTAAAGGCCGTCAAATGCCGATCCATTACGGTTCTAAAGCACTTAACTACATGACAATTTCATCGCCATTAGGAACTCAAATCCCACAGGCCACCGGTTATGCATACGGTCAAAAAGTAAAACATATCGATGCTAAAACAGGTGAACTAGCAAGCACTATTGATAACGTCACCATTTGTTACTTTGGTGAAGGTGCCGCTTCAGAAGGTGATTTCCACGCAGGTCTTAACATGGCTGCAGTGCACAATGCACCGGTTATCTTTTTTGCACGTAACAATGGTTACGCTATCTCTACCCCAGCTGATGAACAATTTAAAGGTGATGGTATTGCATCGCGTGGCGTAGGGTATGGTATTAAAACCATACGTGTTGATGGCAGCGATGCACTCGCTGTTTATGCAGCAACTAAAAAAGCCCGAGAAATTGCAGCAACCCAAGGTGAACCTGTACTTATTGAATCGATAGCTTATCGTTTAGGCGCGCACTCAACGTCAGACGACCCCAGTGGCTACCGTTCAAAAGATGAAGAAGCAAACTATAAAGCGTGCCCAATAGAGCGCTTTAGAAAATGGCTAGTAAAACAAAACTGGTTAGATGACGCAGAAGATATAAAAGCGAAAGAAACAATTCGTGATGATATTTTGGCGGCACTTAAACGCGCTGAAGTAATTGATAAACCAGCCTTAGAAGAGCTGATTTCTGATGTGTACGATACGCCAATTCCATCTTTACAACGCCAATATGATGAGCTTAAAACACATATAAAAGCCCATCCTGATGCCTATCCAACAACAGCAGGGAGAATTAAGTAATGGCTAAAATGAACATGCTACATGCAATTAATTCTGCTTTAGATATCACTATGAATGAGCACCCTCAAGCGTGTATTTTTGGTGAAGACGTTGGTTATTTTGGCGGTGTTTTTAGAGCAACATCAGGCTTACAAGAAAAATACGGTAAGCACCGAGTATTCAACACGCCGCTTACAGAGCAAGGCATTTTAGGTTTTGCTAACGGATTGGCCGCATTTGGTGCACCAGCGCTTGCTGAGATTCAATTTGCTGATTACATCTTTCCTGCGTTTGATCAAATTGTGAATGAATCTGCTAAGTTTCGTTACCGTAGCGGTAATGAATTTAACGTGGGTAATCTAACAATACGAACACCATACGGCGGCGGTATTGCTGGTGGTTTGTATCACTCGCAATCACCAGAAGCATATTTTGCTCATACGCCAGGGTTAAAAATTGTCGTGCCGCGTAATCCTTATCAAGCTAAAGGCTTACTTCGCGCATGTATTAAAGACGATAACCCAGTGCTATTTTTTGAGCCAAAACGCTTATATCGTGCATCTACGGGTGAAGTGCCAGAAGAAGATTACAGCATTGAACTAGGCAAAGCCGAAGTGGTTCAAGAGGGCACTGACGTTACTTTATTGGCGTGGGGGGCACAAATGGAAATTGTAGAAGCAGCTGCTAAACAAGCCAGCGAACAAGGTATAAGCTGTGAGGTAATTGACCTTCGCAGTATTCTACCATGGGATGTTGAAACGATTGCTAAGTCAGTGACAAAAACAGGCCGTCTTATTGTTAGTCATGAAGCACCTATTACCAATGGTTTTGGCGCTGAAATTGCGGCAACTATCGCTCAAGAGTGTTTCTTACATTTAGAGTCGCCTATTTTACGTGTCTGTGGTTTAGATACACCATATCCGCTGGCGCTTGAAAAAGAATATGTTCCAGATGCATTGAAAGTAATGGCCGCAATTAAACAATCAGTGAACTTTTAGGGGTTTCCATGGCTAAAGATTTTATATTACCTGACATTGGTGAAGGCATTGTTGAATGCGAAGTAGTCGAATGGCTGGTGCAAGAAGGTGATACAGTAAAAGAAGATCAGCCTATTTGTGATGTGATGACAGATAAAGCCTTAGTGCAAATTCCTGCGGTACATGATGGGGTGATCACTAAGCTACATTGCAAAAAAGGCGATATTGCTAAAGTACATGCGCCGTTATTTGCAATGGATGTTGCCGGGGAAGCACCCAGCGAAAAGACTGAAACATCATCTGCACCAACATCTACTCGTGAATACTTAGAAGATTTTATCTTACCCGATATTGGTGAAGGTATTGTTGAGTGTGAAATTGTAGAGTGGTTAGTAGCAGAAGGCGATGAGATTGAAGAAGACCAAGCTGTTTGTGATGTAATGACTGATAAAGCATTGGTACAGATACCGGCTAAATATACCGGTACTGTACAAAAGCTATATTATCAAAAAGGTGAAATTGCCAAAGTACATAGCCCGTTGTTTCAAATGACCATAGCAGGTCAAGCCGCAAAAGAAGATGTTGATGTTAATCAAGCGGTCGTAAAAGCACAAAGCAATGCAACTACCGATTCACCGGCTAAACAAACACAACCACAAACTGCGATTGTTAACGAAAAAGCAGTTGCCTCACCTGCGGTTAGACGTAAAGCGCGAGAGCTTGATGTAGATTTAACTTGCGTACCAGGCAGTGGTAAAAATGGTCGTATTTATAAACAAGATATTGAAGCGTTTATAAAAAATGAAGTGCCATCTGGTATGGATACTTCTGAGCTTAATAAACCACAAGCTTCTGAGAGTAAAAAAACCAGCAGCACTGAACATGTAACGAGCACAGGTGGAACGCGAACAGAAGCGATTAAAGGTATTAAAGCGGCCATGGCTAAACAAATGGTAGCGTCGGTTTCTACTATTCCACATTTTACCTACAGTGATGAAATTGACTTAACTGATTTAATTGCACTTAGAACTGATCTGAAAGAGCAATATAAAGCTCAGGGCGTTAAGTTAACTATGATGCCGTTTTTTATTAAGGCGTTATCGTTGGCAATGAGTCAATTTCCAGTACTTAACTCAAAAGTAAATGATGATTGTAGCGAAATTACTTACTATGACGATCATAATATTGGGGTTGCGGTAGATTCTAAAGTGGGCTTATTAGTGCCTAATATTAAAGCTTGTCAAACTAAAAGCATTGTAGAGGTTGCTAACAGTTTAACTCAGCTTACTGATTCTGCTCGCGAAGGGCGAGTTGCACCTGATGATTTAAAAGGTGGCACTATTAGCATTTCTAACATTGGTGCGATTGGCGGCACTATTGCAACGCCAATCATAAATAAGCCAGAAGTCGCGATTGTTGCACTTGGTAAATTACAGCACCTTCCACGCTTTGATCAGCAAGGGCAGGTGGTTTCACGTGCAATTATGCAAGTAAGCTGGTCAGGTGATCACCGTGTAATTGATGGCGGCACGATAGCGCGCTTTAATAATTTATGGAAAGAATACTTAGAGCAGCCAGCTAAAATGATGATGGCAATGCGCTAATCTTTTTCATTAAATTATTAATATAAATAAATAAAACCAGCTAATTAGCTGGTTTTTTATATCTTGAAAAGTAAATTAATTCAATAAAAGGTAGTTCAATTTAGCTGAAAAAATACAGTCCATAACCCACTAATAACGCCGGAACTGCGGTATATAGTGTGGCAATAATGGCCGCTCTGGGTGCCATAGCAATGGCAGGGAAAAGCGCATCGCCATCGTTGGAAATAGCGTTCGCTGCTAAAGCACTAAACGGTATCACACCTTGAATGTATAACGTGGTGACAATGATTTGCGGCCCACAACCGGGTAAAAAACCAATTAATACCACAATTAAAGGTGCTAAATAGGCATAATTTAAAAACCATGTTTTTAAATCAAGACCAAACACGCTCACCAGTAGTTCAAACAATATAAAGGAGGCAACCACCCACGCGGTTACAAAATGAGTATCTTGCAGTACTTTTGTTATTTTTGAAGGCGGACTGCATACATCATCTTCTGAGGTCACTTCCTTGTAGCTTTCACCTTTTGATGATAGCGCCCACATAAACACCACAAACAATGCCATTAATGCGCCAAAAACACTGACCGCATTTACTACATGATTGCCAAATTGGCTTAAATCAATATTAAACGCCAGTACAAAAGCAATCACTAATCCAGGAATAATAGCAATTAACCAAATAGGCTTGCTCAACTTTATTATTTTGGTTGGCAATACAGTCACTGGTTGTGTTTGCTTTTGATTGGTAGGGCATAAATAACCTGTTTTATGCAGTTTATTAACCAGTAAGCCTGTTAGCGTTCCAACGACTAAGCCTATTGCCATTATTGTTAAGCCGTCAGTAGGGCGGGTAGCTAATAATAAAAATGCGGCATCACCCATTGTAGCCGTTAATACCGCAACAATAGCCCCAAAGCTGGCTTGTCCCTTAGTAAATTGGGTAACCACAATGATTGCACCACCACAGCCTGGCAGCATTCCTAAAAATGCAGCAAAGTTGACCTCTAACACAGGAGACTTAGCATTTAGATAACGAAGTTCTAGTTGGGGTAAATGATCAATCGCGTAGTAGTAAATAAATAGGGTCGCAGCAACAAACACACTGACTTGAAAAAAAGCATCACTGAGTGCAGTGATTGTTATAGTGCGTAAGCTGGGCAGGGCTAAACAGACTAAAATTAACAGGGGTAAAATTAGGCGTTTATTTTGATGAAAAACACGTTTTGCAGCTGGCGAAATAACTCCTAAATGTTCTGTTAAAAACATACAGTACGACCTAATTAAAAAACTAGATCGCACTGTACTATTTTATTAAATGATAATCAATATCATTTGAGTGGTTGCTTGAAAACGCTTATTTACGTTGAAACTCTGAGTTTTCATTCCAAGTAGGCCATTGAGTTTGCTGTGAAATATCAAAACCTACTTTATAAAATAGTTGTAAATCTTGAACCGCACCTGATAAATCCCACTCATCACGATATCTATCACAAGGCTGGTGGTAGCAACCGCGCAATACCAAGCTCATACGCTTGCGGTAATTAGCCGTTTCTTCATCAAACGCTTCTGAACCACCACCAGCATACATAGCAGGTACGCCCATATTGGCAAAGGCAAAGTGATCAGAGCGGTAGTACCCACCTGAAGATGGCTTAGGGTCGCCTGATACTGTTCTGCCTTGCTCTTTTGCAGCAGTAGCTAATAGTTTATCCATTTGCGATTTACCAATACCCACCACACTAATATCTTTTACTTTTCCTAATAGGTTTAAGCTATCCATATTAATATTAGCAACGGTTTTATTTGCCGGAATAACCGGGTTAGCGGCGTAATATTTTGAGCCAAGCAAACCTTGTTCTTCAGCGGTTACCGCTAAAAAGGTCATAGAGCGGTCAGGGCGTTTACCTAGTTTAGTAAAGGCTTCAGCCACTTCGATCATACCGGCTGTACCTGTCGCATTATCGTGGGCACCATTATAAATTTGATCGCCTTTACGATTTTTATCCGTTCCTAAATGATCCCAATGCGCAGAGTAAATAATATGCTCATCTGGCGTTTTGCTACCAGGAAGAGTGGCAATAAAGTTATAAGATACCGATTTTTTGATGGTATTTTTTACATTCACAGTGGCAGCTAAATCGCCCATATCTACATGGTAAGCGCCTTTAGCTGCTTCTGCTTTAGCAGTATCAAAATCAAGGCCTGCTTTAGTAAATAGCTCTTTTGCTACATCAACAGTAACCCAACCTTCAACAGCAACACGATCCATGTTGTTATTATCTTTTACAAAACCAAACTGCTCGCCACTCCACGAGTTCTCAACCACTGACCAAGGGTAAGAAGCAGGAGCCGTTTCATGAATGATAATAGCGCCCGCTGCACCTTGACGGCTTGCTTCTTCGTATTTATAAGTCCAGCGCCCGTAATAGGTCATGGCATCACCGGTAAATAAATCAGGGTCTTTAGTTGCAAAACCAGGATCATTTACCAGCATCACGACGGTTTTACCCTTAACATCTAGGCCTTCGTAATCATTCCAATTATATTCAGGTGCGTTAACACCGTAGCCGACAAATACCAGCTCTGAATTTTCAATCCCTTCTTGCGCACTTATACGGCTACTACCCATTACCATGTCTTTTTTGTATTGGTAGTCTTTACCGCCAATATTAAGCACCATGTCAGAGTCTGCTTCTAATGATACAAGCGGGACTTCTTGGAAAAAACTATCACCGTTACCCGGTTCAAAGCCCAATGCAGTAAATTCTTTTGTTAAGTAGTCAAGCGTAAGCTTTTCACCTTCAGATGAAGGAGCACGACCACCAAACTCATCAGAGGCTAACACTTTTACATGCTTAGCAATTTCATCGGCTTGAATGCTGTTATAGCCTTTCGCGACATCGTCAGAAGTGATACTTGTTGTTGCACAACCCGCTAGAATCGCTGTTGTGATTAAGGTCAAAGAAAAATAACGTTTCATATTGGCTCTTTTTTTGTTCTAAGTGGCCCTAGTATATTAACTTCTGTTAATTAGAACCAGTTTTTGCGGTAAACTGTCACGGATAAAAATGTACAGTAAAGGTAACAATGAAGCGTTTTACTCCCCCAGAACAATTCCAAGTAACGAGCCTAAACACAGGGGCATTTGCTCACTTACGTCAGCTGTTTAAAATTCATCAACAAACAGACTGGCCAGAACCTGCGTATTTTGCCCCGTACTTAAATGCCATAAACGCAAATAATCTCCCCGTTCGTTTTATCGATGATGCAAAGGTTGACTTTGCTGAGCGCTATTATGAACAAGTTATTTTTGAAACTGGGGAAGTACCTACTCGCCAGCAAAATTGGCATGATCTGTTTGGTGGTTTTATTTGGTGTTTATTCCCAAAAACAAAAGCTCTAATCAATCAGCGTCATGTAGATGAAATAGCAGTGCATGGTTTAAAACAACGCAGTAAACATCGTAACGCATTAACCCTGTTTGACGAGTGTGGCGTAGTTTTAGCTATTAGTGATTCAAATTGGAAAGCATGCTTAAGAGACCACCAATGGAAAACAGCATTTATAATGCATAGAGAGCAGTGGGGTAAAACTATAGCGCCATTCATGTTTGGCCACGCTAATTACGAAATGTTGACCAAACCTTATATTGGGCTCACAGGAAAAGCATTATTTGTGAATGTACCCGATGAAATATTTTGTAAAGATTTAGTAACTCAGTACCAGTACCTAGATCAGCGACTTTATGAGATGATTAAAAATGATGATTGTTTAGCCGATAATAAACAGCTTTCACCTTTACCTTTATTAGGTGTTCCTGGTTGGTTTGAGGAGAATAACAATTCATCATTTTACGACAATACGGACTATTTTAGACCGAAACGAAGGACACGAAAATGATAGAAGTCACCGCGCTTAAGAAGAAGTTTAAGCTCACCAAAGATCATAAAAAAAATAAAATAGATGAAGTAGACCCACGCGAAGATAAAGACTTTTTTCACTCTGTTAAAAATGTCAGCTTTAGCTGTGCTAAAGGCGAAGTGCTGGGGCTACTGGGCCCTAATGGTGCGGGTAAAACCACCACCTTAAGAATGATTTCAACCGCATTAAAACCGGATGATGGCAGTATTACTATTGCTGGAAATGACATAATTAAAAAGCCACTCATTGGGCGTAAATCTATTGGGTTTTTGTCTGGCTCTACTGGTTTATATGGCCGTTTAACGGTAAAAGAAAATATCGAATATTTTGCAAAGCTACATGGCATGAGTAAGCAAGCGATCAAGGCACGTTGTGAAGAGTTATTTACCTTACTCGATATGCATAAATTTATTGATAAGCGCGCTGAAAACTTATCAACCGGTATGAAACAAAAAGCCAATATAGCGCGTGCTGTGGTGCATCACCCAGACGTTGTTATTCTTGATGAGCCAACTACCGGGCTTGATATTATGACCACGCAAACAGTAATTAATTTTATTAAAGGCTTAAAAGCACAAGGCACTCCTGTTATTTTTTCTACGCACCATTTAGATGAAGTTGCGCTTTTATGTGACCGTGTAGCGGTTATTAATGAAGGTGTAAGTTGTTTTGATGGAACGCTCGCTGAATTTAAACAAGCGGGTAACAGCGAAGAATTAAACCAAGCGTTTATGAACATATTAACGGAGAAGCAAGATGTTTGAAGTTTTTAAAAAGGAATTAACAGAGCTGCTACGCGATAAAAAAACCTTGTTATTCGTGGTGGTATTTCCGATTGTGGTTTTTCCGTTGTTATTTGCTGTGGTTGCGTTTATCTCTTCGCAAGCTGCGCTTGATGCAGAGCAAAAGGTAAATACCTATGCAATTATCAATGGCGACTTTGCTCCAGAATTTACTGATAAAGTGTTTTATCATAAAAGCTTTGAGTTATATAAAGGCGATAAAACCTTCAATAGTGTTGAGGAGCTAAAAGCAGGCGTAACTGCTGGTGATATCGACATGGGCATATACTTACCAAGCGATGCAGTGCAAACATTAGATGATAAAAAGCAAAGTGAATGGCAAGTTGTATTTAATGATTCAAAATCAATTAACTTTTTATTTGAGCGAGTAAAAGAGCTTGCTAAAGAGTACAGCGATACACTTCAAGAAAGTAAACTATTGAGCTTTGGTATCGATAAAAGCGCACAACAATCTATTTTAAAGCCTATTAATGTGGTTAAAGTTGATACTGCAGACAAACGTGAAAACTTAGGTGAAAAGATGGGTGGGCTTTTACCTTATTTACTTATTCCGTTAGTGCTAATGGGGGCAAGTTACCCAGCAATTGATTTAGGCGCTGGTGAAAAAGAACGTGGCACGTTAGAAACCTTACTACTTACACCAATTACTCGTACCGAGCTCGTATTGGGTAAATTTATTACTCTACTCACTACTTCAATCGCATCAACTACTATTACGGTGATTAGTATGGGTGGGTGGATAGCCTTAGCACTCGCATTTGCTGATCTAGAGTTTATTAAAGCTGCGTTTAGCACTTTAGGCATTACAGACTTGCTAATGATTTTTGTATTACTATTGCCAGTTGCAGCCATTTTTTCTTCATTAGCATTGGCTATATCAATTTATGCACGTTCGTTTAAAGAAGCACAAAATTACATGACGCCGTTAAGTATAGTGGTGTTTTTCCCAATTGTTATTTCTGTTATGCCTAATATGGAACTTACTACTAAAACAGCCTTTATTCCGGTTACTAACGTCGCCTTAGCGATTAAAGAAATTATTAAAGGCACAGTCGATTACACGCTGGTGGGATTGATATTTTTGGCTACGGCACTGATAGCTGGTGCGCTACTAGCATTTTGTGTTAAATGGTTTAACCGCGAAGACGTGTTGTTTAGATAACCATTTTAATTGCAAAGTATAAAAAAAGGTCGCACAGCGACCTTTTTTATAAATTATCATTAAGAGAGAGTGCTATATGCTTAGGTTTAGTGTTTATCTAGAACTAGATAAGCGAACCTTGGTTTATAAGCTATTAATAAAAAACCGCTGTATGAAAAAATCATACAGCGGTTTTTTAATGAGATTACTATTTATGATTTAAATTGCGCTTTAATAGTTTCAATTGCGCTATCAATATCTATCATAAGTTTTTCACCGGTGCGACGGTTTTTAAGTTCTACCTTATTCTCATCAAGGTTACGCTCACCAATGACAAGTGTGTAAGGTACACCAAGTAATTCCATGTCGTTAAACATAACACCAGGGCGCTCTTTACGGTCATCAAATAGCACATCTAGGCCTGCATCTTTTAAACCTTGATATAGGTTATTAGCAATATCAGGAATTCGATGCGATTTATGCATATTCATTGGCACAATTGCTAAATCGAAAGGAGCTATAGCTTTAGGCCATGTAATACCGTATTGATCGTTATTTTGCTCAATAGCTGCAGCAACAATACGTGATACACCAATTCCATAACAGCCCATAGTCATTATTTGGTTTTTACCTGACTCGCTTAGTACACCTGCTTTTAATGCTTCTGAGTACTTAGTACCTAGCTGGAAAATATGACCCACTTCAATACCGCGCTTAATTTGTAACGTGCCTTGACCACACGGGCTAGGATCGCCTTCTACAATATTACGGATATCAGCAACTTCGTAGTTTGTTACGTCGCGATCCCAGTTAATACCGCTAAAGTGCTCATCATCATTATTGGCACCGGCTACAAAATCAGCCATTACATCCGCTGTTCTATCTACAATAATAGGCATGTTCAAGCCAACTGGGCCTAAAGAGCCTGGTTTTGCGCCAATGGCAGCAACAATATCTGCTTCGGTTGCCATTTCAAGTGGAGAATCAACCAATGGGTGCTTTTCAGCTTTGAGTTCATTAAGTTCGTGATCGCCACGCAGTACTAATGCAACAAGCCCGCGTACGCCGTCTTCATTAGGAGTACCATAAACCACTAATGTTTTAACACCGCGATGGGGTTTTACGCCATAGTGTTTTTTAAGCTCATTAATTGTTTTAGCATCAGGCGTTGGGAATGCTTTTAACTCTTTGCTTGCTTGTGGGCGAGCTTCAGTTGGCGCTAATGCTTCGGCTTTTTCAATATTAGCGGCGTAGTCGCTGGCATCACTAAAAGCAATGGCATCTTCGCCAGATTCTGCAAGTACATGGAACTCATGCGATACACTACCGCCAATAGAGCCTGTATCTGCAATTACTGGGCGGTAATCTAAGCCTAAACGTTCAAAAATATTACAGTAGGCTTTGTGCATTACTTGATACGTTGCATCTAAACATTCATCGGTTAAATGGAATGAGTAGGCATCTTTCATAGTAAATTCACGGGCACGCATAACACCAAAACGTGGGCGACGTTCGTCACGTACTTTAGTTTGTACTTGGTACAAAGTAATTGGTAGTTGTTTGTAGCTGTTAATTTCTTTACGAACAAAATCGGTGATCACTTCTTCATGGGTAGGGCCCATGGCAAATTCACGATTATGACGGTCGGTAAAGCGCATTAACTCAGGACCAAACTCACTCCAGCGGCCAGACTCTTCCCATAAATCAGCAGGCTGAATAACAGGCATAAGCATTTCAATTGCGCCGGCTTTATCCATTTCTTCGCGTACTATGTTTTCTACTTTTCTTAGCACACGTAAGCCAGAGGGAAGCCAAGTGTATAAACCCGAAGCGACGCGACGGATCATTCCGGCTCTAAGCATTAATTGATGCGAGACAATTTCCGCATCGGATGGCGTTTCTTTAAGTGTAGCGAGTATATATTGACTAGTACGCATGTTTTTTCCGAAATAGAGTGATATGTTCTTTTAATTAAGGCGCTCAGTTTACCAGCGGTTGCATTGACACTAAAGCGCTAAGTGATTTTTTATCGAATTTTATAGCCATAGCAGGGCTTTAAAGTTAGCTTAACTGAGCTCAATATGAGTAACCAGATGATGAGAATCAGTCACTTGCCAAGTAATATTGTATTCATACAAATTCATACCATAGCTTTGCACGCCTTGTTTTTGCTTTTTGTAGGCAGGGCGCGGATCTTGTTTTAGCACATTACTAATAAACGCTTGTAGCTCAGGATAGTGACTTTGTTTATTTATAAATTCTATAGCCTGTTGGCTAAACTCAACACTCATTTGAGTCTCTGGGCGCGTATCGGCAAATCCAGCGCTTGCATCGGGTAATGAGTCTGAATAGGGTAAATAAGGTTTTATATCTACGATGGGTGTGCCATCAAGTAAATCAATACCGGCGAGCAATAACGCCAACTGGCCGTTTGTATACTCAATTCCCTCTAACTTTACTGCACTCATGCCAATGGCATTTGGACGAAAAGTAGCACGAGTAGCAAATACGCCTTTACGCTCATTACCGCCAAGGCGCGGCGGGCGCACCATTGCTGAATAGCCTTTATCAGCAGTTTCATGAAAACGAAATAACAGCCAAATATGGCTAAATTCATCTAATCCGCGAACAAACTCTTCACGATTAAATTCTTTGGCAAAAATCAGTTTGGCTTTAGCCTCGGGTACTAATCTAGGTTGCCTAGGAATGGCAAATTTTTGTTTATACGGAGATTGAATATGGCCAATAGCCGAAATTTGATAATCGCTCATAATGCTCGGTTATAGAAAAAATAGAGCGTTATTCTACCTGTTATTAATGTTGCTGGCATTAGCTTAATTAGGAGAGGAGTTATAGACTGATTGGTTTAAATGTAAAATTAAAAAGGTAAGGCTAAAAATAGCCTTACCTAATGTTTTAACAATTAAGCTTTTATTAAAACATGTATTGGAATGATACTGACGCAACATCCATTTCTGGATCAATATCATCTTCTAATTCATAACGCTCATACTCTAAACGCACTTGCATATTGGTTGTAAATGCATATTCAATACCTGCACCGTAAAACACGTCGCCGCCATCTTGAGATGCGCTGATGCTGCCAACCGGTAGCTCTTGAGTAACGTCTGCATCCCATTCAAACCAACCACCTTTTGCATAAACAGAAAAGTCTTCAGTGATCGGCGCTGCAAAACGTGCTGCTAACGATACGCCATCAATTTCAGCTTTGCTGTCTATATCACTCACTTCATCAAAATTTAGATAGGCAAGCTCAAGACTTAAATGTTCATTAAATTGGGTACCAATGTAACCTTTTAACATTTGCGCGTCGTCATCAAAGTCGGTGTCGTTTTCGCTATCTTCAAACTGAAATGAATATTGGCCATAACCAATACCAGTGTAAATACGCGGAGAGTCCATGTCGGTAACATCAGCTTGTGCCGCTGAATTAAAACCCAGTGTTGCTAAAGCAAGTGCAGAAAGAGAAAGTGTTTTAATCATTATATAGCTCCTTTAAAAAGTAATATCGATGAATTATTTCATCAAACGTCGATTTACTAATTGCAGTGAGCGTGCCAAGTATTATTTCGCATAATATTTGGCCTTTATGTGTGTTTGTTGAGCTGTTTTGTTTTTTTTGGCACGCAAAACAATCAGGTGTTCAGCGTGCAGTTAATCCATAAAAATTAAAAATTGTAGCTTTTACAAGTTGTTGTAGTTTCTACATACCTATAAAAGCAACTAAATTAAACTTTATCTAATAAGTTTTCTGTTTCAATGGCTATTTGCTTCATTTTAATTGCGTAGTTCTCAAGTTTTTTGTCTTCATCGGTAACCGATTTAAATTCTGGTACCGCCACAGGGTAACCCGTTTCATCCATAGCAACAAAGCTAATAACACAGTGATTGGTTTCAACTAGGTTTTGCGTTTTCGGGTCGCCACAGCGAACTTGAATAAAAATTTGCATGCTGGTTTTGCCGGTGTGTGCAATTTTTGCTTCAACCTCAACAATTTGGCCAACTAAGATAGGGCGGCTAAACTTAACGCCTGCAACCGATACCGTTACACAGTAGTGGCCGCTCCAGCCCGCAGCACAGGCATAACCCGCTTGGTCAATCCACTTCATGACCACACCGCCATGCACCTTACCACCAAAATTTACATCGGTTGGCTCTGCTAAAAAACGAAAAATTACACTCGACGACGCCATAACACACTCTCATTCATTCATATTACTTAACAGCATAGCGCAAAAAAGGGACCGAAGCCCCTGCAATTTAGGATAAGTTTATAATTTCTATAGAAAGGTTGTTACATATTGGGATAGTTAGGGCCACCAGCACCTTCGGGAGTTACCCAGGTAATATTTTGGCTCGGATCTTTAATATCACAGGTTTTACAATGCACGCAGTTTTGCGCGTTGATCACAAAGGATTGCTCGCCTTCTACTTCTTGTACTTCGTAAACGCCGGCAGGGCAATAGCGCTGAGCGGGCTCGTCAAATTTAACTAAGTTAACGTTAATCGGAATTGATGCATCTTTTAGTTTTAAGTGACACGGCTGCGATTCTTCATGATTAGTATTAGATAAAAATACCGAAGAAAGCTTATCAAAACTGAGTTTGCCATCAGGCTTAGGATAGTTAATTTTTTCAGCTTGGTTAGCGTCTTTTAAAGTTGCATGGTCAGGTACGTTATCTTTAAAGCTAAACGGTAGGGCACCCTTAAATATATTCTGATCAAGCGTGTTATATGCGCCGCCTGCAAATTTACCTAAGGTATGCATAGCAGGGCCAAAATTACGAGACTGATACAGCTCTTTATACGCCCATGACTTTTTAAACTCAGCGGTGTACTGGGTTAAATCATTATTAGCTAAATCGTTCTGTAGCGCATTAAAAATGACCTCAGCGGCTATCATGCCTGACTTCATAGCCGTATGATTGCCTTTAATTTTTGCAAAATTAAGCGTGCCAGCATCACAACCTACTAATAAACCACCTGGGAAGTGCATTTTTGGTAATGAATGTAAACCGCCTTTTGCAATGGCACGTGCGCCATAGGCAATGCGTTCTCCACCTTCAAGTGTATTTTTGAAAATAGGGTGATGTTTTAATCGTTGAAATTCATCAAACGGGCTTAAGTGTGGGTTAGAGTAATTTAAATCAACAATTAACCCCACAACCACTTGGTTGTTTTCGCTGTGATACATAAAGGCGCCACCGCCAGTGTCACCGCTTAATGGCCAACCGGTTCCGTGTACAACTTTACCCAATTGATGTTTAGATTCATCAACTTGCCAAATTTCTTTAAAACCTAAACCATAATGCTGTGGTGAACTTTCATCGTCTAAAGCAAACTGATTGATCAGTTGCTTACCTAAATGACCGCGACAGCCCTCAGCAAATACTGTGTACTTAGCGCGTAGCTCCATACCTGGCATGTAACCGTCTTTTTCATTGCCATTTTTATCTACACCCATATCGCCAGTAATGATGCCTTTTACAACATCATCTTCAATAATGACTGAATGCGCACTAAAGCCTGGAAATATTTCTACTCCAAGGTTTTCCGCTTGCTCTGCTAACCAGCGACATACATTACCCATAGAAACAATGTAGTTACCTTTGTTATGAAATGTATTTGGTGTAGCAAAGTGAGGAATTGAGGTTGCTTTATGTTCGTTGTTAAACCAGTAAATCTCATCATTTACCACTTTAGTCGAAACAGGAGCGCCGAGTTCTTGCCAATTTGGCAGTAATTCGTCAAGTGCTTTGGTTTCAAAAACTGCACCTGATAATACATGTGCGCCAACTTCTGAGCCTTTTTCAACTACACATATCATGCACTCTTGTTGTTTTTCTTGTGCTTGCTGCGCGAGTTTAATTGCTGTTGAAAGCCCCGCAGGACCTGCCCCTACAACTACAACATCAAATTCCATGGTTTCGCGTTCAATCATAATAACCTCTTTATCTATGACGGACTCACCTTTGCATTATTTGGCAAAAAGTAAGCTAAGCAACCTGTTTCTTTGTTATGCAAATTAATCGTTACAGGTTGTGAATAGTTTAAGGTTATTTTAGGTTGACGTTTACGTCAACAGGAAGTAGTCTGATTTCATAAAATAAATAGGTTGACGTAGACGTTAGCTTATAGGTTTAAATAATTATGGAGTCCCTATGAAAGTTCTCGTACCAATAAAAAGAGTGATCGACTACAACGTAAAAGCTCGCGTTAAACCTGACAACAGCGGTGTTGATTTAACTAACGTAAAAATGGCCATGAACCCATTTTGTGAAATTGCTGTGGAAGAAGCGATTCGTTTAAAAGAAGCGGGTACTGCAACCGAAGTAGTTGTTGTTACTATTGGCGCTAAAGCATCTCAAGAACAATTACGCACAGCACTGGCTTTGGGCGCAGATAAAGCGATTCATGTTGAAACAGAAGAAAATTTAGAGTCTTTACATATAGCAAAATTGCTTGCCAAAGTAGTTGAACAAGAATCGCCTGAACTGGTTATTTTAGGAAAACAGTCAATCGATTCTGATAATAATCAAACAGGTCAAATGCTAGCGGCGCTGACTAACCGTGGTCAAGGTACGTTTGCTTCTAAAGTGGTTATTGAAAATGGCAAAGTAAATGTTACTCGTGAAGTTGATGGCGGTTTACAAACCGTTGCACTTAATTTACCCGCAATAGTCACCACCGATTTACGTTTAAATGAGCCTCGTTATGCGTCGCTACCTAATATTATGAAAGCCAAACGTAAGCCGTTAGAAGTTATTGCGGCTGATTCGCTAGGTGTAGATTTAGCCCCGCGTATTGAATTGGTCAGTGTAGAAGAGCCTGCAAAACGTAGCGGCGGGATTATTGTTGAAGATGTTGCACAGCTTGTAGAAAAACTTAAAACAGAGGCAAAGGTGATTTAAATGAAAACTCTTGTAATTGCAGAGCACGATAACGGTGCCTTAAAACCAGAAACCTCAAAAACGATTAATGCCGCTAAAAAATTAGGCTTTGATGTTGATGTATTATTAGCGGGCTTAAACTTAGGTGCCATGAGTGAGTCACTCGCGAGCATTGAGGGTGTTGCGAATGTTTTACTTGCTGATAATACAGTTTATGAGCATCAACTTGCTGAAAGTATGACAGATTTAGTGTTATCACTTGCAGATAGTTACAGCCATATTGTGGCAAGTGCAACTACTACAGGTAAAAACTTTATGCCGCGTGTTGCCGCATTATTAGATGTAGCGCAAATTTCAGAAATTATTGACGTAATTGACGCAGATACATTTAAGCGCCCAATTTACGCGGGTAATGCTATTGCAACGGTTAAATCGCTCGATAGTAAAAAAGTGATCACAGTACGTGCAAGTAGCTTTGATTTACAAGGCGAGCAAGCTCCAGCTAATGTAACCGCTGTAGATGCAGTCTCTGATTCACAGTTAAGCAGTTTTGTTAGTGTTGAACAAACTGAATCAGAGCGTCCAGAGCTAACGGCTGCAGATGTGGTTATTTCGGGTGGTCGTGGTATGCAAAATGGTGAAAATTTTGCATTATTAAATGGCATTGCCGATAAACTCGGTGCCGCTATTGGTGCATCACGTGCAGCGGTTGACGCGGGCTTTGTGCCTAACGATATGCAAGTAGGGCAAACAGGTAAAATTGTCGCGCCTAATTTATATATTGCTGTGGGTATTAGTGGTGCCATTCAGCATCTTGCGGGTATGAAAGATTCAAAAGTTATTGTTGCCATTAATAAAGACCCTGATGCGCCAATATTCCAAGTAGCTGATTACGGTTTAGTTGCTGACTTATTTGATGTTTTACCACAGTTAGAGCAAGCACTATAAAGGACAGCAATAAACCGCTCCTAAAGTAACAAATTCTGATTTAAAGCCGCCGTTTCATTATTGATTCTGCGGCTTTTTTAATTCAACAACTCCACTTATCTAAATTACTTGCGATTTAAGTTTTTTTACTACAAAGTGACAGCGTTGTCATTTGTAGAAATACAAATTATTAAATAGGAGCCAAAATGACAAGGTATAAAGCACTTGATGCTATGCGTGGGCTAACCATAGCGTTAATGATACTGGTAAACACTCCGGGATCGTGGTCCCATGTGTATGCCCCTTTACTTCATGCAGATTGGCATGGCTGTACCCCTACGGATGTAATTTTTCCGTTTTTTATGTTTATTATTGGCTCTGCGATGTTTTTTTCGTTCAAAAAAACGAACAGTGCAGCCATTGCTAGCCAAGTATTAAGACTAGTTAAACGTGGAGCAATTATATTTGCCATTGGTCTAGCTTTAAATATTTATCCCTTTACTACCAATATTGAAAACTTGAGAATATTAGGTGTACTGCAACGTATAGGGATAGCCTATATTTTAGCGTCTATCTGTGTGTTGTTTTTAAATAGGCGAGGGGTGTTAACGCTATCGGTTATTATCTTAGTTGCTTATTGGTTATTACTGTTAAGCGTTGGCGCTGAAAACGCTTATACACTCGAAAATAACCTAGTTAGAGCGGTTGATATTGCCGTACTAGGTGAGTCGCATTTATGGCAAGGCAAAGGGCTAGCATTTGATCCAGAAGGGCTGATCAGTACGTTACCCTCTGTGGTGAGTATCTTGTTTGGTTTTGAAGTGACCCGCCTGTTAACGAGCACAAGTAGCCAGTGGACAAGCATTAAGCGTTTATTAGTTATTGGTGTAGTTGCAGTTGTTATCGGGCAATTAACCTCAATGGTTATGCCAATTAATAAATCACTTTGGACCAGTAGCTTTGTTATTTACACATCCGGGATTGCTTGTTTTGTGTTGGCATTTTTTGTTTGGCTTTGTGACATTGTTAAACCTGAGCGTCTTGTTAATCCATTAATTGTGTATGGATCAAACCCACTGTTTATATATGTATTATCGGCTGTGTGGGTACTGAGCTATTCACTGATTAATAGTGGAGAGCTAAACTTAGGGGATTGGATGTATCAGCAACTCGCCTTAGTTATGAGCGCTAAATTGGCATCGTTCACCTTTGCTTTATTGCATGTTATTGGCTTTTGGGTAATTTCGAATATGCTTTATAAACGAAAAATATTTATAAAGATTTAGTATTTATAACAATTTGCTTCCCTAAGCGGGAGGCAAATTGTTCAAGTATTTATGCAAATTAATATATCAGACAATAAAAAACCAACCCGCGGGTTGGTTTTTTTATTTAACGTTACAAAGCTTAGCTTAGTAAGTTGCGCTGCCTTTAGTACGTGGGAACGCAATTACATCACGTACGTTACCCATACCGGTAACATAAGCAACTAAGCGCTCAAACCCTAAACCAAAGCCAGAGTGTGGCACGCTACCGTATTTACGTAGATCGCGGTACCAGCTGTAGTCTTCTTTGTTTAAGCCCATCTCTTCAAGGCGTGCATCTAATACATCAAGACGCTCTTCACGTTGTGAACCACCAATGATCTCACCAATACCTGGTGCTACTACGTCCATAGCAGCAACAGTTTTGCCGTCTTCGTTTTGGCGCATGTAGAATGCTTTAATATCACGCGGGTAGTTTTTAATAACAACCGGTGCTTTAAAGTGTTCTTCAGCTAGGTAGCGCTCGTGCTCAGACTGTAAATCTACACCCCATTCAACGTCGTACTCAAATTTCTTGCCACACGCTTTTAAAATCTCTACAGCGTCGGTGTAGTCAACTTGGGCAAAGTCTTTTTCAACAAATTCTTCTAAACGGCTAATGGCTGTTTTTTCAACACGTAATGCGAAAAATTCCATGTCGTCACGGCGTTCTTCCAATACGGCTTTAAACACGTACTTAAGCATGTTTTCAGCCAGTTTTGCGATGTCTTCTAAATCAGCAAACGCAACTTCTGGCTCTACCATCCAAAATTCAGCAAGGTGGCGTGAAGTATTAGAGTTTTCTGCACGGAACGTTGGGCCAAAGGTGTAAATTTTTGACATTGCTGAAGCGTACGTTTCACCATTAAGTTGGCCAGATACCGTTAGAAAGGCTTCTTTACCAAAAAAGTCTTCGCTGTAATCAATCTCGCCTTTGTCTGTCATTGGCAGATTTTGCATATCAAGCGTTGATACGCGGAACATCTCACCTGCGCCTTCACAGTCACTTGCAGTAATAATTGGCGTGCTGATCCAGTAAAACCCTTGCTCATGGTAAAAGCGGTGGATTGCTTGTGCTAAACAGTTACGTACACGTGTTACTGCGCCAATCATATTAGTGCGAGGGCGAAGGTGAGCGTGTTCGCGTAAATACTCAATGCTGTGGCGTTTAGCCGACATTGGGTAGGTGTCTGGGTTTTCAACCCAACCCAACACAGTCACTGAGTTAGCTTGAATTTCGAAAGATTGACCTTGTCCTGCTGATTGTACTAATACACCGGTAACCGACACAGAACAGCCTGCTGTTAAGCTTGTAACTTCATCATAATTATTCAGTGAATTAGGAACTACCGCTTGAATAGGATCAAAACACGAACCGTCATGAACGGCTAAAAATGATATTCCTGCTTTTGAATCGCGGCGTGTACGGATCCAGCCTTTAATGGTTACTTGGCTGTCTACCGCAACATTGCCTTTTAATAGCTCTGAAATCGCTAAATGGCTCATCTTCACTCCAATGATATAAGTTGCCTAACTATATAAATTAACTGTGCGTTACTCATGCTTTTTAGCATTTGAGGTCACTGCACTTGAACCTTGTATAATACCTAGTAAAGTAAAATAAAAAAACTGTTGTGGGCAACTCTTTAAAAGTTTTTAGTGGTACGTTGTTTTTTTAACCAATTTTTGCAGTTAAATAACCACTATTACCATTTGTTGCTCTGAAATTTCATCAATTTGTGGCATTATTACTAAATAAACCGAATTGACGTATTAATAAAAAATGGATGCTATGAAACAAGTTTTTATTTTACGAGGGCTACCAGGCAGTGGTAAGTCATATTATGCGCAAAATCTCGCCGAGGAACTTTCCGGAGCAGATGAAAGCCAATATTTTATTTGCTCAACAGATGATTTCTTTGTTAACGAGCAGGGTGAGTACCATTTTGATAAGTTTAAATTATCGCAATATCATAATTTAAACTTGGCCCGTTTTATTAATGCCTTAGCACAAGGCATTGAACTGGTAATAGTGGATAACACCAATATCAAAAAGTGGGAATTTATTGCCTATTCACAAGCAGCCATTGCTTTAGGCTATCAGGTAAAAGAAGTGATTGTTGGCGAAGTGAAAGATAAATCAATGCAACACTTATACGCTAAACGCAATAGCCATAACATACCGTTAAAAACGATTAGTAAAATGGCTTACATGTTTGAGTGGTAATTATTAAATTTTAGCTAATACGTCTATATCAGAGTGTGTAATGGCATCTAAATGAGCGGTGATTTTTTCACTGCTCCAGTCCCACCATGCAATTGCTAAAAGTTTATTAATTGTCGCATCATCAAAACGCTTTTTTATCAATTTTGCAGGGTTACCGCCAACAATGCTATAGGCGGGCACATCAGACGTTACCACAGATTTACTTGCTATAATGGCACCATCAGCAACTTTGACCCCAGGCATAATAGTAGCGTTGTAACCTATCCACACATCATTACCTATTTCAGTATCACCTTTAAAAGGTAAATCACCTTGTTGAGGTGCAGATTTTTCCCAGCCATTGCCAAATATAAAAAATGGATAGGTAGAAAATCCGGAGGTTTGATGATTAGCCCCATTCATTATAAAAGTAACGTCTTTAGCTATCGCACAAAACTTACCTATGATAAGACGGTCCCCGATAAAATCGAAATGGTAAAGTACATTTTTTTCAAAGTTTCCAGGGCCATCAGGGTCGTCGTAATAGGTATAATCACCAACCTCTATATTCGCAGAGGTGATAAAGTTTTTTAAATAACCTACTTGAGGAAACCCTTCCATAGGTGATGGATTGTTTGGATTTGGTCCGTTCATAGTTTCCTCCAAAGTAGAATATATAAAGCGCTAGCTTTTAAATGCCGCCAGTGGATGAGAGGTACTAAGCGATACATGTACGTTATCACCAGGATTTACCACTACTTCATGACTCACGCGACTTGTAACCACAGTACCACAGGCTAGTTTTATGGCGCATAATCTGCTGCCGCCTTCAAAGCGAACCCAAATTACTTCGCCATTATTTCCTACACTGCTTTGTACTAATAATACATCATCTGGACGAAGTAACACCTCTACCTCACCGTTTTCACAGTCAACACCATGAGCGGGAACATTACCAATATCGGTAAGTGCTTGGCCGTTATTCAGCGTTCCTTTTATAAAACTAGCTTCACCTAAAAAGCGTGCTACAAAGCGATTGTTGGGTGCACTAAAGCATTGCTCTGGGCTATCAATTTGCTGTATTTTTCCGCCTTTTAGTACACCCACGCGATCGCCCACCGAAAGTGCTTCTTCTTGATCGTGCGTTACCCAAATAGCGGGTACGCCTGCTTCTTTAAGTGCATTACGTATATCCCAACGTAGCATGTCTTTTAAAGCCGCGTCTAAGTTTGATAGTGGCTCATCAAGTAATACAAAGTCTGGCTGGTGGGCTAGGGTGCGCGCTAATGCAACGCGTTGCTTTTGCCCCCCAGAAAGTGTCGCTGGTTTTTTATGTCTAAACGCATCTAAACCGAGTAGCTTTATCCAATGATCAGCAGGGCTTGTGTCTTTTAGTTTAAAACACACATTTTGCTCAACCGTTAAATGGGGAAACAACGCAAAGTCTTGAAACACCATACCCACACTGCGTTTTTCAGGGGCTACAGTATACTTTGGTGTAGCAGTCCATTTAGCAACTTTAATTTCACCCTCGCTAATTGGTAAAAGCCCAGCTAGGGCTTGTAAAATAGTACTTTTACCACAACCTGTTGGACCAACAAGCATTAAAATTTCGCTTTCACCTAAAGTGAAATTTAAGTCACTAACAACACGATTACTGCCATAATCTATAGACAACTGACTTACAGATAGCATTTATATAAAATCCTTAATGTTCAAACTGGTTGCGTTTCTCGCCAGACATCATAATAGCTAAAGCCGCCGCCGAAATCACCACTAACAATAAACCAGGTATTGCTGCGCGGCCAAAATAACCAGCTTCGTAAACACGCCATAAATACGTAGATAAGGTTTCAAAACCAGTTGGACCCAATAAAAGTGTGGCTTCTAATTCGCGCATCGACTCTAAAAATACTAAAGCAGCACCTGCAATAATACCACGCATAGTCAGTGGTAAAGTAATACGTGTGAAAGCTTCACGTGGGCTTGCGCCTAACACACGGGCTGATTTTACTAAGCTTGGATCAAGGTGCTCGGTGCTGGTACGCACAGAGCCAACCGCAAGCGGTAAAAAACGTAGCATATAAGCAATGATCAACAAGCCCAGTGTTTGATATAAAAATGGCAGTTGTAAGCCGCCATACACAAGCGCTGTGCCCATAACAATCCCCGGAATACCAAAACCAAAGTAAGTAACGCGTTCCATTACTTTACCTGCTTTTCCAGTTAATGCTGCATGCGCTAAAGGAATAGCCACAATAACTGTAACAATAGCTGCAATGGCTGAAGCGTAAGTAGAGTGCCAAGCAATACTAAAATCAAACGAACTAAAACCATCACGCATTAGCCAAAGTGTAAATACTGCGAGTGGTAAGCCAATAGCAAGTAATAAAATTGGTGCAAAGGTGGCAAACATTGCGCCTAATTGCCATTTTTTTGGGAATAAAATAAGGGGCCGGCCTTGGCGTTCAGACGCAGTTTTAATTTGCGATTCAATCATTAGTAAAAAGCCAACAATTACCATTAGCTGCATAGACAACATAGCAGCACGGCTCAGTTCAAAGGCGTTATATTCTACGTAAATAACACGAGTGAAGGTATCTAGACGCATCATTGCCGGTGTACCAAAGTCTGATAGCGTATATAAGGCAACGAGTAACGAGCCCGCAGCAATACCATTTACAACACGGGGCAAAATAACTTTAAACACGCTTTGTGTCATCGACATACCCAATGTACGCGCTGCATTGACCATGCTCGCATCAAGACTGAGTAAGGAAGAGCGGGTTGTCATCATTACAAACGGGAAGGTATACAAGGTCATTACAATGGCGGCGCCAGTTAAGCCATACATAGAAGGGGTTTCAAAACCAAGTAAGTTATGTATTTCACCACCAGGGCCAAATGCAGCATAAAGCGTAAATGCACCAATATAACTTGGTATAGCTAAAGGGGCGGCAAATACTACTAACCAAAACTTTTTAAATGGCAGCTGCACATAAGCGCTAATAAACGCCAGTGGCACACCAATTAAAATTGAGCCTAATACAGTTAAGCCCATTAACGACAGGGTATTGCCTAAAATGGTTAAATTATGGCTATCAAAAAAAGAGCTTGCGTCACTGGCAAGCGTTATTAAAACAAAAATAGGGGTAAGGGTAACAAGCGCTGCAAGCAGCGCCATAGGATAAGATGGTGGTATTCGCATTATAAAACGCCGCTGCTGCGCATTAAGTCAATAGTTGGACGTAAGTCAGCCAACTGGGTTAAGTCTATTTTAGGTGGCGAAATACTGGTTAATTTAGGCAAGCCATCAGGTTGCTTTATGTCATTTACTAGCGGAATTTCATACGCTTCGCTCGCTAAATAACTCTGTACTTCAACGCTGAGTAAATAGCGCATAAAGTTAGTTGCTAGTGGGTCGTCAGATAGCGATAAAATACCGGAGGCATTCACTAAACAACCGGCATCTTGCTCTGTAAATGCAAGATCGAGTTTAGCGTCGGGCTTACCAGACTTCAAACGTAACGTGTAGTAGTGATTAGCAAAACCAATATCTACTTCACCACGTTCAACGCCCATTACTACACCGAGTTCGCCAGCGTAGGTTTTTGAGCGTTTTTGCACTTTTTTAAGCCATTTAGCAGTTTTATCATCGCCTTCTAAAATTCGCATTGCGGTAACAAACGATTGAAAAGAAGCATAAGCTGGTGCCCAACCAATACTTAAATCACTGTCGGCTATTTCCATAATGCTTGTTGGAATTTGCTCTTTGGTTAAACGCTCAGTATTAAAAGGCAAAGTACGTATACGACCAGTTATAGGTGCCCACTCATCGTATCTAAACTGTGGCTGTAGCTGTGCAGATAAATCACTAGGCATAGGTTTAGCAAGCCCAGCATCGGTGACTAAACCAATAGCGCCCGAGTCGACAGCCCAAAATAAGTCAGCACGTTTAACACCCGCTTTAGCTTCGGCAACAATTGTATTAGCCAATGCCGCAGTTGGGCCGCGTCGAATAGCAAGGTCTAAATCCGGGTTCTTTTTTTGAATGGCTTGTAAAACATTTTCGTATAAGCCACCTTCACCACGCCCTAAATAAAGGGTCAATGCGCCTTTAAGTTTAGGTAATGTATCTACCGACACGGGGTTGGCAATATCAGCGGCAAACGCACGTGAAAGCGATAGCGGCAAAGCGCCAGCTATCCCTAACGCAGCTAAGCCTTGAATAAAGGTTCTGCGTTCCACTTAAAATACATCCTTACGGGCTTTTTCAGCTTTTTCAATTAGCGCTTGTGCACGGGTTAACTTAGTTTGCATATCAACAACCACGTCACGTACTTGGTCTACTGTTTTATTAGCTGAAATAGTTTGCGGTAGGGTTACGTTAAAGTCTTTTTCAAGTACTTCTACTAAGTCAGCGTCTTGCTCAATGAGTGTGCCTTCTACACCTTCAAATAAATGCAGGTAAGTATCGTGAACTATGCTGGTTGCTTCATCGGTTAAACGCTCTGCGTATTTAGCGACCACTCGGTCTAATTTGTGTTTAATTTCATCAATGGTCGCGCTTTGCGTCATTTCTTTTGTTGCTGTGGCTTTAACGCTTTTTAATAACCCTTTTTGTTGAAACTGAGCCGCTAGCTTAACTGCGCCTAGGCCTTGCCATAAAGCATTGTTCATTGCTTGTTGCTGCAAACGTACTTCTGAGGCTGGCTTTTTGTTATCAATAGCCATTTTTATGCCATACAAACCTTGCCAAATAGAGGCATACACAGGGACATAATTTGTTTCTATGGCGCTGTGAAATTTAACCGATTCCCAGTACTCAATTAAGTCATCAGTATTAACTGCTTTAGCGCCTTTTTTCTCGTAATCGCTTACTAGGGTATCAACCTTTGAAACCATCCACTCAACGTCTTCGTTGTAGGTTTTTAAATTAGCTTGAAGGTGATTAACATGCTCACCAATTGGGCCGTTAGCAAGTGCCGGTTGTGCAAAAATCGCAGAAGCGAGTAAAAAAGTTGCACTTAATGTCTTGGCAGGCTTAAGTAATATTTTCATAGCAAGTGAGTCCATAAATGTTATTGTAAATGATAGTCATTATCATATCCCTAAACATCCCTTAGATCAACACACTAAATCAAGCCAAAGGGTTAAATTTACTAAACTTTACAGAGGAATAATAACTAAATAGAAATATCAATTTAATTTTAACTTTAGTGGCTAAAATAATTAACCATCTATACGTAATGTTTACCCTTTATGGCGTTATATATAGCATCGCAAAGCTGTTTAATACTGGCATCGTCACTTATATACGGTGGCATTAAGTAAATTAGTTTACCAAAGGGGCGTATCCACACTCCTTGACTAACAAAATAAGCCTGTATTTTAGCTACATCTACTATTCCTGCCTCATCTGTCAGCTCTACCACGCCAATTGCACCTAAAGTGCGCACATTAGCTACATCAGTAAGTGAGCCACACTGATGTAATTGTTGAAGTGCTTGGTTTACTTCACAAATTCGTTTTTGCCAATCTTGTTCAAGCAATAAGTCTATACTGGCACATGCCACAGCGCAGGCGAGTGGATTGCCCATAAATGTAGGTCCGTGCATCAAAACACCGGCTTCACCTTCGCTAATGCCTATCGCTATTTTATCGGTCGTTAACGTGGCTGATAAGGTCATGGTGCCGCCGGTGAGTGCCTTGCCAATACAAAGTATATCTGGCTGTACATTGGCGTGCTCTACAGCAAACATTTTACCTGTACGGCCAAAGCCTGTGGCAATTTCATCACAAATGAGCAATACATCGTATTGAGTACATAACTTGCGCACACAGGCTAAATATTCAGGATGATAAAAGTTCATTCCTCCTGCGTTTTGTACTATGGGTTCAATAATAAAGGCGGCAACTTGCTGGTGGTGTTTTAAAAAATAGTGTTCTAGTTCATCCGCCTCGGCTTGATTAAACTCGTCATTAAATTGGCTAACAGGTGCAGGTACAAATACATGCTCAGGTAAAAAGCCAGAGTACAAGCTATGCATAGAATTAACCGGATCGCACACACTCATGGCCGCAAAGGTATCGCCATGATAGCCCTTAAACGGAGTCATTAACTTTTGTTTAGTATTAATGCCTTGGCTTAACCAATACTGCAGCGCCATTTTAATCGCTACTTCAACACTAACCGAGCCGCTGTCGGCTAAAAATACTTTGTTTAAATGTTCGGGCGTTATTGCTACTAGCTTTTTACAAAGCTCCACTGCGCTGTAATGCGTAATGCCGCCAAACATTACATGGCTCATTTTATTGATTTGCTCTGTCATCGCATTATTTAAAACGGGATGATTGTAGCCATGTATTGCGCTCCACCAAGAGGCCATACCGTCGATGAGTTTCTCGCCTGTTTCTAGGTGGATAAGGTTGTGATTGGCATATGTAACAGGGTAAACCGGAATTGGTTGAGTCATTGATGTATAAGGGTGCCAAATGTGATTTCGGTCAAAATCAAGGTCTATTGTGTGTTTTGTGCTCATATGTAAACTTCAATTAAGTTGGCTTCGTTGACAATGGTACGGCAATACGTATTCTAAGCCAATAACACCAAGAGCAAAAAAATAAAAGAGAGTATTATGGAGCTTGCAACAGTTCGCCACGATTGGACCCATAGCGAGGTTAAAGCCTTATTTGAAATGCCGTTTAACGATCTGCTTTTTAAAGCCGCGACCGTACACCGTGCTAATTTTAATCCTAATCAGGTGCAAATTTCTACTTTACTATCAATAAAAACAGGTGCTTGCCCTGAAGATTGTAAATATTGCCCGCAATCAGGTCATTATAAAACCGACCTAGAACGAGAGCGCCTGCTAGAAGTAGAAAAAGTAGTAGAGCAAGCACGCCTTGCAAAACAAAAAGGCGCCACCCGTTTTTGTATGGGCGCTGCGTGGTCAGATCCTAAAGACCGTGATATGCCGTACATTTCAAAAATGGTTAAAGAAGTAAAAGAGCTTGGCCTTGAAACCTGTATGACCCTAGGTAAGCTTACCAATGAAAAAGCGCATGCGCTGAGTGATGCCGGGCTTGACTACTATAATCATAATTTAGATACCTCACCTGAATACTACGAACAAATTATATCTACCCGTACCTTTGCAGACAGACTAAACACTATTGATCATGTGCGTGATGCCGGTATGAAAGTTTGTTCTGGCGGTATTGTCGGTATGGGTGAGCAACCCAGCGATCGTTATGGGTTATTAATGCAATTGGCTAATTTACCGCAGCAACCAGAAAGCGTCCCTATTAATATGCTAGTAAAAGTAAAAGGGACACCGCTTGAAAACGTAGACGACTTAGATCAGTTTGAGTTTATTCGTACTATTGCCACCGCGCGTATCATGATGCCGCATAGCTATGTGCGTTTATCGGCAGGGCGCAGCGCAATGAATGAGCAAATGCAATCGATGTGTTTTTTTGCCGGTGCTAATTCCATTTTTTATGGTGATAAACTCCTTACTACAGAAAACCCAGAAGCTGATGCTGATATGCAATTAATTAAAAAACTGGGTATGAACCCTGAAACGGCAGAAGACTATTCAGATGAAGCCGTTGCTGCGTCGTTATCTTCTAAAGTGGCCGATAAAGCCAGTTCAGAATTGTTTTATCCTGCTTAACATTGTGTATTGCTATGTCATTTGATTTTATAAATAGCCATTTACAAGCGCGCCAGCAAAGCGCGCTTAACCGCAAGCGTTATGTTATTGAGCAAGCCAGTGCGCGTGAAATTATAGTTGATAATAAACGCTATCTTAACTTTGCCAGTAACGACTACCTAGGCTTTGCCGATGAGCCCACTTTGCTTGAAGGTATGCATAGCTTAGGAAGTCATAGCTCTGCTTTAGTTACTGGCTATCAAGGTGTGCAGCAACAGCTCGAAAAATACTTATGTGCTCAGTTGGGCTATAACAATGCCATGCTGTTTAATTCGGGCTTTAGTGCTAATAGCAGTGTTATAAAAGCATTATTTCAAGATAAAGCCATTGCTCAGCAAAGTGCGATTTTTCAGGATAAACTTAATCATGCAAGCTTAATCGACGGCGCACTGCATGCAAACGCGGCACTTGTTCGCTTTAACCATAACGACATGAATCATTTACGTTCACGGCTGGAAAAGTCCAATGCTAAGTATAAACTGATTGTGAGTGAGGGTGTGTTCTCAATGGATGGCGACCAAGCACCATTAACTGAATTACTTAGTTTAGCTAAAGCACATAACGCCTGGTTAATGATAGACGATGCGCATGGCTTTGGCGTACTGGGTAAATCGGGTTTGGGAAGCTGTGAGCCACTTATAGCGGCAGATAATTTGCCAGATATTTTAGTGATCACCTTTGGTAAAGCGGTGGCAAGTAGCGGGGCGTGTGTATTAGGTTCGAGTGAATTTATTGATTACATGTTGCAGTTTAACCGCGATTACACTTATTCGACCGCAATGTCGCCATTTATTGCTTCGCATACATTATCAAGAATTAAAACCATACGTGATGCTAACCGCAAGCGAGCAAAATTAAACGCTAATATTGCTTTATTTAAACGTTTAGCCAATGAGCAGAAAATTGCCTTAATGGATTCGACCACTGCTATTCAACCCTTAGTTTTAGGGTGTGCCGAACAGACTTTAAAAGCCTGTGAGCAGCTCAAACAACAGGGGATTTGGCTAACCGCTATTCGTCCGCCTACGGTGCAGCATAATACATCAAGGCTCCGCATTACCTTAACCGCCGCCCATACCGAGCAAGACATAACAACATTGGTAAATTGTTTAAAAAAGGCCATTGCATGATAAACGCACACGCTACAAATGCTAACTCGCGTATAAAGTCACCGTTAGCTTGTTTAGCTGTTAATAGTTTAAAGCAGGTAACGCAACGCAAGTTTTCAACAGCGGCAAACCAATATGTAGCCCATGCGCATGTACAAAAACAAGCCGCAATCGATTTAATTAAACTCATTAAGCATGATGCGAGCACTAAGCACAAACACTGTATTGATTTAGGCGCGGGGCCGTTAGTGAATACCCAAGCGTTACAAGGAATATACAAACAGGTAATTGCCATGGATTTAAGCCTCAACATGCTTAAAAATAGTGCAGTAAACGCACCGCGTATTTGCGCCGACATGGATAACTTACCATTACAACAAAATAGTATTGATGTGGTATTTAGTAATTTTGCGCTGCAGTGGTCGGCTAATTTTAAAATGCTAATGCATTCATTACATTCAGCTTTAAAGCCCGGCGGGCAGGCGTACATAAGTACGGTGGTTGAAGGCTCACTACATGAAATAAAAACGGCGTTTGCCGCGCTCGATTCGCATAGCCACATTAATAACTTTTTAAGTCGCGATAATATAAACCAATCGGTCAAAAAGTCAGGGTTTATTATTAATAGCGCGACAGAGGTTATTTATACTGATGAGTTTACAAGCCCGCTTAAAGCGATTAGTTCAATTAAAGCCATTGGGGCAACATCGCAAAATAAAGCAAGCCAACGCCCTGGTTTATTAACTAAATCGGCGCTACAAAAAGTATGTGCGGCGTATCCGCTTATAAACAACCAAGCCCATGTATCTTACCATGTGGTATTGTTATCATTAGAAAAAGCAAAAATTTAAAGGTAAGGCAATGCAGCAATTTTTTATTACCGGTACCGATACCGACGCGGGTAAAACTCACGTAACCAGTTTGCTATTAAAGTTACTCGCTCAACATAAACAGCGCGCAATTGGCTTTAAACCGATTGCATCAGGGTGTGAACTTGCGTTTGATCAGCTCGTGAATGCCGATGCCTTAATGCTAATGGAAAGCGCGACCGTGAGCGCTAAATACGACATTGTTAATCCGTTTGCTTTTGAGCCCGCCATAGCTCCGCACATTGCAGCAGAGCAAGTGGGAGTAACCCTAAGCGTTGAAAAGCTACGTACCGCTTATAAAAATGTGAAGCAACAAGGTGCCGACTACCTTTTAACAGAAGGTGCGGGCGGCTGGGCATTGCCAATTAATAATAACGAATATTTATATGACTGGGTAAAAGCAGAGCAACTACCCGTAATATTAGTGGTAGGGATGAAACTAGGCTGTATAAATCATGCATTACTCACTGCAGCACATATGCAAAGTATGGGTGTTAATTGCATTGGCTGGATTGCCAACCAAGTTGATTTCACCATGGATGAATACCAAGCAAACCTAGATTCGCTTAAAACACGTTTACCATTCCCGTTGCTTGCTATAAGCCCCTATACCGAGCAAACCCCTAAATTACAAATTTATAAAACTCTTCTTACTGCACTTGCTATAAATGCCTAAACTATACTGCTTTGTAATTATATAAATATACAAAGCAGTATATATATTAAATACACCGGTTTAATAAATATGTTTAGCGCCTTGAAATACACACCCTGTATGCATATATAACGCTAATTACACAGTGCTATTGTTACTAAGGAAATAACAAATACCATGACCCACCCATTTATTAAGAACTACGCTTATAATACGCAGGTTAAGGCCGAATCAGATCTAGCAAAAAGTGCTCTGCCTAAAACCCATGTAGGTATTTTAGGTGGGGGAACTGCAGGTGCAACAATTGCGATTCGCCTTGCGGCATTGGGCATAAAAACGACTATATTTGAGAAAAAAAAGTCACTTATTGACGGCCCTCCTATGTGTCATCTGCACGCCGGTGGTAATTTATACCGTGAAATTCCAGATCAAGACTGTATAGATTTACTTAAACAATGTATTGATATTTTACGACTATATCCTTACAGCATAGATGTACGCCCAACTGTATTTGCTGTGCCAACGCGTGATGATGATTCACCGGATGATTTACTGCCAAGGTTAGACAAGCTTACTAACGCATATAAAGACTTAATTGAACAAGATCATAATAATAAAGTTCTTGGCGAGCCTGATAATTACTATCAGCTTTATAGCCATGAGCAAATGATAACCTTGAGTAAAAAAGAGCAGGTTACTGAGCCTAAAACGCTAGATGAGTGGATGATCCCCGTTGCTAAGCATTTAAACTTAAACAAAGTAAAATACCCACTTATTGTTGTTCAAGAATACGGTTGGAATATATTTAGATTATCAGCAAGTGCACAGCTTGCGCTTGCCCAGTACGAACACGCTAACGTGCTTACCAGCACAGAGGTAAAGCAAGTCAGCAAAGTTGAGCAAAGTAGTGCTAAAAATCAAATGCCAAAATGGAAAATTGAATATCAAAACAACCAAAGCAACACGACCCAAACAGCAGAAGTAGATTACCTTATAAACGCCTGTGGCTTTCAAACCGGTATTGTTGATGACATGGTAGGCGTAAAGCCCAAGCGTATGGTCGAATTTAAAGCCTCATACATTGCACACTGGCAAGGCGCTGGCGGGCAATTACCCGAAATTATTATTTATGGTAACCGAGGTACACCCGAGGGCATGGCACAATTAACGCCGTACCCTAATGGCTTTTATCAAATTCATGGTATGACTAACTCAATTACCTTGTTTAAGGATGGCCTAGCTGATACAACTGAGCAAACGGCACAGCCACAACTCCCTGCTAAGTACTTAAATTATATAAATAATGGTTGGGATCAGCAGGTGCTAAAAGCACGTGGTCAAAAAGCGATTGATTATGTAGCTGAGTTTGTACCAGCATTTAAAAACGCTAATACGCAAAACAATGCCTTGTTTGGCGGCCAACAGATCCCTGGCGAAGACGACACCTTACGCGTTGCCGACGTAAGTTTATATTCGCATATTAGCTACGCACGAGCCGAAAATGTAAAAGCGTCATCAACTTTGATCGCTGCTGACGAAATAGTAGCTGAATTTATAAAGCTTGGTTTAATTTGCACAGAACACGACAGTAATAACCACCTTAAGTATCACCAATGGGCCTACCTTAAGAACAGTCGCAATGAAGATATAAGTAAAATTGCACAAGTACTTGCAAAAGAGCGAGGCTTCCCCACAGATATGGCAAATGTTAATCACGGTATATATAAAAGCGTATAGTATAAAAAAATAACTTATTGAATTATATTGTTTTTAGAAGTGTATTTTTACTGTTGAACAGAAAAAAACCTAGAAAGTTTAACTTAATTAAATATATATAAAACTTTAAAAATATCCCTTGCGTTATGACATAGTTTGTCACAAAATAGCGCTGACGTTATGACATAGTGTGTCATAACGCAGTGATTGCTATGGCCGATCAACAAAAAGAAGTCGCTCAGCAATAAATGTTATTTTTGGAGACCATGTATGAAACGTGTATTTTTGTTTTTATTAACTAACCTCGCGGTTATGTTGGTATTAGGTGTTGTGCTTTCAATCATAATGAGTGCGCTGGGCTTAAGCCATCGTAGCCTGGGTGGTATTTTATTAATAGCTGCTGTATTTGGTTTTGGTGGGTCGTTTATTTCTTTGTATATGTCGAAATGGATGGCGAAAAAATCAACCGGTGCGCAGGTTATTACAAAACCAAGTAACGAAACCGAGCAGTGGTTAATGAACACGGTTGCCGCGCAAGCTAAAAAAGCCGGTATTAATATGCCTGAAGTGGCTATTTACGACAGCCCAGAAATGAACGCTTTTGCAACCGGCCCGAGTAAAAATAACTCGCTGGTGGCGGTAAGCACGGGTTTATTACACAACATGACCCAAGATCAAGCAGAGGCAGTGCTTGCGCACGAAGTATCGCACGTGGCTAATGGCGACATGGTAACGCTAACACTTATTCAAGGCGTGGTTAATACCTTTGTTATTTTTGCCGCAAAAGTGCTGGCGGGCATTGTAGATAATTTTATAAATAGCGATGAAGAAGAGGGCGGCAGCAGCTGGACTTACTTCTTATTCGATATGTTATTTCAAGTATTATTTGGTGTATTAGCCAGTGTTGTAGTTGCCCATTACAGCCGCAAGCGTGAATTTGCAGCCGATAACGGCGCAGCTCAGTTAGTAGGCGCAGACAAAATGCGTTCAGCCCTTGAGCGATTAAAGCAAAACCACCCATCGCAATTAGAAGGCTCAATGATGGCCTTTGGTATTGCCAGTGGTAAAGGCATGGCTGAGTTGTTTTCATCTCACCCACCGCTTGATGCACGTATAGACGCACTACGTCGTTAAAAAATTCAAGTTTTTCACAGTACTTGTAAACAAAAAGCCTGCATTTGCAGGCTTTTTTATGTTTTATGTTTTATGTTTTTTATTGCGATTGAATAATATCTGTAATGCCCTCTGGCGAGAGTATTTCAATCCAGTAACCGTCTGGGTCTTTAATAAAGGCAAGGCCTTTCATTGAGCCGCCATCTGGCTGTTTTACAAACTCCACATCGTATTTAGCAAAGCGCTCACAGGCAGCGTATACATCGGGCACGCTAATCCCAATATGGCCAAAGCCTTTTGGTTCTTCATTACCACTGTGATAACCGCTAAAGCTGTCGTCGTTTTCAGTACCCCAGTTATGGGTAAGTTCAATCAGCGCAGGGCGGCGAAACACCCATTGAGTTTTTTCTTTATCATCGCCTTTAGGCATATCTTGCTCGTAGCCTAAAAAGTACAAAGTAAACTCCATACCAGGAAAGTCGTACTTACCTAACAACTTCATACCCAATACGTTTTCATAAAATGCCAGCGACGGTTTTGGATCTTTAATACGCAACATAGTCTGCTGCATCACATAGCCCTCAGTGGCCTGTGCAATTTGCTCTGGAGATTCGTTATAGCTAGACATGAGATAATCCTTATTAAAATGACTGAAAAACCTTAATGGATTTAAAAAGGCAGATAACGCACATCATAATCAACAGCAGCAAAAATTAAAACCACCAGGCAAAATTACCGGCCAGTTAGTTGGGGTCTTATGAGCGGAAAATGGGATGTTTATAGGTGCTGTGTATTTATACAGTTCGTGGTATTTTGTCCAATATTACTGATCTCCACCATTTTGGGGTATTTCTGCATTTATGAAGTTTGAGCCGTAGTTAACTAGTTGTTTACAGGTGTTTATTTGAGGGTTAAGATAAATGCAATGTAATATATGGACATTTGTCGGTTTATAAAACGACAGTTGTCGTAGACAAAGTTGTTAGTTTTATAATCATAGTTTGTACATAACATAAGGATAATGAATATGGGCGAGTGGTCAGAATACTTCGAAGATTTTCCTGAGGAGGCTCCGCAACCTCCGAGTGCAGAAGAAATAGCCAAAGAAAAACTTGATGCTGATATTAAAGGGATGAATGCCGATGCAATTGATTTGATAACCAAAACAAAGCAAAAAGCTATTGATAAGGCTCAACAGCAAAAGAAACAATTTCTTGAGTCAATTAATGATTGCCCTCAATGTGGTGAAACAAAGCTAAATACTTATAAACTGGAAAATGCTTCTTATCTATGTGAATGTCAGGATTGCGGTATATATGGTTCTGGTGGTAACTTCTCATCAGCATTACATCAAACCGCATCTGCAATCGGTGACAACATCGATTGGAGAAATGGTTCATTATTTAAAGTCAGCACTAAATAAAACTAACAAGCGCTTTAAACGGAAAATACAGTTGGCTGTTTTCACTCCGTTCAACATTTTAGCCAACAATATTTTTCCGCTTAAGCGGGCGTTAGCTCTTTTAATTAAACAAAGGACGTTATGCTTGAGAAATGTAAGCTATGCCTTAAACATAGCAATTTATGCAAATCGCACGCAATTCCAGATTCATTTTTTAAGAAAATTTTTAGAGCCAACAATGGCAAAGCTATAGAGTTGTCCTTAATTGAGAATGAAGAAATTAAGCATTCACAGGATAGCTGGGCTACAACGCAGTTATGCGAAGGGTGTGAACGAAAGCTTAATCAACACTACGAAAGTTACGGTATGCTTGTACTTTCGGGGAAAAAGGCTTTAAAAAGCCAAGATGAATCAGGCATTATCCTATCAGACTTCAACACTAGAAAGTTCAGAGACTTTTTAGCGTCAATACTTTGGAGAATGAGTGAGTCATCACACCCAAGTTTTAGCAATGTTAATCTTCCTCCAAAAATACAGCAAAGTATCAGAAGTGGGCTGAATACGAAAACTGAGCTCTCAAAAGGCACATTTTTAGTAAGAGGCTTTCGCTTGATAGATAGTACTGAAAATGGTTTTAGTGAAAAAGATCTAAGAGATTTTATAGTAAGTCCATTCGTAAGAACTGACTATAGTCTTAATCATAACCAAATTGGTCAAGCTATATGTTTTTGCTTTACGGGTTTTCTTTTTGAATTTTTTATTAGTGCTCGTCCAACTAGTAAAGAGTATCACCAAGATTTTATTGGGTTTAATAAAAAATGCTATAAATTCTGCTTTCAAGAAATTACAAAAGTTCCTGAATTATTTGATTTAATGTTACTGAATTTCGCTAAGCAGAAAGAAGGCTTGTCACGTATCAAGAGCTAACAAGGCCATAAAACCGTGGACACAAAACAGCTGGCTTGTGCTCCTACGTCGCTAATTTTAGCCAGCTATTTTGTGCCGTTTATGGCAAGCGTAAGCTTACAAAATAAAGGAGATGTTAGTGGAATATTTTTGGTGGGAAAAAACAGTTGAATATGCATTTGTTCAAAATCACATAGAAATTGAAATGGCAGTGGCACCGCTTGGTGGGGTTCAAGAAAAAGGTGGTGATGCTATTCTCAAAAATAACGACCGCTGGGTGTTAATTGAATTCAAGAAGGATCATGACTGTATATCGAGTGAAATGGATAAGTTTGCTTCAGGTAAATACAACGAAGCCAAAGTTGCACTCGAAGAGAGAAGCCAGCATCATTTTCTAGTTTATGGTGTACTCAATGAGGGTAAATTAGATTTGACGGGGCAACTTTATTTTGGAACTAGTGAAGTAAATATAGAAGAGTTGTTAAATAAGGGTACTGATGAGGAAACTTTCTTATCTTATTACCATGATTTTATTGGTTATAAAAAATCTAAAGAGGGTTCGTCTGGTGGTGGGCTTACCTGTGTTGTTGGTATTAATTCTACGGGTAAAGCATCTAAAGTGATGTCTGCACATGAGTATGAAGATACACTGATTTTAAAAAACAAACTAAATAAAGAGTTAGCAGAACGAATTAGAATGGAACGACGAAATACCTCAACTAGAAAGCCGGGTAAGTAAGCTAACAAGTGACTATGATGTCAATTCCTAATTTTAAACCATTTTAAACCAAATGGGGTCAAATCTTGACTTCAGACATCAAGCTCATGCGGCAACCTTATAAGTTGCTTTTAAAATAAAATGCTGGTGGCTCACTAGCTAATTAATTTCTAAGTCAAATTAAGGAAAAGGATTTTTTATGAAAGGCATTAATTATGAAAGGTATTAAACGTATTTGGTTTTGGTTTACGCTAGTTGTGTGCCCATTATTAATTATTTTAGGTGTAGCTACCTTTGCACAGTTGTTAGGGCAGTACATGTATTCTCAGCAATTTAGTTTTTCTTCGCTATCTAGCTTTCAAATTGCGTTTATGGGGGGCGGAATTTGTGCTTTTCTGTATTTTTAAGCACATTAAAAGAAGCAAAAATACGCTTTTTTTGCAAAATGAGTTAGTTAACATGGAAAATTGCTAAGTTTAACTCACTAAGGCTTGCTTGGTTTTAAACCTCTTTTAAAACGGTTGTAAAATTAAAAATAATGAAATGGACGACTCAAGGATAAACAAAGGAATATTAAAATCGTGGAATGACGATAAAGGCTTTGGCTTTATTAAATCAAGCACACTGCAACACGATACCTTTATACACATATCGTCGCTCAAACATATGAGCCGTAAACCTAAAGTGGGCGACATTATTTACTTTGAGGTAGCGACTGAGCCTAACGGTAAAACCAAAGCTGTAAATTGCCGTATTGAGGGCGTACTCGCACAACCACACATAAAAACTTCAACAAGGCCGTTTAGAATAAGCAAAACCTCAGGTAAGAACTCACCTTTAATGAAACTTATAACACTTGGTATTATTTTTAGTATTGGTTTTAATGTGTATAAAACCGGTTTTTTAAATACCAAGCAAACACCTGTAGTGACTAATGCTAATTTAGAGTCATTTATGCCCGCTAGTTCAAACTCAATTACTAAAACACCACCAACATTTCGTTGTGATGGCCGCCAACACTGTAGCCAAATGACTTCCTATGCAGAGGCATTATTTTTTATTCAACATTGCCCAAATACCAAAATGGACGGTGATAAAGATGGCGAGCCCTGTGAACGGCAGTTTGGGAATAGGTAGTTTTTATATTGGGGTTATTAATAAACTAAAAATTAGTTGATACCTGTTAAGTGGAATACGATTTTTAGTAATACAGTTATAAATAGCTGGCGGATTAAAGCCATTTATCATGGAGGTTGTTATGTTTAAAGTAATAATTGGATGTGCTGTTATATTTTCGTTTGTTTGTATGTTACTTGCCGCGGCGCCTTTTACGCCTGCGGTTTCAGGTTCATTTATTATGCTGTTGTTTGCAGGAGCTATTGGTTACAGGGGCTATCTGCAATCAAGCTTAATACTGCTGTTAATTAATACGCTGGCAGTTATTGGCAGCCCAGCTATAAATATAGAAAACACCGAAACATTACTGTTTTTACCAATATTATTTTTAATCTCATTTGGTGGCGTTTTATTAGGCGTATGAGATTAAATGGGGTCAAATCTTGACTTCAGACATCAAAAACTTTTTAAAGGAATAGCAAACGAAAGTGAATACGCAATGGCAACTGTACTGTTTTGTTCATAACATAGAAAAGCTGCAAAACAAGCTGCATTAAAAAGGGAAGCCTTTTTAAGCCGAAATATAGCGACTCAAACACCTGTAATTCCCTCTAAAACAGCCATTAAAACAATCTCAAATTCTCTTTTTATATTTTATATAAAATAGCGATAACTGATTGAACCAGAATAGGAACTCGGCTATGGTTGATTCATCAATAAAAATAATTTTAAAACGAGTCATCTACTGGCTTGTTATGTGTATCAGTTAACCTAGCAAAAGAATGAAATGAAAATACAAATTTTGATAATATCGATAGTATTGCTAGCATCTTGTGCAACGACTTCAACAGGGCCTACACCTGTTGGTGATAATAAGTATGTAATGTCTCGGCAAGAGGGCGCTTTTCCATCTGGCAGTGAACCTCTCCTTCAAGAGGTTCTGCAAGAGGCAAACCGCTTTTGTGCATCTCTTGACAAAGAGATGGAGTTAATCAACTCAACGAAAATCCCGGTCCCTATATTATGGGCAACTACCCGAAAGCGACAATTACATTTAAATGCGAGTAATGCCTGTTGGTATAGCTACTCATAGCAATGAAATTGAAACGGGCATTGGCAAGAGCTGCCAACGCCGTCTAATTTGGTGTTATAAGATTAAGTGGAGGAATCAATTGTCCGTTAATCAACTAGAAATGAGTGAAGGAACAATTAGGCAGAGAAAACTTTTTCTTTCCGCAAGTATATTTTTAATCTTGATGTTTCATGGAGGTATATCTTTAGGAAATACTATGAGGATATTCGGCACTTCGATTTCAGTAGAAAATCCAGAATTTCTAATCAGCTTCCTTATTTTCTCTCAGATCTACCTAGCTTGGAGATTCTACAAATATTTTCATACAGACAAAGCTTATTCCGCACTAAAGTCTCAATACTCTCATGCTCTGAGCCAAAAACGAGACCAAATATTAACGAATCATATATTTCGCTCTCTCCCGAAAGGCATAATTTCTTATACAGGAAGTCACAGCTACAGTAACCTATCAAAAACTGATGACTCCAAAGGAGTATACAAAATTAAAGTTGAATACCCTGTCGGTGGTAAAGAGGGTTATGACTCCACTCTAATTACAGTCCCAAAGAAGATATTTCGGTTTCAAAATGTTCCAATTGCTATAAAGTTCTTGGTCCGAGGAAAAATAATATCAGACTACTATGTACCGATGTTGTTAGGCATTTACGCATTACTGGTAAACATCGTATAACGGGGCAATCACCCGGAAAGCTTTAAGCTATCTTCGTTTTTAACCAAATGGGGTCAAATCTTGACTTCAGACATCAAACTCATGTAGCAACCTTATAAGCGGCTTTTAAAATGCTGGTAGCTTATAAGCTAATTAATCTCTAAGTTAAATTTAAAATAAAAGGATTTTTTATGAAAGGTATTAAACGTATTTGGTTTACGCTTGTTGTGTGCCCTTTGTTAATTATTTTAGGTGTGGCTACCTTTGCACAGTTATTAGGGCAGTACATCTATTCTGAGCAATTTAGTTTTTCTTCGCTATCTAGCTTTCAAATTGCGTTTATGGGTGGTGGTGTTTGTGCGTTTTCTGTATTTTTTAAGCACATTAAAAGAGGTAAAAATACGCTTTTTTGCAAAATGAGTTAGTTAATAAGGAAACTACGGTTGTTGGTGGGCTCGGCTAGGTTTGCTTGGTTTTGAGCATGGTAGCACACTGGCTTATTTATTTTTATTATTGCGGGCTTTGTTTTTGAAATGGCGTTTTGGTTTAAGGTGTTTCCTATAAAAAAGAAATCATCATGATGGAAGTCGATTTTACTCACCAAAGAAAAACTTATGCCACACAGATAAATCCTTCATTATTTTGCTAGAGTAATTATTAGTTTTAAAAAAATAATGGAGTACTTAATTACTCCATTATTTGAAAGAACTTTAATTTAGTGAAATTATTTACTCTGTTTCAGCTTCTAAAGACTTTCTATCGTCTGCAAATAAACCTTTCCATTTGCTTGGAATATAGCTGTCGATTATTTTTGTTTCAGTATTTAGTTCTGCGAGTGAGTCTTTTAATCGAGCCATAGTTTTTGGTATATTTTGGCTAGTATCACCAACTACTGATCGAACTAAGCCTTGACTAAGTTGATTGACAGAGATCCCACCAGACTGTTGTTCGAATGTGCTGTATACATCAACTTGATAACCTGTTTGATATTGAACAACACATATGAAGAACGTTGTTCTTTCACTCCATCTGCTAACTGATTTATCTGACTTCATAGTGAGAATAGGAGATTCACACTGAGGTATTTTCATAGCTGAACCTCCTGATGCTTGTGATAAAGCTGAGAATCCGCTCATCACGTTACCTAACTGTGTATTTTGAAATGGACTAACTAATTTAAAACGAGATGCTTTAATATATTAATTATGGGTGTCACTTTATGTTTTTGTTTAAAACATCATGTGCTAAATTTATTACAGCTATATTTACAGGGAAGATAAAATGACAAAGCGATTACGTTTTTTATTACCATCAGTATTATTTTGTTTTGGAACAAGCGCGCTAGCAGCTGATCCGGTTCTTTATTACGGCGGAGATATTCTCACTATGGAAGGAGAAAAGCCGCATTATGAGGAAGCTTTAGTTGAATCAGAAGGGCGGATTGTTTACCTTGGCAGCTTAGCGAAGGCCAGAGAAAAGTTTGACAATCTACAAAACAAAGACCTTCAAGGGAAAACACTTTTACCCGGTTTTTTGGATGCCCATAGCCATATGTACAATACGGGTTTAATTGCGCAATTGGCAAATTTATTACCTCCTCCCGATGGCCCCGGTGCAAATTTTAATAGTTTAGTGACAACAACCAAAAAGTGGATGGAGTCTGCTGAAGGGAAATTCATTATCGGAAAATTTGGTTGGGTGTTAGCTAATGGGTATGACGATTCGCAGCTTAGCGAAAAACAACATCCCACTAAAGATGTTCTAGATAAAATTTCGTCTAAATACCCAGTGCTTATAATGCATCAATCGGGTCATCTAGCAAGTGTCAATTCTAAAGCTCTAGAAGTGGGTGGCTACACAAAGGATACCAAAGACCCCAAAGGCGGTGTAATTAGACGTTTGGCCGATAATAGTCCTAATGGCGTGCTTGAAGAAGCGGCTTTTTTTAATCTATTACTGCCTATTGTTGCCACTAAATCTGATGCTGAAGTACAACAGAGGTCCATTGAGCTTGCTCAGGTGGAGTATGCTAAAAATGGATATTTAACTGCTCAAGATGGCCGCACCACAGCGGATGCGACTTCGGCATTAGAAAGAGCAGCTTGTGATAAATCGCTATTCATTGATGTTGTTTCATACCCTGACATTGTTTGGAATAAGTCAGCTGTTAAACCCGAATTTTATAATTCAGATCGCAGTTATGTTAATCGATACCGAATAGGGGGTGTTAAATTAACTTTAGATGGTTCACCACAAGGAAAAACGGCTTGGTTATCATCACATTATCATACGCCGCCTGAGGGTAAACCGCTGGACTATAAAGGTTATCCTATCATGAGTGATGAGGTGGCCATTAAACATATAAACACGGCGTTTAAAAACAAATGGCAGATTATTGCTCACACCAATGGTGATGCAGCGATTGACCAATATATTAAAGCTATTAAAGTGGCTAAAAAAAGTTATGGGTATGATGATCACCGTAGCGTGATGATTCACGGCCAGACTTTACGTAAAGATCAAATCCCGGATTTAGTAGATTTAGGGATCCTCCCATCGTTGTTTCCTATGCACACTTTTTACTGGGGCGATTGGCATGTAGAGTCTGTTTTGGGGCACCCAAGGGCAGATTATATTTCGCCATCACGAGATGTAGTTGAAGCTGGTTTAACGGTTACTTCTCACCATGATGCCCCTGTGACATTTCCAAATTCAATGCGAGTGCTCGATGCAACGGTTAATCGTATTACGCGTTCGGGTAAAGTATTGGGGCCGGATCAACGTTTAACGCCTTATGAAGGGTTAAAAACATTAACGCAATGGGCTGCTATTCAATACTTTGAAGAAACAAGTAAAGGTACGCTAGCTGAGGGAAAACTCGCGGATTTCGTCATTTTAAGTAACAACCCTTTAAAAGTGGAACCACTTACTATTAAGGATATAAAAATAGTGCAAAGCATTAAAGAAGGTCATGTTGTATATTCAAATTGATATTCAACATGAAACAATTTTAACGTTGAACTATACGACGGCTTTAGTCGCCGTCGTATTAAACCTCAGCCTTGAGATGCAACAGTGAAGTTTGAGATTTAATGAATATTTATAAAACTTCTAATAACCAAAGGGGTCAAATCTTGACTTCAGACATCAAATTCATGCGGCAATCTTATAAGCTGTTTTTAAAATAAAATGTTGGTTGCTCACTAGCTAATTAATCTCTAAGTTAAATTAAAGAAAAGGATTATTTATGAAAGGTATTAATTATGAAAGGTATTAAATGTATTTGGTTTTGGTTTACGCTAGTTGTGTGCCCATTGTTGATTATTTTAGGTGTAGCTACCTTTGCACAGTTATTAGGGCAATACATGTATTCTGAGCAATTTAGTTTTTCGTCGCTGTCTAGCTTTCAAATTGCATTTATTGGTGGTGGTGTTTGTGCTTTTTCTGTATTTTTAAGCACGTTAAAAGAGGTAAAAATACGCTTTTTTGCAAAATGAGGGGTTAATAGAAAAAAGGGGATCTCGTACCTCTGCAAATAAGCCACTTAAACACTTGTGATACCTTCCAAAACGCCAATTCAAACAACAGCAAACCCTCTTTTTATATTTTAAGAAAACAAAAACCAAATGGGGTCAAATCTTGACTTCAGACATTGTGACATATTTTCAATATTGCTAATATGGGTGTTACTTTAAATTGCTTGCTAGTGGTGCTCGAACTATGGCTATGGTTAATGAAGAAAAAGCCTTACATGAATTATACCTCAGAGGGATGATTGAACCGAAATGATAGGGCTAATAATAATAGGGTTTGCTTTTTTAGTTTACTACGGAAAAGTTAAGTATAATAAGCCCACTGATGAAGCCGTTATTAGTGGAGGCAGTAAGGCTTTACTGTTATATGCTATTCACTCTGGTACAGCTCTTGGTTTGGGTTTTATGCTTCCGGTAATGGCTCTATTTTCAGTTTCTGAGCTATTGTTATTGCTGCTCCTGTTCATTGCAATTTTATCGGAATTTATCAATATTTATTTTTGTACCGTTTCTAAGAAGTTATAACGTATGTTTACTTTATTTTTTGTAGCTTCTTTGAATATTGACTTTGCTCTTGTAGGAAAAACTTCAGCAGGTTTAAAGAGAACCTGAGGGATCAAATCTCGACTTTAGACATCAAATTCATGCGGCAATCTTATAAGCTGTTTTTGAAATAAAAAAACAAATGGGGTCAGATCTTGACTTCAGACATCAAAAGCTTTTTGAAGAAATGGCAAACGAAAGTGAATACGCAAAAAAATCAAAGGGGACAAATCTTGACTTCAGACATCAAATTCATGCGGCAATCTTATAAGCTGTTTTTGAAATAAAATGCTGGTGGCTCACTAGCTAACTAATCTCTAAGTTAAATTAAGGAAAAGAAAGTTTTTATGAAAGGCATTAATTGTAAAAGGAATTAAACGTATTTGGTTCATGCTAGTCGTGTGCCCATTGTTAATTATTTTAGGTGTAGCTACCTTTGCACCGTTATTAGGGGAGTATATGTATTATTTGCAATGCTTAAAAAGTAAAACACTGACGGATTAACATTTAATATCCGCCAATGTTTACACTTTATTTAAAGGAGTACATCAATTTGTGATAGTCAGGCTTAACCTTTTCTACGGTTAAGACTTATCAAACATATCGCTAAAAGTAATGTTGCAATCATACCAGAGGCACCTGCAACACCTGATGGCAGAAATCCATCACGTCCAAAAGTAATTAAAATGGCATTGGCTAACATTGCAACCACGCCTACAAAAGCTGTAAGCCCTCCTAATGCTTTACCGCCTTTGGCTATATAAGACAGTCCAAAAACAAGTGCCGCTAATCCTAATAATACTTTGGCTGCGTAGTAAATCATGAATGACAAAGCAACCACGCCATTAATTAAAGGTTGTGCTCCTTCTACTGAGCCTGCAACTTTGCCAAATGTTGAAAATAACGTAAGGCCAATACTCACTTGAACTATGTTAAGTACCGCGCTAAACGTAATAGCCGACCATCCTAGTTGAGCGTTTTTTGCTTGCACCATAGCTGAACCTGCAAAAGCAACGAGCAAAGTAAATACTAGAGCTTCTAGTCCCCAAGCAAACTGCCTTGAAAAGCTAATTTCAGCACTGTAAAGGGCTGAAAAAATAGCCTGTGATATAGCCAATACCAACAATAAAGATGCTGAAATTAGGATGGTGCGTTTATTCGTAAACTCCATTATATACCTCTTATAATTTTATATTTAACGCTTTAAAAAGATGCAATAGCTTTGAAAATACAAAACATATGAAACTTTATATAACTAGCGTTCACTCTTGGGCCTGTTTATCTTTAAAGGTTAAATTTGCAACAGTCTATTTGATCTTTTAGCAAGGCCTATGTGGTGTGGTTATTTCCCATAAATTGGCGATAACCTAGTATAAATACCAAACAAGCGTTGCCCTAAGGGGTCTTCCTCTGGGAAATTTTCTCATTGTTACTCTCTTCATACCTAGCCCACTAGGTTACAATCTCACACCGCGATTAAATCCCCCGTAGATTGAACTAATTTTAAATCTAAAAGGTCAACAGGTCCTCAAGATACAAGACAGGTAAAACTATTTAATTATTTCACTTAAGTTGAAATAAATTAGACACCTGAACTTGTTAAATAAACAGAACTAATAGTGCGAGAGGAAAAACGGGGGCTTTATTAACTTCATTTTTTAGATGGAAAATAAAGAGGTTGCCTAACTGACTGTTTAGCTTTTGGAAAGGTGAGATATACGGATACACAGTTTTTTATACATAGGTTATAAAAGAACCAATAGAATAGTAATTAACTATAGCTATGACTTACAAAACTAAATGTAAGGCATAAACCCAGTTTTATACTGCCATAGCGATTTAACGAAAATTTATAAAACTTCTAACGGTTAATTTTTTGTAAATATTTGTACCTTTTTTGTTTACTTTTTAATTTCATATGCTAATTTTTAAATGCTCGGTTGAGCGAATAATAATCAAATTTAAGGATTAAAAATGAAAAACATACTAAAAACACTATTTATTTGTGGTGCTGCGCTTACAGCTAACTCTGCTTTTGCAACTGATCTAGTTTGCGATGTATATCCAAATGGTTCAGGTGGAAACTCGATGAACGGAAGATCAAACTGCTTTACCATAGATTTTAGTTTTGGTAACCAAACAACAGGGAAGTACTATTTACAGAATATTTCAAAACCGATTAACAAAGTTATTTGGCAAGGCGATGCATCTTGCACAGGCGGTACATCGTGTAATATGACTGTAAGAGCTTACAGAAGCTATAGTGCATCTGCTTTAATTTTGTATAAAGATGGGACCTATGAAACGACAAATACTTCTCGTATGAGTTATGAAACAGGCCATTAGTAATCATCGCTTATAATAGAAGAACAATATAGATTAATATTTATTGTGTGAATGTATGTAGCGGCTTATTTTAGTCGCTATTTTTTTAGATGGTGTGTTAAACATATACAAATAAGGAGATACGATGAAACAGGCAATGTTGATATTGTTTATGTTTTTGCTAATTAGTTGTTCGAGCTTAGCGAGCAATAGCAAAGAATTAAGTAAATCTAAGCAAACTGAAAAGTTTATTACTCTTGTCAGTCAAGCCAAAACCTATGACCTATCTCATAATTGGGATGAAAATTCCCCAATAGCGTCCGTTAATCCAAAATACTCAATGGGACTTAATGCAACTCATGCTGATACGCGTGGTACATTTGGTGATAACGATCAGCTCTCATTCACCTCAGAAATAATGCAATGGAGTGGTCATCATGGAGGTCCTACTATTGATGCTTTGGGTCATATTGGTCGAGATGGTTTACTGTATGGTGGAGTAGATGCGGCGCAAGCGACCAATGATCGCAGAGGAATAGGGCGCAGTGGTGTAGGGAGTGACCTAGGAATTGATCATTATCCTGTAAACTTATTGAGTAACCGAACTGTGTTACTTGATGTGGCACGCTTTATTAACGGTGACGATACACCATTGGCTGCAGATTTTGACATAACGGCGTCACATTTAAAAAGAACAGCAAAATCGCAAGGTGTAAAAATTAAAAAAGGCGACACTGTGTTTATTAGAACGGGCTGGGGGCAATATTTTGCTAATAGCCCACAGCAATATATTGCAGAACATGCTGCAGGCGTTGGTGTAAGTGGTGCACAGTTTTTAATAAAGGCTGGTGTAAGTGTTGTAGGTAATGACACCCTTACTTTTGAAAAACGCCCACCTATTGCTACAGAACCCTCATTTCAGGTTTTTCCAGTACATATGATGTTATTGGCAGATAACGGTATTTACATAATAGAAAACTTGTTCCTTGAGGAGCTATCAAAAGAAAAAGTCTATGAGTTTATTGCCATTGTGCCGCCGCTTAAAATACATGGTGGCACTGGCTCGGCATTACGCGTATTTGCACTTACAAGTAACTTATAGTTGAATAAAGAGTAAGAACAATAGTGGTTACTGTTTTTATATACAGCGGTATCGTTTTTTGAAATAAGAAACATACACAAAGAGTATTTTTCTTTATTATGATAAAAGTACTGGCTCTAAAATTAACAATACTTATATGGGCGCCTCAAGGATGTATAAAGGATTATTAAAATCGTGGAATGACGATAAAGGCTTTGGCTTTATTAAATCAACCACACTGCAACACGATACCTTTATACATATATCATCGCTCAAACATATGAGCCGCAAACCTAAAGTGGGCGACATTATTTACTTTGAGGTTGCAACTGAGCCTAACGGTAAAACTAAAGCTGTAAATTGCCGTATTGAGGGCGTACTAGCGCAACCACACATAAAAACTTCAACAAGGCCGGTTAGAATAAGCAAAACCTCAGGTAAGAACTCACCTTTAATGAAACTTATAACGTTTGGGATTATTTTTAGTATTGGTTTTAGTGTTTATAAAACCGGTTTTTTAAATACCAAGCAAACACCTGTAGTCACTAACGCTAATATAGAATCATTTATGCCCGCTAGTTCAAGCTCACTTAATAAATCACAGCAAGTATTTCGCTGTGATGGCCGCCAACATTGTAGCCAAATGACCTCCTATGCAGAGGCGTTATTTTTTATTCAACATTGCCCCGATACTAAAATGGATGGGGATAAAGATGGCGAGCCCTGTGAACGGCAGTTTGGGAATAGGTAGTTTTTATATTGGGGTTATTAATAAACTAAAAATTAGTTTTGGGCTCTTAGGTGGAATACGATTTTTAGCAATACAGTTATAAATAGCTGGTGGATTTAAAGCCATTTATCAAGGAGGTTGTTATGTTTAAAGTAATAATTAGATGTGCTGTTATATTTTCGTTTGCTTGTATGTTACTCGCCGCGGCGCCTTTTACGCCTGCAATATCAGGTTCATTTATTATGCTGTTGTTCGCAGGGGCTATAGGTTACAAGGGCTATCTGCAATCAAGCTTAATACTGCTGTTAATTAATACGCTTGCAGTTATTGGCAGCCCAGTTACAGATATAGGCAACACCCAAACATTACTGTTTTTACCAATATTATTTTTAATCTCATTTGGTGGCGTTTTATTAGGCGTAAGAAAGTTAACTTTAAAAAACGATTTGTAGACGAGAGTTTGCACATATTTTATAGCTAATCCATATGATGAACCAACTCTTACTTCTCTTTGTGAAAAAACCTTAAAAAGCGATTTTCACAAAGAGAAACTAAAGAGGAAAAATGCAAAAATATAGGCTTACACGTTTTTACTTCTTCTAAAAACAAAGCGCTTCTTAGGCCTCTATGTAAGTAACGCATTTGTATTCAAACCTAATGAGGTCAAAAACTAAAGCACTTCAAAAATGGCTGCAATACCTTGCCCGCCACCAATACACATTGTGACTAAACCATATTTACCATTGATACGTTTAAGCTCATACAAGCATTTGGTGGTTAGTATGGCGCCCGTTGCGCCAACAGGGTGCCCTAACGCAATTGCGCCGCCATTCGGGTTTACCTTATGCGCAGGAAAGTTTAGCTCGTTAGCAACGCACAGTGCTTGTACTGCAAAGGCCTCGTTAGATTCAATCACATCTATATCGTCAATAGATAAACCCGTTTTTTCAAAAACCTGCTTTACTGCAGGAATAGGGCCGATACCCATTAAAGTAGGATTAACGCCTGCTCTGGCATAACCCACTAAACGAGCGAGCGGTTTTAAGCCTTGGTCATTTGCTTTTTGCTCTGACATAAGTACCAACATGGCTGCACCATCGTTTATACCGGATGAGCTTGCTGCGGTAACAGTTCCATCTTTTTTAAAGTAGGGCTTTAAAGTTGCAAGTTTATCGACTGTGGTATCGGCGCGAACATGTTCGTCGGTGTCAAAAATATGCGTCCCTTTTCGCGACTTGATTTCTATTGGTACAATCTGCTCTTTAAAGTGGCCTGCACTAATGGCATTAGCTGCTTTATGATGGCTGTTTGCTGCGTACTCATCTTGCTGCTGACGGCTAATTGAATATTTTTCTGCGATGTTTTCAGCAGTTATTCCCATCGGGTTATTATCCCATGGGTCTTGTAAGGTCGTGGTAAGCTCATCAACCATAGTGCTATTACCCATTTTTTGCCCCCAGCGGTTACTTTCGAGGGTGTAGGCAGAGCTACTCATGCTTTCTGCTCCGCCAGCAAGGGCTGCATCTACATCACCTAATTGAATTTGTTGTGCCGCTTGTATGATTGCTTCAAGCCCTGAACCACATAAGCGATTAAGCGTTACAGCGTGGCTGCTTATAGGTAACCCAGCATCTAGTCCAATGACCCTTGATAGGTAAGCGTCTTTTGGGCCGTTATGAATAACTTTGCCTACCACACATGAGCCAATTTGGTCCGGGGTAAGCTGAGATCTGGTTAGTGCTTCTTTTGCGCACAGTGTGCCAAGCTCAGCGGGGCTAAAATCTTTAAGGCTGCCACCAAAGCCACCAATTGCAGTACGAACCGCACTGAGTATTACTACGCTGTTGTTTGTATTTTGTGTCATTGCTGTTCTCTTATTATTTTTATAATCATTTTTGCTGAAATATGTTTAATAGACAAAGGAGATCAATACTTTTATTAACATCAAAGCATAACGTTTAAATAAACTAAAGGCGAGGTTGGGTTGAGCTGTATGTGTTTTCTAATAAAGTGAAAGTAAAATAGGCGTGTGATAATTATATTTTTGTGTAAATTTATAAAATAGGGCTCTCATTATGAGAGCCCTCGGGGATTTATAAATCAATCATTTCAATATTAACAACTACATTTTTAAAACCAGCATCTTCAAACTCTTTTTTTAACTTTTCTGAACTTGAATAATCACTAGCTGAAACACTTCGCTTACTCCTTTGGTCAGTGACAAGTGGGGTTTCGTCACCAAAGTAAACGCTACCAGCAAATTGGCTTTGTGCATAAAAGTGACCTGTTAGGGTTGTTTTCTTAGGTCTTAAAACATGGCTTAAATAGTATTGCATTGTTGATAAGCTTGTTTGTTGTATCATCCAAGGCCAATCCCACTTTTTATTCTCACCTGGTATATAACGGTGTTCCCATTGATATTCAATGCTCTTATCTTGGCCTGCCCAGCGGCCAATTACAAAATTAGCGGTGTCATTAGGTCTGTTTTCTGGGTGGCTTAATAAAGCATTGCCTCCCCACCGCATAAAGCCATTTATAGATAGATCGTAGGTAATATCAGCATCGAATGAATAAGGATACGATATTGATGATTTAAACAAATCGACCTTTGCATTAAGCTTCGTGAATGCTGGCACATTGGTTCTTGCTTGTACCACAACTCGTTCAGCTTCAGAGCCGCCATTACTTGTTCCCCATGCTTGCTCTGCTGCTATTGTGACAGATAACGAAGTGTCTGAGCCACCAGTAACAGAGGGAGACTTCCATGTATTAGATAAGGTAACAGACTCAGAAATACTGTAATCATTGGTTTTAGACCAGTTGGTTGCCGCATCGTATTCAATGGTAACGACTGACATTTGAGCTGCTGACGTGTCATTCACTGCAGGGACTGTTAGCGTTTTAATTAGTTCTTTGTCAGCAGCAACAATATCACCAGTTATTTTATATGATTCGTTATCCATCACATATTCAAAGTTAGATACAGTAATAGCTGACTTTTCATCACATCGGTAACCATCACAACTTCCACCGTTGTAACCTTGTATTTTCCATCCTGAGCCCGTTTTGGACACCTCCATGTCATCACCAACATAGCTTGAGCGATTTCCACCAACCCACGCAAATCCCATTGTATGAGCAAGGTATGAAAGGGGTTTTATAAAACCCTCTTTTTGATTTACTAAGTCCCATTCAATTTGGCTTTGACTGCCAGGCGATACTTTTACTGGACTTAATGTAGGTATTTCATTAATGGGATCGGTAGGGTAGCACCAAGAATTTGCAGCAGTCCCTTGTTTGATTTCACCTGCGTAACCAGAGCCCATAATGACCCAGCCGTTAGCCAATCCCGTTATTTGCCACTTCCCCATTTTGTTTACAAGGTCGTTTCTGTAAGTTTGCGCTTCAGCTTTTGTAATTAATCTATTATCAGCTGAGCATACTCCTGCACCTAAGCTTTCATTTTTAAGTTGATCTGGATAAATTCCAGTTGTATTAGCATTTACAAAACTTGTGTGTGACAACAGCAATAGAGGTATTATTTTTTTCATTAAGTTACATCCTTTAAAATCATATTTTAATTAGGCCCTAATTAAATAATCTAATTTTGGACCGATTTTGATTCTAAAGAACTCGCTATATTTTTATAGAGTGTTAAATAAAAGTTGATTTTTCAAAAATATTAGTTGCTTAAATATTACAAAAAATCATTAAGGCAATAGTGCTGTTGTAGCTACATTTTTATCCCCTTGAGAGAGTACTCTAAAAAATCGATTAGATAGCGTGTACTTTTTGGGATTAGTTTATCAGGCCATATTAGGTTTACATCTCGCTTAACGGGTGTGTACTGTGTTAATACTTCAACCAAGCTTTCATCTTTTATATAAGGTAATAAACAATATTTTGGGCCATAATAAACACCTCTTCCTTCAATAGCAGCTAAGGCACACATTTCTATATCGTTAGAAATAAAGTTAGGTTGAGGTTTAAAAATAACCTTCTCATTTTTATTTGCTTTAAAAGACCAATTTTCGAATGGCGAGCACGATATGTGGGGGAGTTCAGCCAAATCGTTAAAATTACTTGGCATACCATATTGCTTAATTAAACTCGATGAGCAAGCTAAAACAAAGCTCATTTGGTTAATGACTTTACATATATTTTGTGAGCTATCTAATTTTCCAATTCTAATAGCTAAATCAAACTCGGTGGCTTTTAAATCAAGACGTTCATCTGATAGCATCATATGAATCTTAATATTTGGATAAAGTAGGGTGAATTGATTTATAACGCCTGAGAAGTAGACACTTTTTATAAAGTTTTGCGGCGCTATTAATTTAATTTTACTCACTTCATTTTCACTAGAGTTCTTAAAATTGCACAGCGTACTTTGTAAACCCTCTACGTGAGCTAAGCAATGGCTATAAAAGCTTTTTCCAGGCTCAGTTAATCGCAAACTTCCTTTTTCACGATAAAACAACGCTAAAGATAAGTCTTCTTCAAGTTTTTTTATTTTTCTTTGTAAGGTGGGCAAAGGAATATTTAACTTTACTGACGCTTCATTAAATGTTTTGTAATCATTTACTTTTATAAAAAGCGCGATGATATCAAGCAAGGTAAATCTCCTGTATAAATTTGAGGTATAAAATCGTATTTAGTACTTAATTATTGGTTAGATTCATAAAACTAATCATTTATTTAAAGTACCCATTAGTCCCTTTTGTGGCAACAAAAATTTTACCTTTGTATTAGAATGTTTAATAAATTATTGTGAGCGAAGGTGTACTTACTTGAGGTATTAGTAATTAAAGATTCTACAAATAGCGCGTTTTTGAAAATAAAAACTCAGTAGAAACAATCCGTAACATTTTACTATAACGTTTTAATAGACAAACAATAAGCTAGTAATTACGCTAGACACACTTTTTGGGTGAATAATCATGATGCATAGGATCTGATTACCTAAATGGAATTTGCCATGATAAATCAACAGAACCGAAGGTATTAAAGATGAATATATTTATAAAATGGTTGATTTTAGCTGCATTAATTATTGCCGCTATTACGTGTTATTCGTATGGTAGTACTACTGGCTTATTTATTTTTATTATTGCGGGCTTTGTTTTTGAAATGGCGTTTATGGTATTTCCTATAAAAAAGAAATCGTCATTGTAGAAAGCTATTTAACCGTCTTGAAAAATTAATTTTTTTAGTTAGCGAGATAAGGGAATAAATAAAAAGGCTGCATTTTTTACAGCCTTTTTGGTTTAATAAACTTAATGGGTAACTCTATCGCCCCAAATGTCTTCTAGGCGGCTATCACGGCCACAGCGCCAGCGATAGGTATTATAACGAATAGGGTTATTTTTATAGTAATCTTGATGATAACTTTCTTTGCCCTTTATCGGGTAAAAGGTTTTCGCATCAAGAATAGGGGTTATCACTGTTTGCTTAGTAAACTCACTAATAACAGCTTGTTTAGATTTTTGAGCTAGCTTTCGTTGTTGCTCATTAGCTACAAAAATTGCGCTACGGTAGCTTGGGCCTTTATCACAAAACTGACCTTTGGCGTCAAAAGGATCAATGTTAACCCAGTAATGGTTTAAAATATTTTGATAGCTTAATACGTCAGTGTTGTAGGTAACCAGAACGGCTTCGTAATGGCCGCGATGATTACCATTGTAAGTAGGATTTTTAATTTCACCGCCAGTAAAACCTGAGATCACATCGGTTACACCTTCGAGTTTTTCAAAGTCACTTTCCATACACCAAAAACAGCCTCCGGCTAAAATAGCTTGTTCAGTTTTAGCGTACGTTAATGAGCTAAACAAAAGCCCCACAGAGGTTAATGCTAGCGCTAATGTGTGTTTCATAAAATTTATCACCTGTAGTTATGAATAAATACTTGTATAGTAAGACCCGCTAACTTTAAAAACTCTTTCATTACAATGTGGCTGGGGGGGTTGAACTTACTTTATATAAAACGGATGCTATGTATGAAAAGTTTAATGACGACTGATAATTTGCATGATGAATTGCTAGTCGTTCTACAAAACAACTTTGTTTCCTCAGAGTATAAACTTCCAAACGCTGATGAGTTAATACCTCATAATCAAAATGCTCAGTACCATGGGTATGCATTCACTATAAACCATAAGCGAATAATTTACAGAAAAGCTAAAGTTACTCCAGACAGACCAGGTGCTTTTTTAGCACTATGGAAACGCCCAGCGGATTGTAGTAATTCTAAGCCAATTCCTTTTACCAATGAGTTTGACTACTTATTAGTGGCGGTTTCAAGTGATGGATTAACCTCTAGTAACAACCAAGTAGTAAATTTACAAAGTGGTTTATTTATATTTCCGGTTGAGTTGTTAGTTAAAAAAGGCATAGTTACAGGTACGAACCGTAAGGGAAAAACCGCTTTTAGGGTGTTTCCACCTTGGAGTGAAAGTAGGGCTCTGAGTGGTTCAGGCGTATTTAGTAACGCAGCTAAAAGCACACAGCGTTGGCAATGTGATTATTTTTTACAGCAGGACCAATATGGCTTAGTTGATTTAATTAAGTTAAACAAAATTTTAGCTAATGCTGTTTAAATTTGAATTATTAAGTCACTTTACCAGCATTGTTTTATATAGGGTTATTTACTAAAGTGAGATCATACAGTAATACGAATAGTAGGTAAGATATGAACCAGTTAACCGAAAAGTCAATTAGTTGCCCTTACTGTGGCGAATCCATAGAAGTATTAATTGATGTGGCTGATATTGATGAGCAATACATAGAAGACTGCCAAGTGTGTTGCAGGCCTATTTCGTTTGTCGTATTTGAAGATAACGACGAACTTAATGTAAATGTATACAGTGAAGATGAGGCGTTTTGAATATTTAGTGAAAGTTGGTGAACCGAACTTTTACACAAATCTAAGCTGAAAATTCAGTAACTTTAATTTTTCTTAATGATATTGGTTGTATATGATACCAAAGTGTTTTAAATGCCATGCTAAAATTTCATTATCGTGGTTTATTCTATCTTTAATGTCGACTCGTTATAGATGTATTCGTTGTGGCTCATTGCATGAATTTACAAATCGTCACCGTTACTTAGGTGTCTTTTTTGTTTTGCCATTGATTCTTTTAGTTAATTTGACGGAGAGTTTTATAACTTCAAATGTGCTTAGAGTGATTTTATTAATTTGCGTAGCTGTTTTTATCATGATCTTAATACCTGGACAACACCAGTTAAGTGTAAAAGATGATTTGGAAATTAAAAAAAAGAAATAAGTTGTCATATCTACAAATATTACATTAACACATGATCTATATGGATATAAAAATGCATAAAATTATAATATGTCTTGCTATTTTAATTACGCTGATCTATTCACCTTTACTTTATTCGAAAGAGAATGATATTCAGTTTAAATGGAAGTTAATTGAAGTTATTGCATCAGATATAGATACAATAAAAATTGATGATGGTAATTTTTTTAAAATTGATAACTCAGGTATTCTCCAAATAATGAAAAAACATGGGAATAGATACTACCCTTACACAAGGGAAGGCAAAATATTACATGTAACTTCGGGAGAAGTAGTCAGAAAATGGGAAGTGCTACATGTTGATGAGCATAACCTACGTCTAGACTCCCCACTCGGTATTTATGTTTTAAAACGTTAATAATGAAAATTTTTAATGCTTTTTTCTATTATAAGTACCTTACTGATTTTGCTGTTCACGCGCTAATTGGTTAGGCAGCAACTCCTCCACAATTTCTCTCGCTGGTAAGGTGTAACGTACGCCATCAAACATAACCGATGTGAACTCATCAATATTAGTAATGCCGGTAAGGGTCCAACCTTCACCACGTTTTGGGCAGTAAACAGTAGTAGTTGGCTGTATTACTTTAAAATTGTCGCTCATAGTTTATCTTAATTAATGCTTGTGAATACGATATGGTAAGTTAATAATGACGTTCTATAAAGTGCTATTTAAAGCGCGTTTACTTTATTTGGCATAGGCATGTTTAAAACGATAAAATTACCCCGCGTTACCTTGCGTTTAATTACCCACAAACATGGCGCAGCGCTATTAACAATTTTAAATAATCCCCTCGTTTATGAGTTTAACGATTATAAAACGCCGCTAAATAAAGAGCATGTTAAGCAATTAATTCAAGATGATATATCGAGTTATTATCAAGGGGAAGGTGTTCGGCTTGCGATTGAACATAATATGTCTGGCGACTTAATTGGTACTTGTGGTTTGTATAACATTAATAACCAAACTAAAACTGCTTATTTGGGCTTTGAGCTTGATCCTTTTTATTGGCAACAAGGCTTAATGCATGAAGTACTTAAAGGTTTTGTCAGTGAGATACATCGCTCTTTGAACATTGAACACCTATACGCAGAAATTCATGGTAAAAATGTACGCTGTTATAACTTACTCACTAAACTCGGCTTTGTATTTAACCAGCAACTTAGTAACGGTGTATGGCATAAGCAATTAACTAAAATGGATGGCGCATGAGAATTAAAAAAGCGATTATTTTAAATACGTTGCTTACGGCTAGTGTATTTGGGCTTGCAATAACTGGGGTTAGCTATTATCAAAATGATGTTTCAGAGTTTGTTGATGTAACCCTAGATTCGAAAGTGCTTGAAGAGTCTCGAAAAGTATTTATAAGATTACCTAACAATTATGATAAAACTAAAGCTTATCCACTTTTTATAAAAACAGACGGTAATTTTAATTTAGCTAATTGGGATAAGGCGCTAAAAGCATTAAATCCTGAAAGTATATTGAATGAGGCTATTTTAGTTGCCATACCTAATCAGTTTTTTACTGATACTCGAAATCGTGATCTTGTGCCACCTTATGCAAGGAAGGACGTTAATATAAATCCTCGACCTAACAATGAAACTTCGCCTGAACTTTTTGGGAAAGCTGATTTGTTTTTAGCTTTTATAGAGCAAGAATTACTGCCATATATAGCGGCTAATTATAAGTTAACTAGTCAACGTGGGTTAATAGGCTTTTCTGCAGGTGGAAGCTTTACTCTATATACTTTACATAGTAAGCCGCAGCTATTTAATGCTTATTTTGTGTTTAGCCCAGCCGCTTGGTATGACGATATGACAGTGACTAAGCGGTTTGATGCATTTTTAAAAACAAATATAAATTGTATAAAACAACCGACATTTTTATATATCACTGTCGGTGGGGCAGAGCACTCTTTAATGCTAGGTGCATACAATAATTTAGTTACTAGTTTAGCAAAACATCCAAACGACTGGCTTAAGTGGGGAAGTACAATTAATAGTAATGCTGAACATAATCAAAACCCTGCACTTAGTGTCGATAAAGCACTGTTAAATTATACGGGTTCTTGAGCTCGCAAATTAATACGCCTTCTGATTAATTAATGACGGTGATCAATTAAATTTAGTTTGCATTGATTTATATTGCTTTACTCCTGGTGGAGCACACACCCTAAAGAACACATCATACTTTATTTAATTTAAAACAAGTCTTAGCAATAGGTGAATTTTTTAAAAATATAATCAGGGAGGGGGGAAATTGGTGGCGTGTATTGGCGTTTTTTTTAACTTATATCTACGCGTTTTATTAAGTGAGTTATGTAGGAACAGGAAAACCAAATTAAACAAAGCAACAATGTAATTATTTAGATGTTCTAAGTTAGACATTTTAATTGCAGCTAACATCGGTTTTTCCATCAATGGTTCAGTAATACACAGACTTAAACTCCAGCTTTTTATAATTGACGTTACAACAATGCAATTTTGTTGCTCAGTTGCCTTAACATGCTTTCTGCATTCGGTATCTCGTCGTTTAAACCGGTGATCAGGGTCATAAAATAACAGTCCATCATCACACTTGCTTTTGTTTCATCAAAGTTTGGTTGTTTACTAAATAGTAGTTTTTTAAATTCATCCATTTGTGCTTTAAAAAAATCAGCACGCCAAATAATGTCGCTAATTAGTAATTTACTAAATTCACTGTTTTCACAATAAAAGGAGTAAAGGGGGTGAGCGTAGTGGCGTAACTTCAATCGAGGAGGGTGCTGAGTATCTGATTGCTTTGCTTGCTCGATAATAACTTTAATTTGTTGCTGCATACCGGCCATAAGCAAATCAATTTTATTTTCAAAATGGCTAAACACAGTACCAACGGCCACATTAGCTGCAACGGCAATTTCTCTTGTTGATGTGTGGTCATAGCCTTGTAATAAGAAAAGCTCCCATGCAGAAGCTAAAACTTTATCCCGTGTTTTTTCTTTTTTACTCATAGTATTCAATGCTTTATAATTTTGTTGGATGTTGAGCTTAAATCAGCACTTGATTAATTGAGCGCGCTCAATTAAATTTATGAGCATGCTCAATTAATCAAAAGGTGATACATGGAGTTTATCAAACGTGTTATTGGTTATGTACTTTTTATTCCACTTATTTATTTTTATTCTTTTATTCTCGGCCCAATACTAAAAGCCGTTTTAGTCCCAGGTGGGGTTACCTTTTTGTGGCTTATTTTAGGGCCACAAGAGGGAACACGTGCGTTAAAAAAAGCATTTAAGAAAAAGTAGTAAAACCTTCAGTAAAACAAATAAAAAGCCCTGCTATTTTGCAGGGCTGTAGGGTCTGTTGACCTTTGCTATTTTAAACTTGAAAGCAAAACAGGCTATTAAAGAACGTATCTAAAACCAAAAGCAATACCGTCATCTTCCGATTGTTCCATTTGTGCTTGTTGTTGCTTATTATCACTTTCAAAATCACCAAAGTCTTTACGCGCTTCTACATAAAGTTGGGTGTTTTCATCTATTAAGTAATGCACACCAATAACAGCAAATTGACGCTTAAATACATCGTTAGGATCGGCATTAAAGTTTGGTTGAATTACGTAGTCATCACCTGCATCAAATAAGTTGTAGGCAATAAATGGTCTAAAATCGTTTTCAAAACGATACGACACGAACGTTTCAATACCAATTGCATCTTTAATTAAACGACCAATGTTATCTGTGTCGTGGTTTTCGTTTTTATTGATATTAGCAGCTACATATAAACCTGGCGCATCAATATTGCCCCAAATAACACCGGCACCGTAAATTAAATCGTCAACTGAGCGGGTTGTTCCGTCGCCATAAGTTAATTCAAACTCGCCGCGGTTAATACCCGCGGTCAGTTTTAGCTTATTAGTCACGTTATAGGTTACTGCACCGCCAAATGTATAGTTAAATTCAACTTGTTGCGCAGCAGTATCGCCTGACTCAAAATTAGCCCGGCATTGTGATTCTGTAATATCACTTACATCACAGGTATAAAAAGCGCTATTTTTTAACTGAGTTTGCATACTAAAATCAAAATCACCGTAACTATTACGGTATTGCAATGTTTTATCGCCACGTCCCGTGCCATTTACAGCACCGTCGTCTTTGTTGTAGGTATAGACACCTGCGGCATTGCCATCCCAAACATAGCTGTAGTTAGTTGCATATACTACGTCAAACCACGCACCCCATTGTTTACCAATAGTAATTTGGCCGTATTTGTCGTGTTTAAGTCCTGCATAACCTAAACGATTATACAAAAATTCATCTTGAATTGATTCAAAACGGTTGTTGTATACAATATCGCTACTGCCAACAGGGTTTACACCCCATTCAACTAAAGCCATTGCTTCCCAGCCATTCTTTAGTTGGCGTTTAAAATCAAAATTAATTCGTGAGGCACCATTAACCACTTCATTTTGACCTTGAGTATTAATTACTCGCGCATCTATATAACCGCCAATTGCGACTGTATTTTTTTCATCCTTAAATACTTCGATTGCTGAAACACTCGGTGTTGTTAAAACACCTGCAATCGCGAGCGATACTAATTTTATTTTCATTGTGTGTGCCTTGCCTAAAAAAGACGTTTTTATAATTACTAAATTCGAAGTCGTGCAGACTAGCAAAGCAATAAAAGGCTCAAAAGTGAAAAATTATCAACGATAATTAATACGAAATGCGCTGCTTGTTCACTTTAAGTTAATACTGTTTTTATTTTGTAGCCGTATAAACTGCTATTTAATTTTGGAATAAGACATTAGGCTTAAATGCAGGAGAGAAAGTGTTGAGTTTTTTTCATAGTTGCTACTGTCGGCATAGGTAGAGCTAAAACTCTAATACTATAAAAAACGTTAATATAGCCGTATTAAATGTTAATAAAAGTAAAATGCGACCAAATAGCGTTTTAGCACGTTAAATTTTATTTATTAGCAATAACTGTAATTGTTTTTTTATTAAACATTTTTTTACCGCATTTACAGAATAATAGTGAACTTTACATAGCTTTTTTACTTTAACACGGTCTACCACTGTGGCTATTCCAATCCTTATTTAGCAAAAAAATTGCCACTGTTTACTTTAGGGGATGCTATAAACTTTCATAGAAAAAAACGCTGATTTGGTTTAAACTGCGCGCAATTTAAATACTTCAGTCTCCCTTGGAGGGTAGCGCTATTATTAGTACAGCTAACATCACCATGCAATTTGGTGCTAAACCATTATTTGAAAATATCTCAGCTAAATTTGGTGAATCAAACCGCTATGGTTTAATTGGCGCCAATGGCTGTGGTAAATCAACGTTTATGAAGATTCTAAGCGGTGAACTTGAACCATCATCGGGTAATGTAAGCACAGATCCTAATGAGCGTGTTGCTAAACTAAATCAAGATCAGTTCGCTTACGAAGAATACTCTGTGATCGACACTGTAATAATGGGTCACAAAGAACTTTGGGATATAAAACAAGAACGCGATCGTATTTATAGCCTACCAGAGATGAGTGAAGAGGATGGCATGAAGGTAGCCGACCTTGAAACTGAGTTTGCTGAAATGGACGGCTATTCTGCTGAGTCTAAAGCGGGTGAGCTATTACTGGGCGTTGGTATTGCTACTGAACAACATTACGGTCCTATGTCTGAAATCGCACCAGGTTTTAAACTCCGTGTGCTATTAGCGCAAGTATTGTTTTCAGAGCCTGATATCATGTTGCTTGATGAGCCTACCAATAACTTGGACATTTACACAATTAAGTGGTTAGAAGATGTTCTAAATCAACGTGACTGTACTATGATTATCATCTCGCATGACCGTCATTTTTTAAACTCAGTATGTACGCATATGGCCGATATTGACTACGGTGAATTACGTATTTACCCGGGTAACTACGATGAATATATGTTTGCAGCGACCCAAGCTCGCGAGCGTTTATTGAGTGAAAACGCCAAAAAGAAAAGCCAAATAGCTGAACTACAACAGTTTGTATCGCGCTTTTCTGCTAATGCTTCAAAAGCAAAGCAAGCAACTTCACGTGCAAAACGTATTGATAAAATTCAATTAGATGAAGTGAAAGCTTCGTCACGTCAGTCGCCATTTATCCGTTTTGAACAAGAAAAGCAGTTATTCCGTAACGCGCTTGAAATGACTAGCTTATCGCAAGGCTTTGAAGAAACTTTATTTTCAGGTTTAGAAGGCCTAGTTGAAGTAGGTGAACGCATTGCTATTATTGGTGAGAATGGTGTCGGTAAAACAACACTACTAAACACCTTAGCAGGGCGTTTAGCGCCTAAAAGCGGTGAGTTTAAATGGTCTGAAAATGCTAATATTGGCTATTATGCGCAAGACCATGCCGATGAGTTTGAAAAAGACATGAACTTATTTGAGTGGATGGAACAATGGCAGCAAGAGGGCGATGACGAGCAAGTTGTTCGCAGCTTCTTAGGTCGTATGTTGTTTTCACAAAACGATATTAAAAAATCTGTAAAAGTTATCTCAGGTGGTGAGCAAGGTCGTATGCTGTTTGGTAAAATCATGATGCATAAACCAAATATCTTATTAATGGATGAGCCGACTAACCACATGGATATGGAATCTATAGAAGCGCTTAACTTAGCACTTGAAGCGTATGAAGGTACCTTGATGTTTGTGTCACACGACCGTCAGTTTGTATCATCAGTTGCTACCCGTATTTGGGAAATTAAAGACGGTAAAATTATCGACTTTAGAGGAAACTACAGCGAATACTTGGCGAGTAAAGAAGCATAACAGCAAGTATTTTCAGCATTTAAAAAAAGCCATGTTTAACATGGCTTTTTTATTGCCTGCTGGTCGCATTACTGCGGCATTTAAGTATATAATACCCGGCATAAAACCGGACATAAGTCCGCTATTTTTAAAATACATTACTGAGGAGTATTTATGACTGTTGGCATTATTATGGGTTCTAAATCAGATTGGCCAACCATGGAACACGCTGCGCTGATGCTAGAAAAATTTGGCATTGCTTATGAAACTAAAGTGGTTTCTGCTCACCGCACTCCTCAATTACTTGCTGATTACGCAAGTTTTGCAAGCGAACGAGGCATTAAAGTAATTATTGCAGGCGCAGGTGGGGCAGCCCACTTACCGGGTATGGCTGCAGCGTTTACATCATTGCCTGTTTTAGGCGTTCCAGTTAAGTCAAAAGCGTTAAATGGTGTTGATTCATTATTGTCTATTTGCCAGATGCCTAAGGGCGTTGCTGTAGGCACATTGGCTATTGGTGAGCCAGGTGCAGCTAATGCTGGTTTATTGGCTGCACAAATATTAGGCTGTCAAAATCCTGAAATTTTCGCCAAAATTGAAGCGTTTCGTAAAGAGCAAACCGACACTATTCTAGCTAACCCAAATCCTGCAGAGTAATAATGACTATATTAATTTTAGGTGCTGGGCAGCTTGCGCGAATGATGAGCCTTGCTGGCGCACCGCTTAATTTAAATGTGATTGCTTATGATGTTGGCAGCCAAAAAATTGTGCACCCGCTAACCAACCAAGTGTATTCAACCACACTTGAGCAAGCTATCAATGATGCAGATGCGATTACCGCTGAGTTTGAGCATATTCCCGATGATGTATTAACGCTTTGCTGCAATAGCAATAAGTTTTATCCAGGTAAACAAGCAATAAAAACCGGTGGTGACCGTTCGCTTGAAAAAGCCTTGTTAGATAAAACCGAAGTAGCTTGTGCACCATACCAACTTATTACTGAAAAAGCGCATCTTGAACAAGCTGCTAAAATATTAGGTAAGCCGTTAGTTATAAAAACCTGCCAAGCTGGGTATGACGGCAAAGGCCAATGGCGTTTAAAATCTGATGATGAAATAGACACTATTTGGGCTGAAATGGCTGACTTTATTGCCTCAGGTACAGAGCATGCACCTCATTCAATTATTGCTGAGAAAATGATCCCGTTTGATCGTGAAGTCTCTATTATTGGCGCGCGCGACAAAGAGGGTAACGTTGCAATTTATCCACTTACAGAAAACCAACATACCAATGGTGTATTAACGCTTTCACTAGCCGGTAAAGATAATAGCTTAGTAGAGAGCCAAGCAACCTCAGCATTTACCCGTATTGCAAATGAGCTTAATTATGTAGGTGTATTGGCCATAGAGTTTTTTGATGTACAGGGTACGTTATTAGTTAACGAAATAGCTCCTCGAGTGCATAACTCAGGACACTGGACACAGCAAGGTGCTCACTGCTCGCAATTTGAAAACCATATGCGTGCTGTTGCAGGGTTACCTTTGGGTAATACGCAAATTAAGCAACCTACTGCTATGATCAATGTATTAGGCCAAGCACATATTCCTGCTGATGTTTTAAAAACGGCGGATGTAACCAGTCACTGGTATGGTAAAGGCGTTAAGCCCGGTCGTAAAATGGGGCATATTAATGTTTCGGGTGAGAGTTTACAGCAATTAGGTAACCGCCTAGCTGAACTTACATCATGCTTGCCAGAGCAGGATTACCCAGGCGTATTAGCTACTAGCAAATCGCTATTATAAGTTAAAAAATCAAGCGGTAAGTTGAATTCAATTTATCGCTTTACCTTCTAAAGGTTTCTTTTCAATGATCCACCCAAAGTTTCGTACTATTGTGTTCGCTTTTTTTATGGCACTTTTCATGTCAGGCTTTATGTCGTTTGTTATTTCAATTTTTAATGTAGGAATGGTCGAAAATATTGTAGCTATATGGCTTAAAGCCTGGTTATTTGCCTTTTGCATTGCTTTTCCTACAGTTATATTTGTTGCTCCCGTCGTACATAAACTGACAAATAAACTTATTCGGCCTTAAAGTGATGATTATCACTAAATTGCATAAGCCAATATTTATACTCTTACTCGCTTTGTGTATGACTCCTTTTTTAGGTGCTGGAAGTGCATTGGTTTTAGGCGCTATATTTGCTATTACCTTAGGCAACCCGTTTAGTGAGCTTTCTCAACAGGCCAGTAAAGTGATGCTTAAGCTTGCCGTTGTGGGCTTAGGCTTTGCTGTTGATTTTAATGAAGTAATTGAGGTAGGACGCAGCTCTTTAGTATTAACAATTGTTAGTATTACTGCCATAATCGGGTTTGGAGAGATTTTAACCCAAGTTTTTAAGCTTAATCGTAATACAGGCGTGCTAATTTCATTTGGTACCGCTATTTGCGGTGGCAGCGCCATTGCCGCTATGGCACCGGTTATAAAAGCTAAAGATCACGAAGTCGCTGTTGCCTTAGGGATTGTATTTTTACTTAATGGCGTGGGATTATTATTATTTCCCGCAATTGGGCATTATTTTGAGTTAACCCAACAGCAATTTGGTTTGTGGGCCGCATTAGCCATTCACGATACTAGCAGCGTAGTAGGGGCATCGGCTACTTATGGTGCTGTGGCACTGAGTATTGCCACTACGGTAAAATTGACCCGTGCGATGTGGATCATTCCTTATACAGCGGTTGCGGGAGTGTTTATGCGCTCTGATGAAAAGGCAAGTATTCCTTTATTTATTGTGGGCTTTTTATTAGCCGCATTAATAAATACTTATATGCCGTCGTTTTCATCGACATGGGAACTTATTAATAGTGCAGCTAAGCAATTATTAGTGGTTACACTGTTTTTAATTGGCAGTGGTTTGTCACTATCGGTTCTTAAGCAAGCAGGTATAAAGCCATTTTTGATGGCAATTACTTTGTGGGTTATAGTCAGCAGCACAATTTTATTATTAATTATAGATGGATTCATATAATGAAACGTAATCTTAGTATTACAGCAATCAGTAGTGTGTTATTTGCTGTTTTTTCTAGCAGCCCTGTATTGGCTGAATCGCTACGCGTAGCAACCTTTAATGTCAGTATGGATGCCACTAATTACACCGCTAAAAATGAACAAGTAAAAAGTGATGCACTGGTAAATGCACTGCGTTCAAACCACCTGCAAATTAAAAATATTGCTGAAATAATCCAGCGCGTCCGCCCAGATGTAGTACTACTCAATGAGTTTGACTACATTCCAAAAGAGCAAGGTATCGAGTATTTTAAAAGCCATTATTTAAATGTAGGGCAAAATAATCAAGCAGCAATTGATTACCCATACGTTTACATTGCCCCCGTTAATACCGGCTTAGCAACTGAGTTTGACTTAGACAATAACGGCAAAAAAACTGGGGTAATGGGTGATGCACAGGGCTTTGGTTTTTTTGAAGGCCATTACGCAATGGCGTTTTTATCTCGCTACCCGATTGATTTTGACAACATCAGAACCCTGCAAACCTTTAAGCACAAAGATTTACCTAATGTACAAATGCCGGTTGACCCAAAAACTAATACCAATTGGTATAACGATGAAGAGTGGAATACTTTACGTTTAAGCTCTAAATCTTTTTGGGATATACCCGTAAAAGTAAACGATAAAGTAGTCCATATGCTAGCGTCGCACCCAACACCACCTGTGTTTGATGGCGAAGAAGACAGAAACGGTATTCGTAACCATGATGAAATTAGGCTTATTGCCGATTACGTTAATAACGAAAGTTACCTTTATGATGATAATGGTAAAAAGGGTGGGCTTGCAGCAAAATCGCGATTTGTGATTTTAGGTGATCTAAATGCCGCACCTGAAGGTGATAAAAAGCGTACTAATACTACAGATCAAATACTTAAAAGCCCATTGATTAACGCCGGTTTTATTCCAACCAGTGAGGGCGCAAAAGAGCAATACCCGCAAGCTTATGCTAAAAACTATACCGCTAATTGGCAAGCACGCGTTGATTACGTACTCCCTTCAAATTATGGCTTAACCATAAAAGGTGGTGGAGTTTTTTGGCCGAAAAAACAAAGCGAATTATATCGTTTAATTAAAGATAGAAATGCATCAAGCGACCACCGATTAGTCTGGCTTGATTTAACGGTTGAATAAACGGGTTACTCACCCCAATATCAGCGTTGTTTGTCTTAAATAATTGCATTTATAAAGGTGCTTCTGCTTAAATATGGTTAATTATAATAACCGTCAAGAAGCACTATGATTTTTAAATTCTCATCTTCTAAAACACTTGTTGCAATCGCTGTTGCATCAAGTGTTATGTTAGCGGGTTGTACCGCAACCGCTACAACTTCTACTGACTCATCTATTCAAACAAATACCACCGTTGCTAGTGTTGTTAACACGCCCGCAGATTTGGGCGATTCAAAAATTACCCTTGAACAAGCCATGGCTCACCCTGATTGGATTGGACGCCAACCGCAAAGCGCTTTTTGGAGTGCAGATTCAAGTACCATCATTTACTCGCGTAAGCAGCAAGGTAGTGAGCTAAGAGATTTATTCGCTCAAGCTGTAAACTCACAAACAGCAGAGCAAGTGGCACTAGAAAAATTACACAGTGTTGGTTCAAGTAAAGCTGTTTTTTCAAACGATAAGTCACTTCAAGCTTATGTGTTTGAGGGTAACGTATTTATCAAAAACGTAAAATCAGGCGCAATTAAACAAATTACGCAAAGCTCTGCGACAGAGTCAAAACCACAATTTTTAAACGACGGTAACTTAGCTTATCGTCAGGGTAATATCTTTTTTAAAGTAGATTTAACCACAGGTTTAACCCGTGAAATTGCCAACTTAAAACTGGCTGATAAACCACAAGGCGTAAAAGAACCATCAACTTATATCGCCAAAGAGCAACATAAGCTGATTGATTACATTGCACTACAGCATAAAAATAAACAAGACATGCATGCGCGCAAAGAGCAAGTAAAAGCGAGTAATAGCTCAATTGCTAACACCCATTATTATTTAGGTGATGGCAACACGGTTGATGAAGCCGAGCTTTCTCCAAATGGCGATGCATTAATTGTAGTAGTACAAGAAAAAAGCTCATGGCGTGGTGAAGGCGATATTATGCCTAATTACATCACTGATGATGCGACGATAGAGCCTAAAAAAGTTCGCCGTCGCGTAGCTGATTCTAAAGAGCAAACCTCAGAGCTTGTTTATATTAACCTTGCAGATCAAAGCCAAACCACATTAGGGTTTAACACCTTACCTGGTTTTGATGAAGATGTACTTGCTGAGGTTAAAAAAGAAAACTTCGCCCGTGACGGTAAAACCTATAAATCTAAAAAACAACCTCGTGGTATTAACGTTATTTCAGATTGGGGTTGGAATCAATCACCCATCAGCTGGAACGATGATGGTAGCCAAGTAGCGATTATGCTTGAAGCATGGGATAACAAAGATCGTTGGTTAGCCACTGTAGATTTTGAAAATAACAAACTTGTGTCTCAACATCGACTACATGACGACGCATGGATTGCTTATGCGTTTAACGACTTTGGTTGGTTAAATGATTCCAATACTCTGTATTATTTATCAGAAGAGTCGGGCTATAGTCAGCTTTATAAAAAGCCACTTGATGGTAAAGCGACTGCGCTTACCATGGGTAAATTTGAAGTATCTAATTTAACCCTCGCTGATGACAATAGTGCTATCTATTATAAAGCGAATGTTGAGCATCCAGGTCTTTACGAAATTTACCGTGTAAACCCACAAACAGGTGATAGCGAGCAAGTAACAGACTTAAATGGCATGACAGATTACACCTTAAGCCCTGATCAGTCTAAGTTATTATTAAAACACTCTAAAATTACCATGCCGACTGAACTTTATGTAGCTGAGGCTAAAGCAAACACAACCGCAACTCGTTTAACTAACACGGTATCTGACGCGTTCTTAGCTAAAAAACTAACGGCGCCTAAAATTGTTGCTGTGCCTTCAAGCAATACAGATCAGCCAATATACGCCAAAGTTTATTACCCAGCTGATTACCAAGAAGGTGAAACAGGTAAAAACCGTAAAGCGGTTATTTTTAACCATGGTGCCGGTTACCTGCAAAATTCACACATGGGTTGGTCTGGTTACTTTCGCGAATTTATGTTCCATTCATTACTTGCCGATGAAGGTTATGTAGTGATGGATATGGATTACCGTGCTTCTAAAGGTTATGGCCGTGATTGGCGTACTGCTATTTACCGTCAAATGGGAACACCTGAAACACAAGATTTAGCAGATGGCGTAAAATGGATGGCTGAAAATGCCAACGTTGATACTCAAGCGGTTGGTACTTACGGTGGTTCATACGGCGGATTTATGACCTTTATGGCGTTATTTACTGCGCCAGATTTGTTTCAATCAGGTGCTGCGCTTCGCCCTGTGACTGATTGGGCACATTATAATACAGGCTATACTGCTAACATTTTGAATCACCCAGATGTTGACCCAATTGCTTATGAACGTAGTTCACCTATTTACTATGCAGAAGGGCTTAAAAAGCATTTATTAATAAATGCGCCTATGGTTGATGATAATGTGTTTTTTCAAGATTCAGTGCGTTTAGTACAACGTTTAATCGAGCTTGAGAAAGAAAACTTTGAAACAGCAATCTTTCCAGTAGAGCCGCATGGTTTTGTGCAGCCTTCGAGCTGGTTAGATGAATACCGTCGAATTTATAAGCTGTTTAAAGAAACACTATAAATAGCGGTAAGTTGATAAAAAACGCCACAATGTGGCGTTTTTTTATTCTTTATTTTTGCTGATGAATTTAATAATTAAAGGAACGCCCAACAATGCGCCGCCAATCGCGCCAATTAAATGTGCATCAACAGCCACCGTTGAGTTGATCAATGCGCCAATATCAGCACTAGGGCCATTTATTTGTTCAGCGATTAGCTTTACCCACACACCAATAAACAACACATAACCCGATTTAAGTCCAACAGTGGCATCTTTTATGGCTCCCCAAATGATCACGCCATGCAAAACTGCACTAAGCCCTGTGTAAATTGTAATTGTGGGGCAAAACCAAAAAACACCTAAGCCACACCAAATTGCCAATGTGGCAATATTAAAACTATATCTGCTTGGGGATGTGTACTCACCATGCAATAACCAAATAAGCGCGATACCGGCACAATTCAGCCCTAAGTGCGCCCAATTGGCATGTACAAATTGGCTGGTAAACAAACGCCACACTTGGCCTTGTTCAATCAGTTGACGATTAAATTCAAGTTCGTCATTCATACCCAGCCATGCTAAGAGCGAACTTAATACAATTAAACATAAGGGAGGGAAAATATAGCGCGGCTGAAGAGGTAAATTAAGCATTTAGGGATCATTCTTATATTTATTTTTGCATATTGTGCCTGTTTAACTTTAAGATGCCAATTATCTTCCATGCAATTTAAGTTTATTAAGTGATTATGAATTTTAAGCTCAACTGTTTATTCGCACTGACTCTAAGTGCCTTGTCTTTTCCTTTGTTTGCACAAAACGCTAGCACAATTGAAACACGTGAACCTGAAGCGGCCACAGGTGTTGTACATAAGCAATTAGTGGCTGGCGATAAGTACATGGTAGCCGCCGCTAATCCGTATGCTTCACAAGCAGGTAAAGCCATATTAGCGCAAGGCGGCAGTGCGGTTGATGCCGCTATTGCCACCCAATTAGTACTTACATTAGTTGAGCCGCAATCATCAGGTATTGGCGGTGGTACCTTTATGATGTATTACAATAAAGCTAATAATAAACTCACCAGCTTTGATGGCCGTGAAACCGCGCCGAGTAATGCCGATGAAAACCTGTTTTTAAATAAACACGGCAACGCAGTAAAATGGATTGAAGCGGTTGTAGGTGGACGCTCTGTAGGCGTACCCGGTATTTTACATGCATTTGCCAGCGCCCATAAACAGTACGGTACCTTACCTTGGCCTAGCTTATTTAAACCTGCGATTAAACTTGCTGAGCAAGGGTTTGAAGTATCGCCTCGGTTACATGGTTTACTGGTTAGACAATTAAACCCAGGCGTAATGAGTATGCCGGTGATTAATGAGTATTTTTTCCCTAATGGCAAAGTAATTGAAGTCGGCAGTATTAAAAAAAATCAGCCATTAGCTAATTTATATAAAGACATTGCTTCTAAGGGAATAGATGCGTTTTATAAAGGCGATAATGCCAAAGCTATGGTAAAAGCAGTACAGCAGTCAAAAATTGCGCCTGGTAAATTATCTGAGCAAGATCTTGCTAATTACAGCAGTAAAGAGCGTGCACCCGTTTGTATAAAATACCGAGTGTATAATGTGTGCTCGATGGCGCCGCCTAGTAGTGGCGGTATCTCAGTACTACAAATTTTAGGCTTGCTTGAACACAAAAACATGGCAAATATTAAAGCCAATAGTGCCGAGGCAATTCATTACTTTAGCCAAGCGTCACGTATTGCGTTTGCCGATCGTAATAAATACATTGGCGATCCTGACTTTACCCAAGTACCTACTCAAGAGTTATTAAATAAAGACTATATTGCCACCCGCGCAAAATTAATTACTGAAAAAGATCAAGAAGCATTGCCAGGCAACCCTGTTGATCACTTAAGCTATGCAAATGATGATTCTTTTGAATTGCCGTCTACATCGCATGTATCGATTGTGGATAGCAAAGGCAATGCTGTTTCAATGACCAGCTCTATTGAAATGGCGTTTGGCTCAACAGTGATGGTTAATGGTTATATTTTAAATAATCAGCTGACTGATTTTTCACTTTCACCACGTAAAAATGGCAAATTAGTAGCTAATAGGGTCGAAGCGCATAAACGTCCGCGCAGCTCAATGTCTCCGGTAATGGTTTTTAACCAAGATGGCAGCTTACGTTTAGTAGTAGGTTCTCCTGGCGGGAGTCGTATTATTGATTATGTAGCGCAAGTTGTTATTGGCGTTTTAGATTGGGATTTAAATGCACAACAGGCCATTAATTTACCGCGTACAACTAATCGTAATGATTATACTAGCCTTGAAAAAGGTACTGAACTTGAAGCGCTTGTACCTAAGCTTAAAAAGCGCGGCCATGATGTGCGTGTTATTGACTTAAACTCAGGGCTGCATGCAGTAGAAGTTAAAAACAACCGCTTGTATGGCGCCGCCGATCCGCGCAGAGAAGGGATGGCGTTATCTGATTTAAGTAATAATAAAGCCTCATTTAAATTTTAAAACATGTATAATAAACAGCAGGTTTGCTGCCTGCTGTTTTAAATATAACAGATTAATAGTTAATAACTATTTGATTGAAAATAGCATGTTAACTAACGTAAAAAATTAGCAAATCTAAAAATAGCCGTCAGTGTTGTTGCCATTAAAAAAGAAATCGTTTGTTTAATGTGCGTTTAATTTTTAAATCCACAATCGGCAGCTAACATATTCACCAAATATGAGAGGCTTTATACTAAAGTAGCGCTTGTATTTGAACATTTTCAATGGTCTGACAAGCTTAAATGTCATTGCAATTTAGCCTTTAACAATGATAATGGCAGATCATTATTTAAGATTCAGTAAAGCTTGGAAATATGACTACAAATACCGATCCTAATTATCTTTATATTCCTTATTCTGGCCCAGGCCTAATTGAAACCCCATTATTGAATAAAGGAAGTGCTTTTAGCCAAAAAGAACGTGAAAACTTTAATCTTGCAGGTTTACTTCCTCCTCGTTACGAAACAATAGAAGAACAAGTTGAGCGTTGTTACCAACAATACTCAAGTTTTAATGACAATTTAAATAAGCACATTTATTTACGCGCTATTCAAGACAATAACGAAACGCTTTACTATCGTTTAGTGCGTGATCATATTGAAGAAATGATGCCTATTATTTACACCCCAACTGTGGGTGATGCCTGTGAGAAATTTTCTGATATTTATCGTAGTGCACGTGGCCTGTTTATTTCCTATGAAGATCGTTTCCAAATCGACGATATTTTACGTAATGCCACTAAAGGTAAAGTCAAAGTTATCGTGGTTACCGATGGCGAACGTATTTTAGGTTTAGGTGACCAAGGTATTGGCGGTATGGGTATTCCAATTGGTAAGCTCTCTTTATATACCGCTTGTGGTGGTATTAGCCCAGCGTATACATTACCGGTTATGCTTGATGTAGGCACGAATAACGAAAAACTATTAAACGACCCAATGTACATGGGTGCACGCCATAAGCGTATTGCGCAAGATGAATACGATGAGTTTTTAGATTTATTCATTAAAGCGGTTAAGCGTCGTTGGCCAAGCGTATTACTGCAATTTGAAGATTTTGCACAACCAAATGCTATGCCATTATTAAAGCGTTACCGTAATGAAATTTGTAGCTTTAATGATGACATTCAAGGCACTGCATCGGTTACTGTGGGTTCATTATTAGCAGCATGTCGTGTTAAAGGCGCTAAACTTTCGACTCAAAAAGTTGTGTTTGTAGGCGCAGGATCTGCAGGCTGTGGTATTGCTGAACAAATTGTTAGCACTATGGTGGCCGAAGGTATCAGTGAAGCACAAGCTCGCAGCCAAGTATTTATGGTTGACCGTTTTGGTTTATTAACTGATGGCATGGAAGGCTTACGCGACTTCCAACAAATGTTAGCGCAACCAACGAGCTGCCTAGCCGATTGGACTTACAGCGGCGAATACGCGTCATTATTAGATGTAATGCACTGTGCAGAACCAGATATTTTAATTGGGGTATCAGGTCAACCGGGCTTATTCACTGAGCAAGTTATTCGCGCTATGCACGCAAACTGTGAAGCACCTATTATTTTCCCGTTAAGTAATCCATCTAAACAAGTAGAAGCTTACCCAGAAGATGTTATTAAATGGACTGATGGTAAAGCGATTGTAGCTACAGGTAGCCCATTTGAGCCTGTTGTTTATAACGGCGTTACTTACCCAATTCCTCAATGTAATAACAGCTACATTTTCCCAGGTATTGGCTTAGGTGTAATTGCTGCTAAAGCAACGCGTATTACCGATGCAATGCTAATTATGTCGAGTGAAATGTTGGCAGAGTCATCACCATTAGCTAATACGGGCAAAGGTAGCTTATTACCTGCGCTAACAGAAATTGAAACACTAAGTAAACGTATTGCATTTGCAGTCGCTAAAAAAGCAATTGAAGAGGGCGTTGCTCTTGAGATTTCAGATGATGCTCTGTGGGCAGCCATCGACAGAAACTACTGGTTACCGAAGTATCGTAACTACAAGCGTTGCAGCATTTAATGCTTCATTACTAAAAAACAGGCTTTTGCCTGTTTTTTTATGCTTGTTCATCTGCAATTAACCACATAAGGTGTTAACTAAGGCAATCAATTTAAAAGGATAGACCTATGAAAACACTTTCGATTTTAACGGCTGCTTTGCTAAGCACGTCAGCCTATGCAACTAATGCCCCAGAAGAGCCTCATATCTATGTAAAAGGTGAAGCATCGGTAACGACTATGCCAGATCATGTTTTATTAACAGTGGGTATTACTGAAATAGATAAAAACTTAATTGCCGCAAAAAAACAAACTGATACTACGATGGCCAGTGCAATTAGTTTAGTAAAAAAACTAGGCGTAGCTGATGCAGATATTAATGCTGGTCAAATCTCAATCTATCGTGATAATCAATATAACCGCGAAACAGGTAAGCAAGAGTTTACCGGGTTTAAAGTATCCAGAACGCTTACAATTAAACTCTCAGCGATTAATAAATACCCTGAGCTTTTACAAAGTTTAGTTAATAATGGTATTAATGAAATTAGACAAACGCAGTTTTTAGCGAGCAACTATGATGAGCTGCACAAAAAAGCACAAAAATTAGCTATTAAACAAGCTAAAGCAGCGGCAAAAGAGTTAAGTGCTGATTTTGATGTTGAATTGAAAGGCTTATATAGTGCGTCTTTAAGTCCGCTTGATATGCCATCAGTACCTTACATGCGCAGTGAAAAAGTAATGATGGCTGATGGTGCACCGACTAACTATGTACCCGATGCATATCATGCTGGTGAAATTACAATAAGCGCATCAAGTTACGCAATTTATTATATTGATTAAGCGCTTATAGATGGGTGGCGCTCAAATCGTGCCACCAACTGCTTTCCTTGTGATTCACTAATACGCACAATGGCATACAGCATATTACTAATCTCTTGACGATCGTATTCGTTAACTATGTGCTGATTAATATCATCAACAATGGCATTTAAATAATTAAACACACTGTTTCGTGCATCCACATTCTCATTAGCAATAAATAAAATATTTTTAAATGCTTCAATAACGTTAGTCATTACATAGGCATCGGCTTTTGCATAATTGCGTAAAGGGGTGAAGTTATCATGAAGCAGTTCATCAAAACTGGTTTCATGAAAGTACAACAATGGTTGCTCATCTTTTTGATAGCATGAATAATTTATTGCATTAATCTTTAGTCGTTCTATTAATAATATACTGAGCATATCAATAGATTTAACGGCAGTACCCGGATCGTTTATTCCTGGGCTCATAGCTTTTACGGCAATTTCTGATATTTGTGTTAACCCATAGCGGTAATGGTCGCTAATGTATTCTTCTATATAAAAAATAAAACAGTCTAAAATTTTCTCAATTAACTCTTCGTTCTCAGATATGTCCTTATTACACTTTAAAAACGGGTAACCTTTAACTGTAAAATAACCTTGCTTAACCGTAATAAACAGCTCAATATTTTCATCTGCTAGTAGGGCACATAATTTATTAGAATGAACCCCTTTGTAGTAACCCTCGGTTGTACTGTTTATTGAATGCCAGTTTGAAAACTCGGGAAAGTTATCAACGGGGTTTTCGTCTTGCATATTGATAATGTCTTGAATTTCTTTTTTTGTTTGCCTAAACAAGCCATTTAATACGTTATCTACTTGTATTGCTCTTGAAATAGAATGAATAAAAAATACAAATAATCCTAAAGATATTAACCCAAAAACAAGCGCAAACAATACGCCAAGTGAGGGAATCGCGGTATTACCATTATCGAGTTTGTTGATATTTATCAGCATTATTATTGAATAAATAATACTACCCAAATAAAACCCTAATACCATTTGGTGTGATTTACGGGTAATGAGCCCAGGAACAACTCGGGGGGATAAGCTAGCACTGGCTGAATTTAATACCACCATCACCATAGAAAAACTAAATACGGTTAACGAAATAATGCTGCCAGCGAGGGTGCTTAAAATGGTACGTGCGTTTTCTGCGCTATCAACTAATATAAATGAAATTAGTGATTTAAGTTTTTCGATGGGGGCTAAGTACTCGACTGACATTGTCAGTACGGCAAAAAATAAAAAAGCAACAGATAATAATGAGGGATAAAACCCAATACTGTTAATTATTTCGCGGTAGCTATTGGTTATTTTTGTTCTTAAATACATATTATCCTTACTTATTACGATACCAATCTATAAATCACTCTAGCATATTTGATACTAAAGTAAGTGATTTTACAGCTTAAGTTATGTGTTATTATTGCTTAAAAATTAAATGGAAAAATACTGTGATTATATCGAGTTATGCGGCTTTACTGGCACTATATTATATTTACCTGAGTATTAATGTTGTAAAAATACGCAAGTCTGAAGGCATTTCACTTGGTAATGGGAGTCATCCTGAGCTTGAACGTGCAACTCGAGCTCATGGGAATTTTATTGAGTATGTACCAATTAGCCTAATTTTACTGTTCTTATTAGAGTATCAAGGCTTAGCAAGTCATTATATGCATGCACTTGGCGGTTTGCTATTTATAAGCCGTGCACTTCATGGCTCAGCTATTAGTACTAACAATCTAAAAGCACGTGTATTAAGTATGATGATGACTTTTGCTATTCTTTTTGTAAGTTCCTTAATTTTATTGTTAAGTCGATAAATAAAGATGCGATTCGCTATTGTTTTTATAAGCTTATGTTTTGCCACTTCGTTGGCGTCATTTGTATGGGCAATAGAAAATGACAATAGCAATCAAAGTATTGATTGTTTAAATTATGTTTATCCAAAAACGATGCGAGTTGGTGAAGATGAAATTCTTTATCCGTTAGTTTTATTGAGAACGGCCTTACAATACAGCGGCGCAAAATATACATTAAAAGCATCGAGTATTTCTATGCCTCAAAGCCGCTCATTAAAACAAATTATACATAATGATGAAGTCAACGTTGCATGGACCATGACTTCACAGCAGCGAGAAAAAGAGCTATTGCCCGTAAGAGTGCCTATTTTTAAAGGTTTATACGGGTGGCGCTTATTGGTAACCACACAAAATAAGCTCAATAGTTTTTCAAGCATGAATAGTCTGAGCGATTTCAAACAAGTACATTTTATACAGGGACATGATTGGCCTGATACACAAATATTATTAGATAGCGGTTTACCTGTAGTAACATCAATTGAATACAGCTCTTTGTTTAATATGTTAATTAAAGGCAGGGGCGATGTATTTCCTCGTTCGTTGCTTGAGGTTGAAATGGAGCTAAATACGTTTAAAGATGATGCTGGTGAAAACTTAACCGTAGTACCACATTTAATGTTGCAATATCCAACCGCCATTTACTTCTTTTTTAGCAAAGACAACCCAGAAATTGCACAAGCTGTTGAAAAAGGGCTCGCAATTATGCGTAATAACGGTGAGTTTGACCGCTTATTTAATGCGTATTTTCGCAGTGCCATTGAGCACGCAGATATCAAAAATAAGATTATTATTAGATTAGAAAACAAAAACTTACCCTTACTAACACCACTTGAGAATACTTCACTTTGGTTTTCAGAAAAAGACATGTAAAACCCCATGAAACAAAAAATATTTATTATTGGCTTACCGCGAACCGGTACCACCAGTGTATGCAATGCATTTTTACATTTGGGTATACCTGCTGCTCATACTGCATACACTACCGCCTGTTTTGATAATGCGGTCGCAATTGCAGACACCCCCATATTTAACGATTTTAAAGTATTAGATAAATACTATCCTGGCGCAAAATTTATATATTTAGAGCGAGAGTTTACTGCATGGATACCATCAATAAGACAGCTTTTACAGCGAATGCACACTAATTTAACCCGTGCAGATGGTGGCTTTAATATTCATTTAAAGCGCTGTTATTTAAATACATTTAAAGATTTTTCAGTGGATAATATAAATAACGATCAGTATTTAACTGATTGTTATAACGTACACATTAATAATGCTAAGGCTTATTTTAGTAATCGAGAAGATGATTTTTTAGCGATAGATATTGCCAACCCTAACAGTTTTAGTCAGCTTTGTGATTTTTTAAATATTACCTCTGAGTTGAATGGTTTTGAAAAAATGAATATGGGGGGTAAGGTCACTGCGTGGAATGATATAAAACATCCATTAAAAATTGAATCGACAGCGAAAGGGCGGATAGATAAATTTTTACCTTATGAGAGAGAAATTTAAACCGCGAGCAAAGATTTTTATTTTTAAATACGCTAAAATCCACGCATTATTTTATAAGTTGTATCCATATGTTTGAATTAAAATACCACACGCCATTTGAATGGACCGAAGTTGTTTTAGCCGACTTTGAAACTTTTTTACAAGACCATGCTGCTGCTGAAAAAAAAGCATCGGGCATGGCTATGTCTATGCTTTCACATTACCCTGATAAGCGTAAATTAGTTAAAGCCATGACTGACTTAGCCTTAGAAGAGTTAATTCATTTCAAGCAAGTGCTGAAATTACTCATTGAGCGTGATACTAATTTAGGTGACGATAAAAAAGACCCTTACATTAAACAAATTCGCGCACACTTTAGACATGGTCGCGATGGTTTTTTAATGGACAGGCTACTTGTTGGCGGTGTAATTGAGGCGAGGGGACACGAACGTTTTTCTTTAGTTGCTGAAGCTTTACCTGAAGGAAAAGAAAAAGATTTTTATGTTGCGATAGCCAAGTCAGAAGAAAAACATAAAAATCTATTTGTTGAACTTGCTTACGAATACTTTGATAAACAAGAAGTTGATGATCGTTTAGAAGAGTTATTAACAATAGAAGCAGAAATTTGTAAAAATATACCGTTTACTGCTGCTCTACATTAATAGTTAACCACGGCATGTTGATAGCAAGTTAGCATGCCAATATAAATACTTCCCTCTATTGTTATGAAAAATATTGTTTAATAACGCATAACTAGATCAACTTAACTGCACTTAGTTAACACTGCCTAACAATAAACAGCTATTATCATTTTAATGTAAAGCTTGCTTTAAGGACGTGAACCGATGCAACCAATTAATCATATTGCCGTGCTTACCTCTGGAGGTGATGCTCCAGGGATGAACACCGCTTTATTTGCCATCGTAAAAACCGCTCAACAACAAGGCATAAAAGTGTCAGGTGTTCGAAAAGGATATGAGGGTTTAATTGATAATGATTTAGTGACACTTGATTGCAAAAACCTGCAACAAAGTATGCACTTGGGCGGTACCGTTTTAAAAACCGCACGTAGTGAAAGGTTTAGAACTGAGACAGGCAGACAGCAAGCTTTAGCTACAATTGAACATAATAATATTGATGCATTAATTGTCATAGGTGGCGATGGCTCTTTTAGAGGCTGTTTATGGTTATCACACATAACCAATATCCCTTATATTGGTATTCCCGGCACCATAGATAACGATATTGCAGGCACAGACTACACTTTAGGATTTGATACGGCAGTAAACACATCAATGCAATGTATTGATAATATTAGAGATACAGCAGAATCTCATAATAGGGTGTTTGTTATTGAAGTTATGGGGCGTGATTCCGGATATATTGGCACTTATGCCGGTTTAACCTCTGGTGCCGATTCAGTATTGATCCCTGAAAATGACAAAGATATCGATGATTTATTGCTAAAGATTAGCGATTATCATAGCGAACACGCATTTATTGTGGTGGTATCTGAGGGCGATGAAAATGGTGTTGAATATGTATGTGAAAAAATAACTGCCGTAAATCCAAGTATAGATTTACGTGTAACCAAGCTAGGGCACTTACAGCGCGGCGGAAACCCATCGGCTGCTGATCGTATGTTAGCAATAAGATTGGGTGTACAAAGTGTAAAAGCATTATGTGCTGGGGAAACTGCTATAATGGTGGGTATATTAAATAACGAAGTCGCTAATACACCTATGCAAGATGTTGTTAAACAACACGTTATAAATGAAGAGCTGCAAGGGCTGTTATCTATATTTTGTAGATAGTGGTCATAAAAACGGTCGTTTGATACCAATAGAACCCACATAGGGTTTTTACAAAACCAAAATGAAGATTTAAAAGAGTGCGTCAAATAAATGCAGAAAATCATCACCGCGCTATAAAAACAATGTTACCGGTAATGTTGTTATTCGCACTTCCTAGCTTTATCTAATCACTGCTGTTCTACACACTTTTTTTTGTATTTTCACAAGAATAACACTACGCATCCCCGCGATCATTTGTTTACGCGTATAATTTTAAGTTGTATTATTTGTAGACGAATTTATAAACCATTTTTCGGCTTATAAATCGATATAATTTAACTGCTTAACGAAGCGTTATATTTTTATGTATCAATATCGAATGTTGTACCTTTTAATTACAAGGAATGTTATGTCTAGAATAGTTAATAAAGATTTATATACGGTGGTTTCACCAAAAGAACTTTGGAATGTTTATAAGAATGATGTGTGGCGTTGTGGTAGAAGTAGTCATGCAGGGTTAAACAAACTCAGGTTAGGCAAAGATCTAGATTATGCTATAGATCCTTTTATACCAAATAATGCGCTTATAATCCCAAATCAAAAATTTGGGATTAGTTTTGCTGATTCATTAGATAAACTACGTAAACAACCCGTTAGTGGCAGAGCATGGAGGTTAGGAGTTGGCAAACAGTTACCTGAAGGCTTGTGCTTTAATTTTTTACAGAAAGACCATCCACTGCTGAATGTTTCGAGACCAATGACAGCTGAAGATTTAATTTTAAGGTTAGATAAATTGTCTAAATTAATGATAAATACAAATCTAAAGGTATAAATAATGAAAGAGTATTTTTTACCTCCAAAAATTTTTAATGAATTACTTTCATATGCTAAAAAAGAAAAGTTAATTGAATTAGAAAATATAGTAAATAAACATGATAATGGAACAATACTAATTGAACCATGGGAAGTCGAAATATTATTGAATGTAGCAAAATTATGGCGACTACAAGCTATATTAAAATATCCCTTTTGGGATAGTGAACACCCTAAGTTTGATCCAGTCCATGAGGATTTGTTTATGGATGAACAAGAAGATAAATGGGGTAAAATCGCAATGACTTTTCCAACATAATTGGAATTAGACAGAGGCTAGGTTTATTTTCAGATTGAAAATAAACCATTTCACTTTGTCACTAAAGCAAAGCAGTTATAACGTTAGTTAAGAGGGCTAAAATGGATAGCTTAAGCCTAAACTTAAAAAGTTTTTATATTTGTAATTATGTAAATAGTGGTCATTACTACGGTCGTTGTTACCAATTTGGTTAACAGTTCTTTCTAAAACTTGACTATTGAAATAATTCCATTTCGAAAAAAGGGAAGTACAATAGAAAATAATTGAATAAGTATCTCACTTTATATGTCTTTGAGGGACTCAATCTCCAGAGAGTCCCAAATCTTAATTTAGAGTCCGTTTGTCAGATAATCAGTGCCACAATGGAAGAAAATACATTATTTAACATAATATAAATTATAGGTAGTAATATTTAAGTGCATGTGTGGCGCTCTATTTTAATAACTTCAAGCTCACTAAGTCCAATACTAGACGGTATCGGACATTAAGTGCATTTAAACGACTATTACGGTAATTCATAGTTATCAGCTTGAGGTTCCTTAACGCTTAGCTTAATATTAAATCACAAGCCGTAAAAAATATTGAAGTATTCATATGGAATTTGTACGCCCACTCGAACCAATTTTAATTATTGATGATGTTAAACAAATCCGTGCTGACTTAAGCCAAGTGCTAGCCGGCTTAGGTTTTGATGACATTATTGAGTGTGATAATTTTGATTGTGCTAAACCCTTACTTAGCGAAAAATCACCCAACGTTATATTTTTAGATGTTGATTTACCTGATTCTGAAAGCATCGAAATTTTAGAGTCGATCAATAATGAGCACCCATATGCTCATGTGGTTATGTGCTCAGGCCATAATAGTTTCGAGACCGTACAAAATACTTGGGAACTTGGCGCAAAAGAATTTATAGCCAAGCCTTTCAACGCGCAAAAAGTTGATGCCGTAATGAAACGTTTAGAACTGATAGATTAAAGGACATTATGCAGCACCTAGTTACCACTATTATCGATGACCTATCTACCGTTATATTTGGCAAGCAACAACAAATTAAATTAGCGTTAACCTGTTTGTTTAGTGAAGGTCATTTACTAATTGAAGACTTACCAGGTATGGGTAAAACCACTTTATCGCATGCATTAGCTGCTGTTTTGGGCTTATCGTATCAGCGTATTCAATTTACTAGCGATTTATTACCCGCTGATATTATTGGTACCAATATTTTTAATAATAAAGAACACAGTTTTTCATTTCATAAAGGCCCAATTTTTAGCCAAGTAGTACTTGCTGATGAAATAAATCGTGCGGGTCCTAAAACCCAAAGTGCGTTATTAGAAGCCATGGAAGAACAACAAGTGACCGTAGATGGAGAAAAGTACCCGCTCCCTACTCCGTTTTTTGTTATTGCTACTCAAAACCCTTTATATCAAGCAGGAACTTATCCGCTGCCAGAATCGCAATTAGATCGTTTTTTAATGCGTATAAGCTTAGGCTTTCCACCTAAAAACGCTGAAAAAAGATTACTATTAAACAATCAAAAGCGCGATTACTCCCAATTACCACAGCGAATTAACCAGCAACAACTTAAACAAATACAAGAATCTATAGCTAATATTACGCTAAGCGCTCCGGTTATTGATTATATAATTGAATTAGTGACTTACACACGAGAGGCTCAATCGTTAGCTGCTTCGCTTTCACCAAGAGCCAGTATGGCGCTGGCAAAGTCAGCAAGGGCATGGGCCTATATTGAAGGTCGAGACTTTGTTCTACCTGAAGATGTACAAGCGGTATTTTCTAGCGTGTGCCAGCATCGATTAGGTTTGCATAGTGAGTCTGGCAACAACCAAATTGCAGACATCTTAAAACATGTTTTAGTGCCCGTTTAGATCAATGGGTATTTTTAAAATAAAACGCCCTACTTTTATTCATGCTATAAAAAGTACAATTTTAACGACTTTATTAAAAAATAAGCACAAAAAAAATAGCATCACGTTAACGCATAATACTATTTATGTTTTGCCTTCCACACTGGGTGTATATTTTACGATTGTTGCACTATTAAATTTTGTAATGGGAATTAATTATCAAAATAATTTAATACTGTTTATGGCGTATTTAATGTTTGTGATTATTATTTTTGCCTTGTTGTTAGGTTATAGCAACGCAAAAGGATTAACTGTCAGCTTTAAGAATACTATTGAGAGTTATGCGCCACAGCCACCTCAGTTAGTGTGGCAAATAAAATCAAACGACATATGTCAGTCAATCACCTTAAGCTATCCCAATAATTTTGAACACACCTGCTATATAGAGAGTGTTAAAGCCGATACCATACAATGCCAGTTACCATTGCCTTATTTAAAGCGCGGTCGCTATTTACTAAAGCCAATAAAAATTGCCAGTAATTATCCATTTGGTTTGGTGAGTGTATGGAGCTATATTCAACCAGATCATACCGTTTATGTTTACCCTTCAATTATTAAAACGCCAAATTACAAACAGTTAAGCCAAATAACTGCTAATGATGGTAATGGTAATGAAAGGCACCAAGGCGATGATGAGTTTGAAAGTTTAATCACCCACTTGCCAGAAATGGGGTTGCAGCGAATTTCGTGGAAACACTACGCAAAAACTCAACAATTACTCGTAAAACAATTTAGTGATTTTAAATCTGCCGATACACAATTTGACTTTAACTTAATGACTGGCGATACCGAGCAACGCTTAGGGCAATTGTGTTACCTAGTGTGCCAAGCGTTTGAAAGCGACATTAATTACTCGTTAAAATTGCCCAATAAATCCATAGAAAATGGCTCAGGAAAGCATCATCAGCAACGCTGTTTACAAGCCTTAAGTAGTGTAGGCACTGACTATGAATAAGATTAAAAATCAACGCGTTATAAATTTTTCTTTGTCATTTATTTATTTAGGGTTAGTGAGCTTTTTTATAGAGCACTTGCCCCTGCCCTTTATTATTATGCTCAGCATGTTATGTGGCTGGAATATTTATTTAACCCTTAAATACAAGCAAAAGCCCAATGCGTGGCTGGCCAACGGACTCGCTGCAATAGCATTAATTATTATGCTCAGCAGTATTGGCTTTAAAGATACCGTGGTGCTGTTTGTTGCCATGCTTTTGCTGTCATGTGTTTTTAAATTACTACAGGCAAAAACAAAGCAGCATTATCAATTGATCATTACCCTCACATTCTTCTCACTTTCAGCAGTGTATTTGTTTAGCCAAACTATTTTTACCACTTTAATTATTAGTACACTGTATATTTTAAATTTTGCTGTACTTGGGTTACTTGAATCTAGTCATAGTTTAAAACTGTCATCAAAACAAAGTGCTAAAATAATATTTCTGGCTTTTCCTTTGGCAGTTGTACTCTTAATATTTTTACCAAAACTTCCTGCATTTTGGCAATTACCTGGTCCAAAAATGGCACAAACAGGTCTCTCAGAACAAATAGACCCATTTGATATTGCAAAGTTATCAAACTCTGATGAGTTGGTTTTTAGAGCGAAGTTTGATAATAACTCAGCCTCTACCCCTTATTATTGGCGCGCTATTGTACATGATGAATTTGACGGTAACGCTTGGAAAACATCTTCGTTTTTAAAACAAGCAATGAGGTTGCCAACCCAAAATAGCAGCAATGGAAATACCACTCAATACTCAATAATTGCTGAGCCAGCAATGGCTTATTGGTTATATGGGCTTGGCTATGCCAATAGTAACAATGAAAATGTAGTTTCCAACTTAGTAGGCTTGCTGCGTAAAAAACAATATAAATCCAAAGTGTTACAATATTCTGTTAGCACTGAACCATTATCTAGTAAAAAACTTAACAACATAGAGCAGCGTTTTTATGAAACGCTTACGGTGAGTAATAACCAAAAAAGTTATCAACTGGCGCAACAGTTAAAAAACAGTAGTGCTAACGCTGATGAGCTTTTTAATAAACTGCTAGACTATTTTTCGCAAAATAACTTCAGTTATACTCTTACGCCAACACCTATGCGCGGTGATGATACGCTTGATCAATTTATGTTTAATAATAAACGTGGCTTTTGTGGTCATTATGCCAGTGCAGCTGCCTTTATTTTTAGAAGTGCTGGTTTACCAGCGCGGGTAGTTAGCGGATATTTAGGCGGCGAGTACAATCAAAGCAATGACTATATTACCGTTCGTCAATACGATGCGCATGCTTGGGTTGAGGTTTATACTAATGCAGGCTGGAGAATATTTGATGCAACAGCGGTTGTTGCGCCCGAACGATTAAATGGTTCTTTATCACAGAGTGCTGCATTAAATGATGAATTTAAAAATAATATTAATTTTGGTTTAGTTAGCTTAAGTAATTATGCTGCCATAAACTGGCTTCGCCTTGAATTAGAAAACCTCGATTATCAATGGTCTAGTTGGGTGCTGGGATTTGATAAAAATAAACAACAAGATTTATTAGCGTCCCTATTTGGTAACACTTATGTTTGGTTAGTACCGCTTGGGGTTATTATTGTTTTAATTTTAAGTTTTAGTGCTTATTTTATTTATATAAACCGCCCCAAGGCAACAACAAAACAACCTCCGCTGGTAAAAGAGTATTATCAAATACTCAGTTGGGCTAATAAGCACACTATAAACTACCCTGAAAATGCTACGCCTATTCAAACATTACAACACATTAGTCAACAAGCCCCCTATGCAGAGCAACAAATAACCGCCTTTTGTCACTTATTTGAGCAAGTGCGCTATGCAAGGCAACCATTTACCAAAGAACGTAAAAATCAGGCTAAAGATCTGATAAAATTAATTAAATCTATAAAACAGAGAAATCTATGAACGCAGTTATTATAGGCGTTATTTTAATGCTTGGACTCACTTTGGTCCGCGTAAATGTGATTGTTGCAATGACAATAAGTGCGCTTGTTGCCGGATTAACCGCAGGCATGGGCTTAAAAGAAAGTATTGATGCTTTTAATTCTGGCTTATCATCAGGCGCCGAAATTGCTTTAAGCTATGCGATGCTAGGTGCATTTGCCGTCGCTATCTCTAAGTCAGGCTTAACGCGTATTTTGGCCGCTAAGTTACTCGCTAAAGTAAATGCTCAAACAGGCTCTAGTGAAACCATATTAAGCTACTTTATTCTGTTTATTATTTTGATTTGTGCTATTTCTTCTCAAAACTTGGTGCCGGTGCATATCGCTTTTATTCCCATTTTGATCCCGCCGCTGCTTGTGGTGTTTAATAAACTGCGGTTAGATAGACGTGCCATTGCTTGTATTTTAACCTTTGGTTTAGCCACCTCGTATATGGTGCTGCCGTATGGTTTTGGGGGGATTTATTTATACTCAATATTACATAAAAATCTAGTTGATAATGGCCTTGAGATTGTTAATACCAGTGTCCCTTTAGCAATGATAATTCCAGCTATTGGTATGTTTGTCGGCTTGTTGATTGCCCTATTTATTAGTTATCGAAAACGCCGCGAATACACAAGCACAGCATTAACTGTGCAAAGCCAACAAGCTGATGTTGAAAACCCAAAAAAGGTAATGCTAGTTGGTTTATTTGCCGTGCTTGCTTCTCTGATCGCTCAAAATGCCAGTGGCTCAATGATATTAGGTGGCCTAGTCGGGGTGGTTATATTTAGTGTATTTGGTGTGGTTAAGTGGGAAGAAAACGGCGACGTATTTAGTAAGGGTGTTGCCATGATGGCAATGATTGGTTTTATTATGATTTCAGCGCAAGGTTTTGCTGCGGTAATGAAAGAAACCGGACACGTTGCTAGCCTAGTCCATAGCAGCGCCGCTATTTTTGACGGTAATAAACCCATAGCAGCCGCAGTAATTTTATTGGTCGGCTTATTTATAACTATGGGCATTGGTAGTTCATTTTCAACTGTGCCAATAATTGCCACTTTATTTGTGCCTTTATGTTTAGAGCTAAACTTTTCTGTAATGGCAACCGCTGCGCTTGTTGGTACTGCTGGCGCATTAGGCGATGCTGGCTCCCCTGCCTCTGACTCTACGCTAGGGCCAACATCAGGACTAAATGCTGACGGACAACACGACCACATTTGGGATTCGGTTGTGCCAACCTTTATTCACTTTAATATTCCGCTATTGGTGTTTGGCTGGATAGCCGCTATGGTTTTATAATTATTTAAAGGCGTGCATTGCACGCCTTTTTATTAGTCTCATTTATTACTTTAATACGCCCTCCTCATTGATAAACTAATACTCTCTATTTTATTTAATTGCTAAGTTGGCCCTTACCCAAAAACAGTATGATGTGTTCTTTATGGTTAATAATATAAGCACCATAATTGGTGCTTATATTATTTTTCCTGTTAGGTGTTATAACTCAAAACCATGCAGCATTTTGTCACACACGACAGGTGTTGGCCTGTGGTTATCATCAACAGCAACAAAGGTAAAGCTGCCTGTAATAGCAGAGTGCTTGTTATCTTTGTGCATAGTTTCTAGGAATATTTCAACATCCACTTTTAAACTGGTATTCCCCACATGCGATACCTTTGATATCAACTCAGCAAATGAACCAGCAGGAATAGCTTCTTTAAAATCGACTCTATCTGATGAAATAGTTACTAATGGTTTACGGCAAAAACGGGTGGCAGCTATAAAAGCAACTTCATCCATCCATGCTAATGCGTCACCACCAAATAGCGTATTATGATGGTTAGTACGCCCAGGAAATACGGCTTTAGTTACCGAAGTGGTCGAATCTTTTATACGTTGCGCAATAATGGCTTCGCGCTCTACTTGAGTCATAATCTCTACTTTTTGTTAGCTAATGTGTCTTGCATTAATAATGCAGGGTCAAGGCGTTCACCTTGCCAATTAAATCGCCAATCTAAATGCGGCCCAGTTACACGGCCCGTAGCACCTATTTCAGCTACCTTTGTACCTTGTTCAATCTTCTGCCCTACTTTTACATCAAGCTTACTTAAATGAATATAAGTAGAAGTAACCCCATGACCATGATCTAAAATCAAAGTACCACCAGAGTAGTATAAATCTGGTTCAGCAAATACTACCGTTCCGCTGATCGGCGCATACACAGGTGAACCTGTTTTGTTTGCTATATCTAAACCAAAGTGTGGCCTACGAGGTTCGCCATTAAAGTAACGTTGGCTACCATAAACACCTGAAATGCGTCCTTTTGCAGGCCTAAGTACTGGCTGTAAAAAGTATTCTAAATCAGAGTTAACAGCCCGTGCTTTTCGTACTGCGATCGCTTCACGGCTAATACGTTCACTTACCGCTTTTGGCGGCGATACGTATTTTTTAGCAACACCGGTAATTTTATCTATATCGTAATCGCGAAGAGTAATAACTAAATCTTGGCTGTGGTTTTTACCGGTTTTATCTACCCAGCTTAATGTATGTACAGGTTTTGCATCACGGCCAAAACCAAATACAAATAACCCATTATCAGCAAGTTTTAACGACTTACCATTGAGGCTTACCGACTTAGCGTTATCTAATTGCCCTGTTACTAGGCCACCTTGAGTTAAATGCCCTTTTAGCTCAAGCGCTATAGCACTAAAGCTAGTTGATACAATTAACGCCGAAACTAATAAGGATTTAAGCATAACTAATCGACCCCTTTCCAACACCTTCATAGGCGGTAATTTTAACGTCTTTTTCTGGGTGCTCTAATTTCACTTGGCTGGCAATGTAGTCAGCAATACATTCTACCGTGGTATCAATTGGTAAAATGTCGCAACGTGATTCAGTAATAGCCATTTCAAAGTAACCTTGCGCCGCACTATATGCAAAACAAACATCATCACTTTTAGCTGAGATATGTTTTAATTCAGAGGCGTTTATTTGATCTTCGCTAGATGCTAAGTAAATATCACGCCATTTATCAGCCCACTGTTTTTGCAAACGAGGCATAGAAATACCGCCAAGGCTTATACCAATTTGTGAGCGATGACCATGAATAATACGCTGGCAATTACCGTCATGCTTTTTAAGGCCATGGCTATAGTGGTAATAAAAGCTCTGATTGTGCTCAGGCTTTAACACCAACTCAATCTTTTCAATATTATCAGGAAGCTGTGGCAGTATTGTGGCAACTAAGTACTCTGTTACTGATTCAACGTTAATCTCATCAGTATCTATTAAGCAATATGCTTGATGAGGCGCACTCATTGCAAGGTGCTTGTTATCAGCAAATGTACAATCTAATGTTTTGTGATCAGCAAACTCGTTGATGCTGCCGTTTATGTTGTTAGGAACAGCTAAACGGTGATCTATACACTCATCAATAATGCCTTTAATTTGCTTTTTAACTAAGCCAAAGTCTAAAACCATAGACTCTTCGTTTAGTTTGCCATGTAAAGTCAAATCAACAATCCAACTTTCGCCAACTGCACCGCGTTTATTGCATAAGTAAGAAAAATCAATCACAGTGAGTGAGTTAACAAAAAGGGTCATAAATTTCCTTTAAACTGATTAAAAGTCAGCCCCAATTATAATGATTTCTGTTAGTAATTGCGCGGTTTAATCATACTAAAATCAGTTGCATTAACTGATTGCTTATAATTAAACCATTTTTTAACTGCTCCGAGTTGTTTAGCGTACAAGTGTACGCTAAAGTACGGGGCAATTTCTAAGCAAAGATAAAGTGTTATGGAACCTAAAAATAGCTATACAAAAGAAGATTTGATCCTTTGTGGTCAAGGTGAAATGTTTGGTGAAGGAAATTGTCGTTTGCCAAGTGACAACATGTTAATGATGGATCGTATCATTTCAATTACCGATGACGGTGGTGAACATGGTAAAGGTCAAATAGTTGCAGAGCTAGATATCGACCCTAGCCTTTGGTTTTTCGACTGTCATTTTAAAGGCGACCCAGTAATGCCTGGTTGTTTAGGCTTAGATGCTATGTGGCAACTTGTGGGCTTTTTCTTAGGTTGGTCTGGTGGTCCTGGTCTTGGTCGTGCACTCGGTGTAGGTGAAGTTAAATTTACCGGTCAAATATTGCCAACAGCTAAAAAAGTAACCTACCGTCTAGACATGAAACGCGTTATTAAGCGTAAATTGTTTATGGGTATGGCTGATGGAACCGTAGAAGTAGATGGCCGCGTTATCTACGAAGCAAAAGATTTAAAGGTAGGCTTGTTCCAAGATACCAGCGCGTTTTAAGTTTAAAACACGCAACAAAAAGGCCTCCATTTGGAGGCCTTTTTGCTTTAATTCGTTATGAGTTTATGTTTTATACATATTGCGATTTTCTATTGCCTCGCGCCAACCACCAAGCCACTCAGACTTAGGATCAACTTGTTGATAAGGGCAGTGCTCTTTTGAGCGACCAGCTAAACCTGCTTTAAAACCTTGAGAATGAGCTCTTTCTAAACGATCTCTTTTCTGTCTCTTCATCGGTAAAATCCTCACCTTTATATTTATATTTTTGTAGCATAAAGTTCATCTACATTTAATAAATAGCCAACAAAAATGTTTAATTCAAACACAAAATACAATTAATTTGTTTGACTTTAACTAAGCTGCTGATGCAATGATAAATTAATTAAAAAAAATTTTATTGCTCAACTTTAACCAATTTAACTTTATTAAAATGTTCCGACATATCGGCTCAAAAACACATAAGTGTCATATTTGTGACTGGCAACATAAGCTAAAGTTCCTCATTAATTTGTAATCGAAAAATGAACAGATTTCGTTGTTTTAAAAAGATTGCAAATAAACACTTGATTATTTAAAACCGATCGGTCTAATATAAGTTATGAATAAAATATCAGCAGTTACAAATAGGCGTGGCCGCCCACCCAAAATAGCCAGAGACAACGCAGACACTAAAGCGTTGCTCCTTCGTGTGGGATTAGAAACCCTCACTGAGTTTGGTTTTAGTGCCACAGGGCTCGACACCATATTAAAAAAAGCCAAAGTCCCTAAGGGCTCGTTTTATCATTACTTTAAAAATAAAGAAGCATTTGGCTTAGCTTTGGTTGATGCGTACGACACGTTTTTTATAGCTAAACTTAAGTTTTATTTAGAGCAACCTGAAGTACCGCCCCTAGAACGCATTGTTAACTTTACCCAAAGTGCTATAGCTGGGATGCAAAAGTATGATTACAAACGCGGTTGTTTAGTAGGCAATTTAAACCAAGAACTCAATCATTTAAGTGACGAGTTTAAAATACGCCTAATGCAGAGTTACCATGTTTGGCAAGAACAGTTAACACAGTGTTTAGACTTGGCTCAACAGCAACACACTATTAAAACTGATATTGATACCACGCAAATGAGTGAATATTTTTGGATTGGTTGGGAAGGCGCTGTAATGCGAGCTAAACTAACACAATCAAGCAAGCCACTGACTTTATACACAGAAATGTTTTTACGCGCATTACTTAGGGTCTGTTGATCTTTCAAGGTTAAATTTGCAGCAGTCTGTTTGGTATTTAGGCAAGGCAGAGCCTATGTGGTGTGGTTATTCCCCATAAATAGGCGATAACGCAGCATCAATTCCAAACAGGCGCTGTCCTTTGGGTTCTGCCTAGGGGCGATTTACTCTTTGTTGCTCGGTTTTGACTTAGCCCACTAGGTTACAAACCTCGCGCCGCAATTAAACCGCCCCTAGTTTGAACAAATTTTAATCTGCAAAGGTCATCAGACCCTTGTTAATGCATTTTTTACTATTAATTTAAAGACGATCGGTCTAAAAGGAAATCTAATGAGCAATCCTATTAAAGCTATTGTTATAGATAAGCAAGACGACAACTACAGTGCCAATTTAAGCAGCATAAACAGTGACGATCTACCAAACGAAAATGTATTAATTGACGTACTGTACAGTACCCTAAATTACAAAGATGGCTTAGCCATTACTGGCAAAGGTCCTATAGTTCGCAGCTTTCCTATGGTACCTGGCATTGATTTAGTCGGTACAGTTACTAACAGCGACAGTGAAGAATTTAAAGCTGGTGATAAGGTTATTTTAAATGGCTTTGGTGTCGGCGAAAAACACTGGGGTGGCCTAGCCCAAAAAGCGGCTCTTAGCAGCGATTGGTTAATTCCCCTACCCGCCAACTTATCAGCTAAACAAGCTATGCAAATTGGTACTGCCGGTTATACGGCAATGCTAAGCGTAATTGCCCTTGAAAAACAAGGGATCACTCCTGACTCAGGTGAAGTGTTAGTCACCGGTGCTAATGGTGGCGTAGGCAGTTTTGCTATTTATTTACTAAGCCAGCTAGGTTATCAAGTAACCGCAGCAACAGGTCGCATGGAACAAGCTGACTATTTAAAATCATTAGGTGCAACTAATGTAATTGATAGGAACGAGTTTTCAAACCCAGGTAAACCACTGCAAAAAGAACGCTTTGCTGCTGCCATTGATTCTGTAGGTAGTCACACACTTGCTAATATTTGTGCCTCACTTAAATACGGTGGCGTAGTAACAGCTTGTGGGCTTGCACAAGGTATGGATTTACCAGCGTCTGTGGCGCCATTTATTTTACGTGGTATTTCTTTGATGGGTATTGATAGCGTAATGCGCCCTAAAGCGGATCGTGTTGAAGCATGGGCTCGTTTAGCATCCCTAGTTAGTAGCGATTACTTAGATAAAATTTCGACCGAAATCACACTTGATCAGGTTATTGAAAATGCCGAACAGCTCATGCAGGGCCAAATTCGTGGTCGTGTTGTGGTTAATTGTCAAAGTTAAGCATTTTTGCTATTAAACTCTCGTTATTAAATTTATAATGCTGTCCGTATTTTTAATAACGAGAGAGCACCTATGAGCAACCAAGAACTTTTCAGTAATAACCCACTGCAAGGCGTTAAATTAGAGCAAGTGGTTGAAGAACTGGTTGAGCAATATGGGTGGGAACTCCTACATGCCTACTTACAACTCAACTGCTTTAAAAATAACCCTGACATTAAATCTGCGGTTAAATTTTTACGTAAAACCGAGTGGGCACAACAAAAGGTAGATAATTTCTATTTGTATCGCCTAAAAAACTTACCACGTCCAGATGACGTACAATACGAACTGCCTCCACGAGACCGTATTATCCCTGAAGGCGATAAACCAGGTGAACCATGCGAGTTAAGCTTTTCTGATGCTAAGCGTATTCAAGAGAAAAAAGCAGCCAAGCAACGTGCCCGTACTCGTAAACAACGTTCAAATTCAAGTAACCCTTGGGGTAACTAAGCTAATTTCATAAAAGAGCTAACTTTATTGTTAGCTTTTTTTGTTTATTGAGGAAATTAATAGCCTCGGTGTTTCCAAAAATCATCTTCTGTTTTGGTCTGTTCATTAGTTAGATTAAATGTTTTATCCGCAATGACTTTTCCTGCTAATGATAAGGTCATACGCCAGTTACCTATTTTATCTTCTATAGGCTCCCACACGGTGTCGCCTAAATAAAACGACCAATCGTTATCTTTAACATATACATTCCCCTCAAAAGGCTGCATCACTTCGCCATCGGCATCTATAATACCGGGGTGATAAATACAATAATGTAGTTTTTCGCCTTTCGCTTTTTTGATATTTACTATTAGGCCAAATTCCACATCAATACACGCGGTTACCTTTGTGGTGAATTGCGTGATTTGTGGTAACGATTTACTGGCTTTGTCCCAGTTGGAATATATACCGTAACTTTCTAATGTAATTTGTGGTTTAGATTTTGCCATTTAACTTTCTATTTTTTCTTTCTATTGTTAAGCCACCAGCCTCAGCGAGTGACTTATTAATTAAGTAGTTGTTTTGGATTTTTAGGATAATAATTGCTGGGTTGCTGCTCGCATAAACTAAACTCGCGAGTATTTTTATACGGCAACTTCATAAAACCAGCGACCCCAACATCAGTAATATTAACCGCGTACTGCATGAGTTTATTTAGCAAACGTTTAAATTCAACTTCTTTACTAGCATCGAGCAATCGATAGTAATGGTGAATCTTCATCCTATCTGGTAGTGCTTCAAAAATAATACAACCCGTATGATGTATCTGGTTTAGCTCAAATACACATTTAATCACCTTTTTAGGCAGTTGCAGTTGCTCATCGGGATCTTTACCATCTTCAAAATATGAGTGCGGACGGGTTATATCGCTGGCTTTTACATTAACCACTTCATAGTCAAGTTCAGGTAACTGGTTAAATTTAAACGCACCGGTGCCATCGCGTTCTAGCTGAATCGTTTTACGGGCATCAAATAAACAACACTTAAATAAGCCCTTTTGACTAATCGCTTGTGCCAGCATTACAGTATTATTTACCGCATCAGTAAACGCGGTTGCTAAAGCTTCATCGTGCATGATAAGTGATGACTCAACATACAAAGAATCATCTTTCCAATGAAAACTCAGCCCCCCTACTACAGGGTATTTCGCTAAGCGACTAATTGACGCTAAAAACGCTTTTTCGGTATCCCCAGTATCAAACAAAAATTCTTTATAATACCTATCTAACTGGGCATCGTTTACATTGAGTAATTGCTGTTTATGGTCGGCTTGGCGTAAAAACTGTTTTCGGGAACTATATACAACGGTTTCGGGCTCAGGATCTTGGCTAAACCAAAAAGGAATGCGTGCTTTAGTGTCTTGCTTTGGTAGCTCTGGTAAAAATGCTTTTGCCATAGTTTCTATGTTACGCATAAAATAGTCGCCAGCTTTATCCCTTACACTACGCTCTTTTGAAAGCATGCCGTCAATTACATTCGCCAGCTCTTTAGGGAGCATTAAACTACTGGCCGGAATAGCCTGAGCGCCAAATCGACAAGACTGAGCCGATGCAAGTGCATACAAAGTTGATGCAACCCCCTGCTCATCAAAACGAGGGGATGACTTTTCACCAGACATTTGCGCATCACCTATAAAATAAACATCGCCCATTCGTGCGTTAGTGGTGCTTAAATCACCCGACATTAAATCCATAAAATTACTGGCAATAGGGTTGCCTTGTTCATCTACTTGGGCATATACCGAACTTCCCCAATCAACCAATGAAAGCTGCTTGGCTTTTTCATCCCACACCAAGTTAGAGGGTTTAATATCGCCATGCACAATAGGTTGTGGGCTTAATCCATTTTTATGATGGCGTAAATCAAGCAACACATTTCTCAATTTTACCGCTAAGTTCATTATTTTTGCAGCAGATAACCGCCCTTGCTTAAGTGATACTTTTTCAAGGTCTTCACCTACTGCACGGGCCATCATTAAAATGCCCTGTTTTTTAATCCGCTCAAAGCCATAAAATTTTGGTATTAGCGGATTATCAATTTGAGACAGCATATACGCTTCGTCTTCAAGGCGATCTCGTACACTTTGTGCCAGCGTTATTCTTGAAAATTTAAACACCCACGGCAGGCCATGTTCATCATCACCCGCAAAAACAAAGCCAAACGCACCAGAGCCAATCATTTCAACATTTTTATAACCAAGTAGTGTTAGCTGTTTAATACAAATGTTAAGCCATTGGCGATGCTTTTTGGCATCACGGTGCGATAACAAATAAACAGACTGTTCTTCGTTAATATAAAAGTTGCGAATTTCTTTTGCTTTCAATGCAGATTCTCTAGGTTGGTGGTTTAAAGCTGCGTAATGCCTTTATGTTTGATAGTAACGCGACCGTTATTTTTATTAAACCTTTAAGGTCACTTCCATTAGTCAAATTTATATTATTTACTAATGATTTTGACGTATATCGCTGATATTTGCGGTTTCACCGTATCCTACTTACCCATAACAGTCTAAATAGGGTAAAACACCCCTTTAAATTATTCTTAGGTTAAAAAATGAAACGTATTATAAAAGCCTCTTCAATCGCGCTTGCACTGGGTATGTGTATTAATGCACAAGCAGCAGACTTTAATTTTTCTACAAAAGTAGACAGCGACGCAAATACGCTGGTTGTATTTTATAGCCAAGATGGCAGCAACAGCCAATTTAAAACACTTGATAAACAATTCGATGGCCAATTACAACGTGTTATCGATATAGAAAACTTTACTGGCGATTACGCTAAAGTCGCGCAACTTGTAGCGCCTAGTAAAAGTAACTACAGCCGTATTTTGGTTGTAGGTACAGGTAAAGCAGACGAATTAAATAAAGCAAAAGCGGCTAAGTTAGGCGGTAATATTCATGCTCGCCTAGTTAAAGCTAAAGCGGGCACTGCCAGTGTTATTTTTGATGATGTTACGGGTGCAAACGACAACGCAGCACTTGCTGCTAATTTTGCCCACGGTGCAAACCTACGCGATCACCGTTTTGAAAACTACAAAAAAGAACCAAGCACTGAAACAGTTAGCTATACGTTTGATGTTGATAACACCAAGCAAACTCGCAAGCTTTACACTCAATTAGAGAGTATTCAAGCCGGTGTATTTTTAGCACGCGATTTAACCTCAGAAGTGGCTACAGAAATGACACCGGTTGATTTTGCCAATGCAGCAAAAGAATTAGCGTCGTTAGGTGTTACTATCAAAGTGTTAGAGCCTAAAGAACTAAAAGAGCTAGGCATGGGCGCATTAGAAGCTGTAGGTAGAGGTAGCCAGCAAGGTGCACGTTTAGTGGTAGCTCATTATAAAGGCTCTGACGATGCCCCTATTGCCCTTGTTGGTAAAGGTATTACGTTCGACTCAGGTGGTTACAGTATTAAAACCGGTGCGTCTATTGCACGTATGAAATCAGACATGGCTGGTGCTGCTGCAGTACTTGGTACTGTAAAAGCAATGGCGTTAGCTAAAGCAGATAAAAACGTAGTAGCCGTTATGGGCATGGCAGCTAATATGGTATCGAAGTTTGCTGTAGCTCCTGGCGATGTTGTTCGCACCGCTGAAGGCTTAAGTGTAGAAATTTTAAATACCGATGCTGAAGGTCGTTTAGTTCTAAGTGATGCAATGTGGTATGCACGTGAGCACTACAAGCCAGAGATCATGATTGATGTTGCAACCTTAACAGGTTCTAAAATTCGTGCTGTTGGTAATGAATACGCAGCGGTATTCTCTGATGATGACACGCTAGTATCGCAACTTACCCTTGCAGGTAAACAAGTAAACGAAAACCTATGGCGTTTACCGTTAGGTTATAAAGATATGTTGAAATCTGACATTGCCGATATAACAAATGTGGGCTCAGGTGGCCCTGGTGCAACCACAGCCGCTTCTTTCTTAGAGCATTTTGCTGGCGAAACCCGTTGGGTACATATCGATATCGCTGGTAATGCATTAGTGAAAAAAGGCAAAGATGAGCTTTCACCAGGTGGTACAGGTTTTGGTGTACGTTTACTAAGCGAATGGTTATTAGCTAACTAATCAGTATAAATTGATAATTAAAAGCGCCAAAATGGTTTACTGTTTTGGCGCTTTTTCGTGTATGAATAACGTGCTTATTTATACACATTATTTTATTTAATAATTTTGTATTGGTAGCAACAAAGCATATTGCTTTAACTGTGTTTAGCTGGTTTAGAGAGCATTAAAGTGGCAATAACAATTAAATTTCCCACATACCATAAATCTTTAATTACAAATTGCCCTAACCGTGCCAACAGCGTACTTGAGCTAAATGCGTTAGGGGCAGACAGTAAAAACGTTTGGGTCATTAAAAAAACGCTCAAGCATGCTAAACCACTAACTATAATTAGTTTTTTATTATTTAATAAAATACCAGCGCCTAGTAGTAGCGCAAATAATACATCAAACCCACCAATCACGTTCGACGCACCTTGCACGCTAAATAAACTATATAACCAAGACATAAAAGGCGAGGTTTCGACTAAGCCTACAATGGCCTTAGCTTCAAAATCGTAAAATTTCATACCGCCAATCCATAGCAAAACCATAGCCACAGGAATAAAGTTTAAAAGGACATGCTGTTTGTCGCTCATCTTATTTTTATAAAATAAAAATAAGTATAAAGGCACTACAGCAAAGTATTTAATTATTCCCTGCCCACTACCAATAATAGGAAAGCCCCCTAACTGAGTCATCCAGCGATTACTTGCTAATAAGGTTAGTAAAGGCAAAATACTAACAACAAGCGCTAGTATAAATGCTGAGGTTGGCTTTATTAATTTAAAATGTGCCAATAGGGTGACCACCACTAACATAATCATGGCTGTACCACTTAGTAGACCTAGCGTATTAGTATTTAATACGCTATCGAGCGCGTAAAAGCTAAATGTCGCAATTAGTGTGTTTGGATTTGCACCGAGCGCAAACGATACACCAAGTAGTATAAAACTAAGTGCAAGTAGAAAGGTAATTGCGTTATTTGCATATGTTAAGTTCATTGTGTGCCCTTTAAATCTTTAATGACTAACAAAGACCATATTTTTACAAAAAACAATTCAACTAACGCTAAATGATTTTATAAAATGTCTGCAGACAAGATTTTATCCAATTGACTACAGACCCCACTGGCTTCAATTGCAATGATATACACAGTTCATTATCCACAATAATAAAAATGTAATTTTACCATTGAAAGCACATAATTAAAGGTGAATGTTTTCTTTAGTTACAATGCTATGTTTCTACCGTAACCTGAAACCATTAGTTATTTTTTGTAGCTGTTTACTGAGCTGATCTAGCTCCATACTCGCAGCAGATACCTGATCAGCACCCGCTGCATTATCGATAGCTGCTTGTTTAATTGAATCGATACTGTGTGCTATTTCTTCAGACATGCTACTTTGTTCATTAGCTGCTGTTGCAATAATTTCAGCTCGGCGGGCTATATAATCTATTTGGTCAACACTATTTTTTAATAATTCTGCGCTTTGATTCGCTGTGGTAATCGTTGATTTTGTTTCATCAATTGATTTATGCATTCCGGTAACAGCTTGTTGTGTGCCCGCTTGTAATAGCTCAATCATATGCTCTATATCGGCTGTTGAGTTTTGTGTTTTTTTAGCAAGTTGTCTCACTTCATCCGCAACAACTGCAAAACCTCGACCATGTTCTCCTGCCCTAGCAGCTTCAATTGCAGCATTGAGTGCTAAAAGATTTGTTTGCTCAGCAACAGAACGAATTACCTCAAGTACTTTATTAATATTTTGTGCATTATCTTCTACACGTTTAATAACTAATTCAGCATTAGTGATGGTATTGTCAAGTGAGTGCATTTTTACGATAGTTTTCTGTAAATCAACATCCGCAGAGTGTGATGTTTCTCTTGCTCTAACACTTAAGTCGGCTACTGCACGAGCACTTTCGGAGACCTCTTCGATAGAGGAATTTGTTTGCGCTATGGCAGTCGCAACATGTTCGATGCTCGCATGTTGCTCTTGTAAGCTGGCATTTGATTGTGTACTGGCCGCGCTCGTTTGCGCAGCTGTAGATGCAAGCCTGTCAGTTACTTGAGATATTGTGCTTATTGTTTGATGCAAATAGGTATTCATTTTTGCCATAGCTCCGTATACACCAATCTTAGGTGTATCAGAACTAAACTCCTGACTAAGATCACCATTTGCGATACGTTTGCTGATCGTCTGCATTTGCGCAGGCTCACCGCCTAGAGGTTTAATTATAGAATGAGTAATTCCTAAAGCTGCAATAATTACAACAACCAAAGAAAGCAATGCAATAAGGCTTATAACCCAGTATAGAAAATAAATAGGGGCAAACGCTTCGGCCTCATCGATTTCTGCAAGTAAAACCCAGTTTAATTGTTCAAATTTAAAAGGTTTGTAGGCTGATAACACTGGATTACCGTTATAATCAATTATAATTTCAGTGTTAGTGTACCCCTGAAGTGCTTTTTGAACTGCAACAGTATCCACACCATTATCTTTTACATTACCAGCAAAACTTGCAATAACCGAGTGACCTTCTGGATCTAAGTATGAATCAGAGCGCATCAGTAAATCGTCACCTACTAGATATGATTCACCGGTTTCTCCCATCCCATCACGAGTTTGCATAATATTATTAATTGCATTAATTGATAATTGTAATGCGATTACTCCAACAATTTCATCATCAATAATTATTGGTTGACCAATAAATGCGGCTGGCTCGTCGTTACTCGGTGCATACTTCGAAAAATCAACCACTTCAAATGAGCGAGTTATCATTATTTTTTTAAAAAGAGTGGCTAAACCCGAAGTTTGATAGGGTCCTGTTGTAAGGCTGGTTAAATAATCGGCTTCTTTTGCGAAGGTGTAATCTATAAAGCCCGCTGGGCTAATAACAAATAAGTCATAATAACCTTTATCCGTTATAAACCCATCAAACCATGTATGATTTACTGTTGCAAGCTCTGATATTGAGAGATCAGAGTTATGCTTTGATTGGCTTTCCCAATTTTTTGTTAATAAGTTTAAATCTGTTTCTGTACCTTTGAAATAATCGTAAAGTTGCTTGCTTTTTATATGGCTTATTGATGAAAGCTGGTTATACGTTTGTTTCTCTAATCCTTGTGCAGATATATATAAAGATAATACAGAAATAATACCTGCTGGGAGTAAACCTAAAAGCAAAAATGAAAGTAATAACTTAATTTTAATGGGCATTCTTGTACCGATTCTAAATTTTGGACGCAAGATAATACATTAGCTTTTCTCTTTTTATAAGAATCTATGCACTATTATTGTAAATAAACGTTAATCCTTTTGTTATAAAAAAGGATTAAGAGCCTCAGCAACGTCCTTGACACGACATGGTCTCGTATAAGCTTAGAACGACTAGTTTCTATTTTGAAATTTACGGCGTGGCACCATGTTTTTTAAAGATTTTCATACTCACATATATGTTCTTGTATTGAAAATTTCTCAATGAGATTCACAGGCTATCTTTGACGCAACGCCTCATTAAGAGGCTAAAAATAAAGTGAAAAACAAATGCAGGGCCATATATAATAATCGCACTAAACAAATTTTTAATGACCCCACAGGCATTCACTGCGGTAGCCATGCAGAGAGCTTTTAATTACAAACCTATAAGCGCGATACCGGCGAGATATTGCATGATCTATCGGTGCCAATTATATGTAAATGGTAAACATTGGGGTGGGTTTAGAATTGGGTTTAAGAGTATTAAACATTAAAAAGGGAGACACTGTCTCCCTTTTTACTATTAACTTTTTTATTATTTAGGCAAACGCATTCGCGATACCGTATTATCAGCCAAAATATAATGGTGAAACAAAGCCGCAGCCGCATGTAAACCTATTACGTAATACCCCACTTCCCCTGCGGTTTCATGTATCTCTTTAATGCTTTTAGCAAGCTCATTGTTTTGAGCGGCCAATGCAGGCAACTCTAAGCCAAAAAACGGGATGGGTTTACCTGCTAAACTCAAAATTAACCAACCAGCTATAGGCATTGCAAACATAAACACATACAGCGCAATATGAACAAATGTAGCTAACTTATTTTGCCATTTTGCAGGCTCAGGGTGTATAGCAGGTGCTGCACCACCCACTAAACGCGCAGCTAACCTCACGCTAACTAAAGCTAGCAGCGATAAACCCAACATAAAGTGCCACATTTTAAAGGCATCACGTGTTTCAGTGCCCTTTTCGAATAATTCACGTAGTTCAATACTACCGTACACAGTAACAATTAAAATAAACATCAACCAATGCAAAGCAACAGAGAGTGTATTGTAATGAGTATCTGTATTTTTAAAATTCATAATACCTCCTAATAAACGCATTAAAGTTAAAAGCTCACTTATGCATATGAGTACATGTATACAGGCTAACCTTTAATCACTCACAGTTTAATGATCTGAAACATAAAATGAGTTACTAAGTCAGTTCAATGGTTTAATGATTCTGGAATTTAAGTATTAGTTACAATAACTGAGCAAGCTTAAAATAAACTTAAATAGTAGGAATAAAAAACGGCAACCTAAAGTTACCGTTTTAATAAATCAATGTGTTTAAAAGTAATATACAGCAGTAAATATAAGAACAATGAGGTCGTCTGGCTTTGAGTAACTAATACTTTTATAGATTGGGCTTTTGATGTCTGAAGTAAAGATTTACCGCATATAGTTCGACCAGCATAGTTTTTAAAAGCGCGCGAAGTATGGTAGTTGCCTTAGCGCGATTTTATTTATTGTCTACGCTTTGTTAGGTTATTGGTTCAACCGAGCCAGCTGCTTAAGGGCATGTTGATTATTCGGCAAAAATGCGAGTACTTTTTCGTAATTAGCTATCGCTTCTGGTTTATTTCCAAGTGCAGCATAGGTTTCACCTAAACTATCATAAGCATTTGCATTGTCGGGAAACAAATGAACATTTAGCTTAAATATCTCTAATGCCTTTGCTAGTTCATTTTTAGCCACATAGCGATAGCCCAAAAGATTAATTTCTTGCACATCAAACGCTGCACTTACTTTCATCTCATCCGCTAAAGTGATGGCTTGATTAAAGCCCTGTTTTTTAATCCCTTGGAAAAGTTTGAATAAGTCTTGTGACAACCCCCAACCATTTTCAGCTTTCATCTCAGGGTAATAAAAGCCAGCAATTTCATCAATAAAGAATATTGGCAAGCTTCCTAGCTTATTAGTTAATACAATGATGGTTAAGTTATCTTTTGGATAAATCACCATTGAATTAGCATCACCACCACTGGCACTTACTGCTGGATGCTGCTCTCGTCCAATTGTTTGCCAACCTAGAGCGTAACCATTTTCTAAATTGCTAAAACCTGCAGTTTGACCACTATTTAAACGCGTTGGTGACCACATTTCTTTAAGGTACTTCTCATCAAGGAGTTTTCGTTGTTGAAGCGCTATCGCGTAATTAGCAAGCTCAGTTGCGGTAGCACTCATACCCGCCGCAGTTCTAAAGAATGGGTCGAAAGTTATTTGTACCGTCTTTAGCTTTCCTTGATTGCCAGCAACGTAAGGACGAGCTTGATTAGGGACAATAGATTCAGTATGAGCAAAACCTGCAGCCAAAGTTATGGGCATATCTAGTTTAGCCAACTGATTTTTCTGAATATAATTAGAAAAAGGCTGACCCGATAACTTATCAATAATTTTACCTAACAAAATGTAACCTGTTTGGTTGTACTCAAAGCGGCTATTGGTTTCATAACGCATTGGTAAAGTAAGTACTTCTTGCCACGCAGGATCTGGCTGACCATTAGAAATTAAATCAACCCAATGACCATTTAATATTTTAGGTAAACCAGAAGTATGGCTTAGCAGCTGACGGATAGTTAGCGGTTGCCATGCTTTAGGCAAATCATCTAAATGCTTTGAAATCGGATCGTTAACCGATAACTTGTTTTCAGCGGCAAGTTGCATAATTGCAACGCCAGTAAAAGCTTTAGTCATCGAAAAAATAGGAAAAGGGGTATGGTTTTGTACCGTGATCTGGTCTTGTAAGTTCGACAGGCCGTAACTGGCTTTTTTTATCAGCCTATTGTCTTTCACGATTGCCAGTTGTAATCCTGGAATATTAGCTGTGCGCATTTTCTCTAGTAAAAAGTCATCTATTTCATCGGCCTTTACCTGTGGTAGTAGGCTGGTAAGTAATAATGTGCTTAATGATAAAATGTGTAAGCTGCAACGAATGTTTTTCCTAAACATTGGAACGCGTTTTCCTTAATTGTAATAGTTTAGATAGAATACCTTTTATAAATAAAAATATTCAAAGGTAAATATATGGCTCGAAGTTAGTTATACATTTATACTCGAGTATCAGCGCTTATAGTTTAGCAAAATAAGCATTAAAGACAATTGCTTAGATTTTTATACTAAGCAATGTTTTAAAGCGACAGCCACTTTAGTGAACGAAAAAAATGCTAATATCAGTTCTCGGTGTTTAAGCGTCACAACGAAGAAACTTTAACGCCAGTCATTTGCAGCTCACCATTTGGCCTTGTCAAAATAAAGCGCGGGCTGACCATCTGCAAATTACTATGTATTAAGTTTAAAAACTGGATCCCCCCAGTTTGAGTGCTTCTTCCTGTTGTGTCTTCGCCAACCAATGGCGCAATTGAAAAATCTTGTAGGGTGTTAGCAAACACAATTGCTGACGAATAAGTGTAAGCCCCTATTTTTACAGCAACATCCCCGGTAAAAAAGTTAGCAAGATCAGGTTCTGGCTGTATAAAACGAGTGTTTTCACCAGACTCAATTTCACCTACTATTTGGCCTGGATCACGATACTTTAACAACACCTTAGAGCGATAATGGGAAAAGTGACGATATGGTACATCCGTTATATACGCATAATTCCTGCCATCCAAAAGTCATCATCGCCACCGCCATTATTACTGATATCAATTATTAGGTGCTTTATGTTTTTTTCTGTTAGCTGAGTAAAAGTGGCGTCCATAAAGGCAAGGTATTGCTTAAAATCAGGCCATGAAAATGAATTAACTGTAAGGGTTGCCGTCTCACCTGTGTACTCAACATTAAAAGTATCTACAAATGAGCGTTCAACCATGCTTTGTGGCAAAGTTTTGCTCGCAGCTAGCGTGAGCTCTTCATCTGCTAAGGTAATGCTAAATTGTTCTGAGTAACCAAACGTTAAATATAATAAACGATGAAATTGACGTGCTAATACTTCTTGTCTAAATTCATCAGTATCACCATGTGTGCGGCGTAATAACTGAGCTACGACTTGCTCATATGGCACGCCATTAATCGCCTTTATTTGCTGCTCAGCATAGCCACTCTTGGTACCGCCTGTGTTAGATTTTATATAAAGTTGCTGGTTTACAATCGCAACTTCAAATGGAAAAAGCCCCACGCCACCATTGACCCATTTACGCCATTGCGACGTAGAAGCATGCCCTACTTTTAAATGCCCATCAGCCAATGTTGAATTTAATACCGCTAAACGGGCCCATAATTCCCGCACGCTAAGTTCATCGGTAATAGCTGCGGTTATAGTATTCAGTTGCAAGTAAAAAGCATCAATGTCGGCCACACTGTGTTTTAAATCAGGGTGCGTACTGTGCAGCCATTGTGACCACTGCGCAACATCTCGCTTTGCTTGTTGAGGTGTGATTATTTGTTCAAAAGGTAAGTTAGTAGCTTGCACGGGCTTAATACCCGCAAAGCTAACTAATACCAATAATGCTATATTTAAAACCTGCTTTAAGTAGTTCATACAAAACCTTTATTATTTGCTTTAAAACTTAGTCGCAAAAACTGTTATAAAGGTTTAAATGCAAAGTAAGAATATTTTTTTAGATGATATTTTGAGAGTCTTTTTCATAGCCCGCAATGATTGTTACGTGAGATACAGACACGTCAAAGAATTGAGCTTTTACTTTTAAATATTCAGGATCGGAAAAGAAGTTTTCTGAGATGGTTTTATTTGGGAAATGAATTGTAAACACTCGATTAATAGGAGTATCAACTTTTGAAAGAAGAACCTCCGAAACTACAAAATCAAAACCGAAACCGCCACCAAAAGCACTAAGAATGGGTGCCATAGCCGCTCTATAGTCTGAATACGCGCCATTGTCCGAAACTTCCAAGCCAACTAAAAATTCATACATTTTGTAACCTATTATGTTAAAGACTAAACTAATCCATCACGCCCAAATAATAGGCAAATTTAGTTGATTTAAATAAGTGACGAAGGAGAAAAGCCAACAATTTTTTGTCCTGTTGTAATGGCTTGATTCTCATTAAGCCTCCTCCCCTGCATCGCGATTATTCAACTACGATGAAAGGGTAACCAACCTTATAGGAGACAGCTCAATGAACTTTTACAGTAACATGCATCCATAATTTGCTGTAAGCTACTTACTTAACAGACGAAGCAAACGAATTGTTTTTTGATTTAGAATTAAACGTCAATTTATGAAAACGGTAAAAAAACTAGTCCATTGACTCGGTTAAGGTTCATATATGTTAGCACTATAAAGTACGCATGAAATGGTCAATTATTGACTGTTTTATTTCAGGCGCTGTCTCTTGACTAAAACCATGACCTGTCGGATATGCGTTGTGTGTGACGGAATGTTTGAAATTATGTTTTTTAAGATATTCCTCTATCTCGTTCGACATTTGAAATGAAGGCCAAACTTGATCGTTTTTTGCTGAAATCAGCAATATTGGACCATTTATTTTTTCGAAAGAGAATAATGAGTTTGCTACATTGTCTTTATTTTCTAAAGCAACTTCAAATCGATTAAGTAAAGGAGCCTTTTCATCAAGTTCCAAGCTTAAAGCAGGAATATCTTTTCCGTTAAATGTCCACGCGGACTTTGCTGTAGTCATTCCGTACCAAGCTACTTTGCTTGGAGTTGTCGCTACAACAGATTTGATGCGTGGTTCCATCGATGCTAATAAAAGCGCTAATTCAGCTCCCCTAGAACCACCAATAAAACCAATTTTTGACGAATCTATTGAAGAAACAGTCTCAAGATAATCAATTGCACTTAAAAAATATTCTAAGGGTATTTGATCTAGTGTCTGAGCAATCCCTTTTTCTTTAAAGTAAGCGAGCCCTAATACAGCGATCCCATGTGGTGCAATCATTTTACCATTGGCATCACCTGTGCTGATTCCTCCCTCAGAACCACCGATTGCAATAACCACAGGAACTTTTTCTGAGGTATTAGGAAGATAGAGATTGGCAACAATGTTTTTGAACCTCACTTCCTTAACAAAAAAGTCTTGCGCACTTGATACGCTCGAAAATAAAGTTATCAATATAAATATAAATTTAATACGCATGTCTTCCTCTTGTGGGACCAACGAGCCTGTAGATTAACTCGTTTTTTATTTGTTTTTATTTATAAACAAACCATAGCTGAGTTCCTATTTTGGTTCAATCAATTACTGTACTCTTACGCAACATATAAAGAAGTGTTTGATATTTTTAATCGACGTTTTGAAGGGGATTACAAGTGTCTGAGTGGCTTTATTTAGGGTAAAAAAATTATCGACCCTAGAACTTTCTTTGTCATGCTAAGTAAAGTCAGAGCCAGAAGTGAAATTACCCCCGATCTCTTCTGCACTTCGTGAAGCACAACCAGAAATCATAAATATAAAAAGAAATAAAATCGTAGATTTAAATGCCACTGCTCATCCTTGTGTATAACGCTCCGCACATGCGCGCGAACTTAAGAGCGTCATTCCGGGCCTAAGGCCCTGAATGACGCGGATTGTTAAGCTAGACTACTGCGGTTGCGCCCTAAAAACTCGAAAAACTAATGACTTTATACATACGTGAGAAAACCATGGAATCCCCGCTATTAACAATATACCTATGAGAGGTATTATTGATCCAGAAAAAACTATTGAGCCAAACACATAACCAAAAATACACTCTGCTCTGTATATAGGCAGGAATAGACCGACTACTACCAAACCTAAAGACAAGTAAATTACAACATTTTCGTAGCCGACACGAAAGCTAAATGACTGCACAAAACTTAAAATCAGCATACCGAAAAAACCAATGCGCACGACTCAAAAAATCTTTGCCCTTACTGGCGCGTCATTAGGGTTATAGTAACTAACCCACATTTAGGCCAATCTAAGGTGTCACGGCTACTCAAGTCTGAAAAAAACGTCGAAATCCACGCTAGCGGCGTTCGCATATCTTGCTGAGGGAAAATATGAATACCACTGAGCTTCAATTGAGAGAAATCTCAGTTAAAAAACAAACGGCCTGAAGGCCGTTTGGATTATTAAACATCTAGCTCCATTACAACACCGTCTTCATCATCTTCTTCGGTCACTTCAAAACCAAACTGTGAATAGAACTTGCGCATTGCATGATGACCAGGCATATAGAGTATGGTGATTTTCTTACACTCTGGAATTGCTTTCATTTCATTAATTACCAGTTCTGTAGCGATTTTCCCAATACCTTGTCCTTGATGTTTAACATCAACCATGAACTGGGCAATATAAAACTCATCCGGTAGCCCTTCTTCAAGCTCCTGATAATATTGCATAAAACCGACGACTATATCGTCAAGATAAATTGCACGATTAACATAATGAGGGTAAAAACTGGATTCAGCAATAGACTCTGAATTTAACGCTACGTAATCTTCTTGCTCTTTAGTAATCTCTAGATGAATAACATCAAGCCAATTGTCTTTCGTAACCTCACGCAAACTTACATTCATAAAATTCCATTTTATTTTTCACATAAAGCTAACTATATATGGGAGAATTTAAAAAAAACAATACTTAATTTGAGATAAACCCGATAACTGCGTGTTATTTGTCTGCGTAAAATCGCTTGGTAGTTAGACCGTCACGTTTCCTTGGTAATCACACTAATACACCTATTGACAGAGTTTAAGCTCATATGTGTTAAAGCTTTTTAGTGCCACCTTTCAGATGCATTAATATTAATTAAAACGTCATATCCAATATATGGCTTCATTTTTTCTTGCTGTCTCGGCGATTGGTTAAAATACATTACACTTAAATGTATTGCTTCACTATTTCTATTTATTGCATTTACAAATATATAGTCAGATGAATCAATACCACTAAAATTAATTTTAAATTGGCCTAATAAGGTTCCAGAATACGAGATCCAATCTAAGAATATATTTTGAGGGAATGTATTAGAAATAACAAAAACCTCTTCATTTAAACAATGTACCTGTTTAATATTATGAGCAGGTAAAAACATTTTTCTGTTAAAACTTAAAACTCTAGCAGGTATATCTTTTCTTGCTAAAATAGAAAAGCTATCAGGACAATTAAATAGGTTTTTTCGCACTTTTTCTATTTTTAAAATTTTATTTTTTATAGGTAAATAGGTATAAGCTGTTTTTGGGTAAGGTATAACTCCTACCGCGCCCTTAATAGGTAATGTTGGATTTAGAACTTCCCTAACGAATAGAGCGCCATATTGACCTTGCCAGCCTTTCGAGTTATCAGAAGATATATCGCAGTTGCTATTTGAACACTTCCATTCTTTATAAGCTAAAATGTCGCCTGAAACTTGGTTTTTAATATAAGTTCTTTGAAAGTAATACTTACGGTTATAAATATCTCTACTCTCAATGATATTTTCTACTACAAATTTTGACGTTTTTTCTATTGGTTGTATTAAAGAAGCACCCGAACCTATTTGATGAAATTGCTCCCCTTTGAAATTTATTTTTTCAAAATTAAGCCACCTCAAATAGCCTAAACTGGTGTTTGGGTAATAACGATTATTTTCAAAATTTTTATTAATCAAAGTGATTTCTGTAATATCATTTTCTCGATCTAAAATTACTTTTCTGTCAGGTTTAACACCAAGGAAATATAAATAAATAATTGAGAAAATTAGGAGAAGAATCGCCCAGCGTACTACTTTCATTTGATAAAACTCAAACATTTAAGAGACTGATAATAGTTTGCTAAAATGTGTAACTAAGCGAAACCGAGCAAACTGTTAGGAGCATTGTCCTTTTAAACGACTTGTTATACGTTTTTGCTACGCTCTTTCAGTAACCGTCCCTTTGCAACTGATTCATTTTTTAAAAAGTTAACCATAAAATGATAATCAGGGTGTGTTTTTAAACTACGGCTAACAAAATAAACGTTAGTAGTATTAATAGAAAATGTTTCTCTAATACCCGCTCCTGGGTTGTTTCCTGCTAACAAACTTAGTTTTATACCCGGAATGTTGAACACAATATGTTGGTAGCCATCATGGTTTTTAACCATTGGGAAGCCCATTGACGGTGTATCGACTATTTGATTATCAACATATACTGCTAGGTAAGTATTTGCAAGAAATTCAGTATTTCCTAGTAGGTAATCTGAAAAAGCAATCATGCTTTCTTCACGAATCGAATTTTTTGTGTCGGGAATACCGAACCCACTCCAATCCGTTATGGACAACCTCCAAGCAATACTTACAGCAAAATACATGAAATTAAATGCTATTTCGTTGTTTGGCGGGAAATACCATTTTTCATCTTTTATTTGAGACAATGCTTTAAACTTTTTGATCTTGGTTGCGAGTTTAAAACCTTTAGGACGAGCCATAAAAGAAATAACTTTATCTTCCCCATTTTGGGAGAATTTCAATTCACAACTTTCACAAAGTAAATGCTTTTTAGCCTGCTTGTCTGTATAGGCAGCTGATTTCTTAGAGCCATTAATCAAAACAATATTCTGCCCGTGTTCAGGGAAACTTTTACTAATTGATCGGTAAACAGCTTTAGGCATAAAGTGACTATCTTTAAGCTTTGCTAATTTTGTACACAATGCACAGATTCCGTTCACCAAACCTCCCGAAACGTATAACGCCGCATTAAGATGATAAAAATAGTGGATTAAAATGTGTAGCGGTTCGAAACGTAAGCCACTGTTTTTGTTCCTTTTAAATTCCTTGCTAAATTACTTTTTACGCCCAACATATATAGCTAAAGATAATACAACTAAAGTTAGTGTTGTTATTACTTGCCCGTAAACAACAAAAGACAATAAAACTTCACTATGTTTTAAGTCTAAATTGGAAATAGTGCTTCGACCTACCGAAGAAAAAAATGCCCCTAGGATATTTATATATTCTTTTTGGAGCAAATAATATATAGCTGAAAAATTTAGAATATTTTCCACATAACTATTAAGAGCTAATTTAACTCTGTCATATTTATTTAATGACGAGCCATTCGAATTCTCAATCTTTATAACATCATTAGTGAATGCATAGATTATTTCAATGCTACGTGAGCAGGTTCTAATAAGAGTAAAAAACAATGCGGTTTGAATAATAAATTCAAATGATTGGTGCTCGATCTCATTTTTTAAAAGCCCGATAATAGATAAAATTAAAAATATAACAGAACTGGCTACTAGGTTTGTATTATTTGCAGACTTTAGAAAACTAGCTTTTGATTTTTTTTGAAGTCGTTGATTAAAGTTTCTGTCTTTATATTGTATTTTCTTTTTGAAGTACCTTGAAAAAAAGTACCCAGGAGAAACAAACAACCAAAAATAGTTTTTATCAAATTTCACTTTAGAGTATTCAGGTTTCGGCTTTAACGTATTAAACGCAAATAATCTTATTCCATATTCAATCAGTAAAGTCAATACAACCGCTAACGCAATATAAACATTAATTAATGGTAATATTCCATAATTACAAAGAAGGCCTAAAAGTAATGTTGCACTTAATATTAATAGTGAGTATTTCACCCAAACTCCTTAGTAATTTAACAGCTTATTGAACACCACTTTGGGGGGTTATAAAACCTCAAAACGGCGTATATTACATGGCTCAATAATTCCACTAAATAACTTCAATGTAAACAAGTTATTACGCAAGTTATAAAATTATCGTTGTTAAAATACACCAAAACGACTTTTAATAATGTTATTGGACAAAACACCATTAACTGTCTATATATACAGTATCCTTTTTTATTTGAATATCGTTTATGAAACCCCTGTTTCTAACCATGATTAAATTATAATGGTGCGATTTAAAACAAAAAAGCACAGCCAAAAGAGCTGTGCTTTCAATAATTAAACTAGATCTAACAAAGTTATAAACGTATGCCGCCGTCTATCTCTACTACACGGCCAGTGAAAAAGTCGTTTTCGATAATATACTGAGCAGTATGGGCTATTTCAGCGGTTTCACCTAAGCGCCCTACGGGTGTTACAGCAAGCATGCGCTGTTTGGCTTCTGGCTTCATTACATCGGTCATGGCGGTGCTAATAACACCCGGGGCAATGGCGCCAACGCGTATACCAAAGCGGCCAAGCTCTTTAGCCCATGTAGTGGTTAATGCCACAACACCTGCTTTTGAGGCAGCATAGTTAGTTTGGCCAATATTACCCGCACGCGCTACGCTTGACATGTTTACAATTACGCCGCCTTTGCCTGATTCAATCATGTGGCTAGCCGCTTCGCGCCCTGCCAAAAATACGCCTGTTAGGTTAACGTCAATTACTGATTGAAATTGATCAAGCGACATTTTTTTTACCACTTTACCGTCTTTGGCTTTTATAAACATGCCATCGCGTAAAATGCCGGCGTTATTAATTAATACCCCAATGTGTCCAAAGTCACTGTTAATGGTATTAAATACGTCTTCAACTTCGCTCTCAATGGTTACATTAGCGCTGTAGCCTTTAATAGTGCCTGTTACGCCTGCTAATGCAGATAGTTGCTCGGTTGCTTCATCTAACTGGGCTTGCGCCATATCAATTAAGGCAATATTAGCGCCCATTAAGGCAAACTTTTGCGCCATTGCAAAACCTAAGCCTTGTGCGCCACCGGTAATAACTACGGTATTATTTTTTATTTCCACGATACTTTCCTACTTCGAAAACAATTTAAAAATGGCACTAAAATCATCACTGCCTGCACCTTGGTGCTGCATCATAGTGTATAAATTTTTAGCCATTGAGCCCATTGGCGTCAGTGAATTACTTTGTTGCGCTGCTTCCATAGCAAGGCCTAAATCTTTAGCCATTAAATCAACCATAAAACCGGGTTTATAGTCGTTACTAGCTGGTGCGGTTTCCATAACACCTGGGCAGGGGTTATAAAGTTCTAACGTCCAGTTACGACCCGAACTTGCGCTCATTATGTCGCTGAGTACTTTTGCATCGAGGCCGTTATTAATTCCCATTTGAATGGCTTCACTGGTGCCTGCCATTAAAATACTCAACAGCATATTGTTACATATTTTAGCAACTTGCCCTGCACCAATATCACCAGCATGGAATATGTTTTTACCCATATCGACTAATACAGTATTGGCTTTATCGAATGCAGCTTGCTCACCACCCACAATAAAGGTTAACGTGCCCGCTGTTGCGCCTGCTACACCACCCGATACAGGTGCATCAACAAACGCAATGCCTTGCTCGCCAAGGGCATGGCCTACATCACGAGCTGATTGTGCATCTATGGTTGAACAATCAATCACTAACGTGCTTTTACTTAGTACTTTAATTAAACCCGATTGCTCGTCTGTGCCTAAATAAAGTGATTTAACATGTTTGCTTGCCGGTAGCATGCTAATTAGCACATCAGCCTCGTGCGCACAGTCACTTGCGCTTTGCGCCGCACTAGCCCCATGATTCACAAGCTCTTTAACGGCCTCTGCACTTAAGTCAAAAACGCGCACACTGTGGCCTGCTTTAACTAAGTTTGCTGCCATTGGGCCGCCCATGTTTCCTAAACCAATAAATCCTATATTAAGTTTACTCATCGCTTTACCCTTGTAAATTTAGTTGTGAAAAGTACGGCTCTAGCGGATGTTGCTCGCCAAAGCGATTTGCAAAAAAGCTCTCTACTACTTCGTTTGGCACATCTTTAAGAGTGTTAAATTGCCACTGTGGCGTACCGTCTTTATCAATAAGTAAGGCACGTACACCTTCTTGAAACTCGCCCACTTCGCCAGCACGAACCGACATGCCTAATTCCATTTTAAAACAGTCAGCTAAGTTTTTGCCTTTGCTGTGTTTAAGCTGCTCACTCACTAAAGCACAACTTAATGGACAACCATGCGCCAACGATTTTTGTGCTCGTTGTAGCCATCTATCATCAGTGGTTAGGTTTAAAATGTAATCTACCTGCTGCTGTAACGTGTCAAAGTCGCCTAACTTTTGAATTAGCGATAAGTTGGCTTTTAAATTGCCTTTAGGCATACGGCTAGAGTTATTATCTAACTCAATAAGCAAGTTACTTAGCTTGTCGTGGTTTAAACTTGCTGTTTTACCCCATTTAGTATTGAGTAACGTTTCAACAAGCTCTGGGTATTTATCGGCATTTACAAAGTGGTCGGCAAGCGATACAAGCTTAGCGTCTTCACAATTAATTGACGCCGAGGTCAGCCCTAAAAACAAACCAACATGGGCGGGCATTTTATGTAAAAAATAACTGCCACCTACATCAGGGTAAAGCCCAATGGTTTGCTCTGGCATGGCAATGCGTGATGTTTCAGTAACAACACGATGACTGGCACCGGCCATTAAACCTAAACCGCCGCCCATTACAATACCGTTACCCCAGACTAAAATGGGTTTGTTATAGCAATGAATAAGGTAATCGAGTTGATACTCTTGAGTAAAAAACTCTTCAACCAGTGAGCTCGGTTTACCCTCACTCATTGCTTTGTGTAAGCTCACTACATCGCCACCGGCACAAAACGCTTTTTCACCTGCGCCTTTAAGAACCACTAATGCAATGTTATCGTCTTTGTCCCATTGCTGTAGTTGTGGCTCGAGTAAGCTGATCATCTCAAAATTTAACGCGTTTAATGACTTAGGCGCGTTAAGCGTAGCAAAACCAATGAGTCGGCCATTGTCTGTGGTTGCCGTTTCAAATACCACGGCAGCATCAGCTGAATTTAAACGGGTTAATTCACTCATTAGCCATTCACCCAATTAGCTTTGCGTTTTTCTAAAAAGGCGTTCACGCCCTCTTGCTGATCTTCGGTATCAAATAAACCAACAAACAGCTCTCGCTCCAGTGGCAATGCATTCGCCATTGGCTGATGACGCCCTTTTTGAATCAATGTTTTACATGCAGCAACCGACGATGGGCTTTGCTCTGCTACTTGGTTTGCTAGTTTTAGTGCTGCTGCAAAGCTTTCACCTTGTGCAACCACTTCTTCCACTAAGCCAATTTGTAGGGCTTTATCGGCTTTTAAGCGCTCACCGCATAAAATCATGCGTTTTGCCCAGCCTTCACCAACGAGCCATGCTAAGTTTTGCGTTCCACCAGCACAGGGTAATAAACCCACTTTTGCTTCAGGCAATGCCATTTGTGCTTGCTCTTCTGCAATACGAATATCGCAAGCAAGCGCTACTTCAAGCCCGCCACCCATTGCGTAGCCATTAATGGCTGCAACCGACACGCCTCTAAAATTAGTTAGCGCTTCAAAGGCTTCACCAAATACACATGACATATCTGCAGCTACACCTTTATCGCCACTGGCAAATACATTTAGGTCGGCACCGGCGCTAAAAAACTTCTCGCCTTCACCAGTCAGTACTAATGCATAAATATTTTTATTGGTGTTGAGCTGATTAACTGTGTCTTTAAGCGCCACTAAGGTGTCTTTCGTCCAGGTATTCGCTGGCGGATTCGACATAGTTAAAATAGCTACATGGCCTTCAATAGTTAATTCAATACTAGGATTTGACATACTAATCTCCTTATAAAACTTCGCTGGCTGATTCGGCTAAGATACGACGCGCAATAATCACGCGCATAATTTCGTTAGTACCTTCTAGAATTTGATGAACACGTACGTCACGTACATGGCGTTCAAGTGGGTACTCTTTAATGTAACCGTAGCCCCCATGAATTTGCAGCGCATCGTTACACACAGTAAAACCGACATCGGTTGCAAAACGTTTAGCCATAGCACAGTAAGTGGTTTTTTCACTGTCGTTAGTATCAAGTTTAAACGCAGCGAGTCGAACCATTTGGCGTGCTGCTACAAGCTCGGTATTCATATCGGCAATTTTAAATTGTAGCGCTTGAAATGCTGCCAATGGCTTACCAAATTGGGTACGCTCTTTTAAATACTCACGTGCAGTATTAAGTGCCGCCTGTGCAGTACCAATAGAGCAAGTTGCAATATTAATACGGCCGCCATCTAAACCTTGCATGGCAAACTTAAAGCCTTCGCCCTCAGCGCCTAATAAGTTTGCTGCTGGAATTCGTACATCTTCAAAACTGATTAAGCGTGTTGGTTGGGCATTCCAACCCATTTTTTCTTCTGCTTTGCCGTACTCAATACCTTTGGCATCTGCTGGTACAACAAATGCTGAAATGCCACTTGGGCCATCTTCCCCAGTACGTGCCATTACCACTAAAATTTCTGTTTCACCGGCGCCAGAAATAAACATTTTTGAGCCGTTAATAACATACTCATCACCATCAAGAACTGCTTTAGTTTTTAATGACGCAGCATCAGAGCCTGAGCCTGGCTCAGTTAAACAGTACGATGCCAGTAATTCACCCATTACCAATTGTTCAACGTATTTGTCTTTTACAGCATCGGTACCAAAGCTTGCGATCATCCAGGTTGCCATATTATGAATGGTCAGCATAGCTGTAGTTGCTGTACAACCCAGTGCAAGTTGTTCAAAAATAATGCTTGAATCTAAACGAGATAAACCTAAGCCACCGGCTTCTTCAGGCGTGTATAAGCCACAAAAACCAAGCTCACCAGCGGCTTTAATTGTGTCTTTTGGGAAAATATGTTCGCGATCCCACTTAGCTGCATGTGGTGCTAGTTCAGATTCTGCGAATTGGCGCGCCGTTTGCGCAAAAGCTTGTTGATCTTCAGATAAGTTAAAGTCCATGGTAGACCTCTTGTTGTGTTTTGTTTGTTGTCGGTGCATCCCATAACGGGAGTTATTAGTGAGGAGCGACAACATTATGTGTTGTGCCCCTCTTTTTTATTAATTATGCGGTTAAACTGTTACTTAAGATTAATACTCATATTTGGACCTGAAGCGATATCATCTTCAAACCAGCGAGAAGTAATGGTTTTGGTTTCTGTGTAAAAACGAATACCTTGTTTACCATACGTGTGAGTATCACCGTAGAATGAGCCTTTCCACCCCGTGAACGAGAAAAATGGTAATGGCACAGGAATTGGCACATTAATACCCACTTGGCCTACTTCAATTTCGTGTTGGAATTTACGTGCAGCCGCACCACTTGAGGTGAATAATGAGGTACCATTGCCATAAGGGCTTTCGTTAATAAGCGCAATGGCTTCTTCAAGGGTATCAACAAACATACACGCCAATACTGGGCCAAAAATCTCTTCTTTGTACAAGTTCATATCTTTGGTTACATCAGTAAATAACGTAGGACCTACCCAGTTACCTTGCTCGTAACCTTTAACGCTAAAATCAGAGCCATCAATTAAACAGGTAGCGCCTTGTGCTTTACCATCAGCAATCAGTGATAAAATACGTGCTTTTGCAGCAGGTGATGTTTGTGGGCCATAAGCCGCGTCTGCATCATCCCAAACACCTGGGCGTACACCTTCAAAGCCTGCTTTAATTTCGTCAACCCAGTCTTTTGCTTGACCAACAAATACCGCCACTGAAATACCCATACAGCGCTGACCTGCCGCACCTACAGAGGCACCCACAAGGTTATTAACAACATGCGATTTACTCGCATCAGGCATAATTACCATGTGGTTTTTAGCACCAACACACGCTTGAACACGTTTTAAGTTTTGTGTGCCTTTAGAGTAAATGTATGCACCTACACCACATGAACCCACAAATGAGATAGCACGTACGGCTTTGTCTTCTAATAAGCGGTCTACTTGTGGTTTTGTACCGTGCACAACTTGTAATACGCCTTTAGGTGCACCTGCTTCAATAAATAGCTCAGCTAAGCGCATAGGAGTAAGTGGGTCTTGCTCAGACGGTTTTAAAATAAAGGTGTTACCACACACAATTGCCAGTGGGAACATCCACAATGGGATCATTGCCGGAAAGTTAAATGGCGTAATACCTGCACATACACCCAGTGGTTGCATGTAAGAATACGTATCGATTTTACGCGCTACGTTTTCCATGGTTTCACCCATCATTAACGACGGCGCATTAGCAGCTTGTTCAACTACCTCAATACCACGCCACACATCACCTTTTGCATCTTCAAACGTTTTGCCTAGCTCATGACAAATAATAGTGGCTAGCTCATCATGGTTTTCTTTTAATAGCGCCGCGTATTTCATCATAATGCGCGCACGCTCAGTAATAGGCACATCTTTCCATGTTTTAAATGTTTCGCTTGCTGATGCAATCGCCGCATCCATCTCTGCGTCTGTAGCGCATGGCACTTGCGCGAGCACTTCTTGATTAGCTGGGTTTACAACATCAATTAATTCATTTGACGTTGACTGAACGAACTCGCCGTTAATTAGTAAAGGTACTTGGTGCATAATAAATCCTATTGAGTCAATTTAATTGCCGCAGCGCTGTGATTGTTATAGTTGCTGCGGCTTTGTTATCAGTTAAAGTGCTTCGACTGCCATAGCAACGGCTTCACCGCCACCTATACACAAAGACGCAACGCCTTTTTTGAGGCCTCGGTTTTTAAGCGCATGAATAAGTGTTACTAAAATACGTGCGCCACTAGCACCAATTGGGTGGCCTAGTGCACACGCACCACCATTCACGTTAACTTTGCTTTCATCGAGCTTTAATTCGTTAATAGCCAGCATAGTGACCATGGCAAACGCTTCATTAATTTCCCATAAATCAACATCGGCGGTTGTCCAGCCAGCTTTTTCAAGAACGCTGTTCATTGCGCCCACTGGGGCTACGGTAAATTCACTTGGTTTTTGAGAGTGAGTACTGTGAGCAACAATTCTACAAAGTGGTGTTAAACCCTCAGCTTTTGCTTTTGATTCGCTCATTAGTATTAGCGCAGCACCACCATCTGAAATAGACGATGAATTAGCGGCAGTAATAGTGCCGTCTTTTTTAAATGCAGCTCTTAAGCTAGGAATTTTTTCAGGTCGTGCGTTGCCAGGTTGCTCATCAATAGAAACAGTGACATCGCCTTTACGCGTTTTAATAGTGTGCGGAGTGATCTCGTTATCAAACCACCCATTGTCTATGGCTGCGTTTGCTTTACTTAATGAACCCAGTGCAAACGTATCCATTTGCTCACGACCAATACCATATTCATCGGCTGTGTCTTGAGCAAAGCAACCCATTGCTTTATTGTCGTAGGCGTCTTCTAGGCCATCACTCATCATGTGATCTTTAATTTCGCCATGTCCCATACGCATACCGCCACGGGCTTTAGGAATAAAGTAAGGTGCATTGGTCATGCTTTCCATACCACCAGCGATTGCTGATTCAATAGAACCTGCTTTAATAAGGTCATTCGCTAACATCGCTGCTTTTAACCCAGAGCCACATACTTTATTAATAGTGGTAGCGCCGGTGCTTAGTGCAAGCCCCGCTTTAAGCATTGCTTGACGCGCAGGTGCTTGGCCTAAACCGGCTGGCAATACGCAGCCCATAATTACTTCATCAATTGCATCATTGCTTAAACCCGTTTGAGCAAGTGCACCTGCAATGGCCGTAGCACCTAATTCGGTAGACTGCGCATCACTTAGTGCGCCCATAAATCCACCCATTGGGGTGCGTTTTGCTGCTACAATTACAACGCTTTCGAAAGACATAAAAGGCTCCATTTTCAATTAACGCAAACATGTTTTATTATGTTTAGCTTAATGTTTAAACTAATCTGATAAATACGAGCATACATAAAATTTACGTTTACGCCAACGTAAATCTAAAATCAACTTTCTAATTAGTGTAAAAACTGTAAAGTTAGCTTGCTAAAAATTTATTACATACTGTCTAACTGGCTTATAACGTTTATAAACACTCAACTTCTGCTGCATTTCCGCTTTTATTTTATACGTCTAAAGTATAACAACCAGATCGCACTTTACCTTTACGTAAACTTCACTTATATTGGAGTTATTCGAATGAGGTAAACATTACAATGAAATCAGATAATCAAACAAACTTTGCAAATTCAGCCAACGAGCCGGCTAAAAACGAACAAACTTTTAGCATTAGTGAATTGGCTAAAGAATTTGATATTACCACCCGCTCTATCCGTTTTTACGAAGACCAAGGGTTAATATCACCAGAGCGCAATGGTCAAACACGTATTTACTCAAAGCGCGACAAGGTTCGCCTAAAGCTAATACTGCGCGGTAAGCGTTTAGGTTTCACCTTAGCTGAAACAGGTCGTTTGTTTGAACTGTATGATGCTGATAAATCAAGTGCAAAACAGTTAGTTACTATGCTTGACCTTATCAGTGAGAAAAAAGCCGATCTTTCACAACAGATGGATGACATTAAAGTGGTTCTTATGGAACTGGTCACCGCTGAACGTCGCTGTCGCGACACGCTTAGCAAAATAGATGAATAAAATATAACAACGTCATCAACACACAGGAATTAATCATGAGCACTATTTCACTATATAAAGAAATGAACTTTGGTCTTGGCGAAACTGCAGATATGATCCGCAGTCACGTAAACAGCTTTGCCAGTCAAGAAATTGCCCCACTAGCTGAAAAAACTGACCTTGATAATGCGTTCCCCAATGAACTTTGGCCGCAAATGGGTGAAATGGGCGTGCTTGGCATGACCGTGGATGAAGAGTTTGGTGGTGCTGGCTTAGGCTATTTAGAGCACGTTATTGCCATGGAAGAAATTAGCCGTGCAAGTGCCTCTATTGGTTTAAGCTACGGTGCGCATTCTAACCTGTGTGTTAATCAAATAAACCGCAATGGTTCACAAGCACAAAAAGAAAAATACTTACCTAAACTAATTAGTGGCGAGCACATTGGTGCGCTGGCGATGAGTGAGCCTAATGCGGGCTCTGATGTTGTTTCTATGAAACTCAAAGCAGAGAAAAAAGGCGATAAATACATTTTAAACGGTAATAAAATGTGGATCACTAATGGCCCTGACGCTGATACGTTGGTAATTTATGCAAAAACAGATTTAAACGCCGGCGCTAAAGGGATTACAGCCTTTATTGTAGAAAAAATATTTCCTGGTTTTTCAACCGCACAAAAGCTCGACAAACTCGGCATGCGTGGCTCAAATACCTGTGAATTGGTATTTGAAAACTGTGAAGTACCTGAAGAAAATATTTTAGGTAACTTAAACGAAGGCGTTAAGGTACTTATGAGTGGCCTTGATTATGAGCGTGTTGTTTTAGCGGCTGGCCCACTTGGCATAATGCAAGCGTGTATGGATATTGTGGTGCCTTACATCCATGAGCGTAAGCAATTTGACAGCCCTATTGGTCAATTTCAGTTAATACAAGGCAAAATTGCTGATATGTATACACAAATGAACGCAGCTCGCTCATATGTGTACACAGTAGCAAAAGCATGTGATCGCGGCGAAACCACCCGTAAAGACGCTGCTGGCGCAATTTTATATGCTGCTGAGCTTGCAACTAAAATGGCATTAGACGCAATTCAAATTTTAGGCGGTAATGGTTATATAAATGAATACGCAACAGGTCGCTTGCTGCGTGATGCAAAATTATATGAAATTGGTGCAGGCACCTCAGAAATACGCCGTATGTTAATTGGTCGCGAATTATTCACTGAAAGCCGCTAAGGATTAGTTATGACGATTTTAAAATCGAGCGTTAATCCGCATGATCCAAATTTTGTGCAAAATCACAACAACATGTCGGCGCTAGTGGATGATTTACGCAGTAAAGCAGCAACAATACGTTTAGGCGGCGGCGCTGCGCTAAAAGAGCGCCATGAAGGCCGCGGTAAATTGTTTGTCCGTGACCGTATTACCACTTTGCTAGATGAAGGCTCGCCATTTTTAGAAATATCGCAATTTGCTGCCTTTGGCGTTTATGAACAAGATATTCCTTGTGCCGGTGTGGTTGCAGGTATTGGTCGCGTTAAAGGCGTAGAATGTATGGTGATTGCTAATGATGCGACAGTAAAAGGCGGCACCTATTTCCCGCTGACTGTTAAAAAGCATTTACGCGCTCAAGACATCGCCGAACGTTGTCATTTACCGTGTATTTATTTAGTTGACTCAGGTGGCGCAAACTTACCTGAGCAAGACGACGTATTCCCTGACAAACTGCATTTTGGTCGTATTTTTTATAATCAAGCGCGTATGTCAGGTAAAGGCATTCCACAAATTGCTGTGGTTATGGGGTTATGTACTGCAGGTGGTGCGTATGTTCCTGCTATGGCCGATGAAAGTATTATTGTAAAAGAGCAAGGCACTATCTTTTTAGCTGGCCCACCGCTGGTAAAAGCTGCCACCGGTGAAGTAGTTACTGCAGAAGAGCTTGGTGGCGCCGATGTACACTGTAAAACATCAGGTGTGGCCGATCATTACGCAGAAAACGATGCTCATGCGTTGTCGATTGCTCGCCAATGTATTGAACGGATTAACTATTCGCGCCCTACCTCACCATTACTAGAAGAAGTAAAAGCCCCTCGTTATGATATTAACGAACTTTACGGCATTGTCGGTACTGATCTTAAAAAGCCATTTGATGTCCGTGAAGTCATTGCGCGTACTGTTGATGATTCATCGTTTGATGAATTTAAACGCTACTTTGGTGAAACACTGGTAACAGGTTTTGCCAGTATTTATGGTCATCCCGTAGGCATAGTGGCCAACAACGGTATTTTATTTAGTGAGTCAGCGCAAAAAGGCGCGCACTTTATTCAACTATGTGCTCAGCGCAATATTCCACTGGTATTTTTACAAAACATCACTGGCTTTATGGTCGGTAAAAAATACGAGTCTGAAGGCATTGCTAAACACGGCGCTAAAATGGTGATGGCGGTATCGTGTGCCGATGTACCCAAATTTACTATTTTAATCGGTGGCTCATACGGTGCAGGTAACTATGGTATGTGTGGCCGCGCATTTGAACCGACCATGATGTGGATGTGGCCAAATGCCCGTATTTCGGTTATGGGTGGCGAACAAGCCGCTGGTGTAATGGCGCAAGTAAAACAAGATGGTTTAGCCCGCAAAGGCGAAAGCATGAGCGAGCAACAAATTAGCGATTTTAAAAAGCCAATCATCGATCAATACGAACAGCAAGGCCACCCTTATTATGCCAGTGCCCGTTTATGGGATGATGGCATTATTGACCCTGCTGATACACGCAATGTTCTTGGGCTTGCACTTAGCGCAGCTAAAAATGCTCCTGAGCGTGAATCAAAATTTGGCGTATTTAGAATGTAATGGGAGCTTAAAATGTCAGTAACACTACAAATAACAAAATCTAATGTGGCTGTACTTGTTTTAAGTCGCCCAGAAAAACGCAATGCCTTTAATAGCGACGTTATCCATGAGCTTATTCAATGTATTGAACATGCTAATACGCTCGATATTCGTGCCCTTGTATTAAAAACTGAGGGTAAACACTTTTCAGCCGGTGCCGATTTAGCCTGGATGAAATCGATGGCAGATAACAACTATAACGATAATTTGGCCGATTCGATGCAGCTGGCGAAGCTAATGCAAGTATTAGCACAAAGCCCACACCCTACTATTTGTGCGGTACAAGGCGCAGCATTTGGTGGCGCATTGGGCTTAATTGCTTGCTGTGATATTGCACTCAGTAAAGACGACGCTCAATTTTGTTTAAGTGAAGTGAAACTCGGCCTTATTCCTGCTGTGATCAGCCCTTATGTAATTAAAGCCATTGGTGAGCGCGCTGCTCGTCGTTACTTCTTAACGGCTGAAGTATTTGATGCGCATACGGCTAAACAGCTGGGGCTAGTTCACCAAATTACAGGGAATTTAGACTGTGCACTGGATAACCTATTACAAACGCTGATAGATAATGGCCCGGTAGCGGTTAAAGCAGCTAAAGCGCTTATTAATGATGTTGCAAACAAAGAAATCGATAACGAAATAATTGCGCTCACTGCAGAACGTATAGCCAAAATTCGTGTATCAGACGAAGGTCAAGAAGGTCTAACTGCCTTTTTTGAAAAACGCCCTCCCCAATGGCAACTCTAGGACGCATTATGAACACAGTACACTTACAAAAAATTCTGATTGCTAATCGCGGAGAGATTGCTTGTCGTATTATGCGAACAGCTAAGCAAATGGGCTTGACCACGGTTGCGGTTTATTCAGATGCAGATAAAAACGCTCAACATGTAAAAATGGCTGATGAAGCCTATCATATTGGTGCAGCGCCGAGTAAAGACTCATACCTAGTTGCAGATAAAATACTTAACGTTGCCAAAATGAGTGGCGCCGATTGCATTCATCCTGGTTATGGATTTTTATCTGAAAACAGCGAATTTGCTAATGTTTGTGAAGCCAATAACATTGCCTTTATTGGGCCACCAGCAAGTAGCATAGAAGCTATGGGCTCTAAAACCCGTGCAAAAGAAATTATGGCAGCCGCTAATGTTCCTTTGGTGCCAGGTTATTATGGCGATAAACAAGACCCTAGCTTTTTACAAGCTGAGGCTGAAAAAATTGGCTACCCTGTGCTTATCAAAGCGGCCTTTGGTGGCGGTGGTAAGGGCATGCGTATAGTTTCAAAAGCCAGTGAGTTTATAAGCGCATTAGAAGGTGCTAAACGTGAAGCTACTGCCGGTTTTGGTAATGATCTGGTTTTGCTTGAGCGTTATGTTGACCAACCACGCCATGTTGAAGTGCAAGTATTTGCTGATAACTATGGCAACTGTGTGTATTTAGGTGATCGTGATTGTTCATTGCAGCGTCGGCATCAAAAAGTGATTGAAGAAGCGCCTGCCCCCGGTTTATCAGACTCATTGCGAAAAGAAATGGGCGAAGCCGCAGTAAGATGTGCCCTAGCAATTGACTACCGAGGCGCTGGCACTGTGGAATTTTTACTCTGTGGTGATGAGTTCTTTTTCATGGAAATGAATACTCGCTTGCAAGTAGAACACCCCGTGAGTGAAATGGTCACCGGCGTTGATTTAGTTAATTGGCAAATTAATGTAGCCAGTGGTTTAGCGTTACCTTTAGCGCAAGCAGATATTCAGCTACAAGGACACAGCTTTGAAGCACGTATTTACGCTGAAGATCCAAGTAATGACTTTATTCCGTGCTCTGGCACTATTGAGGCACTATTTACGCCCGCTAACAGTGAATATGTACGTATTGATACTGGTATTGCCCAAGGTGATGAAATAAGTCCGTATTACGATCCAATGATTGCCAAACTGATTGTTCATGATGATAACCGCGACCAAGCACTTTCGCGTTTACAACAAGCATTAACACAATTTCATTTAGCCGGATTTAGCACTAATATCAGCTTTTTATATAATTTAGCGATTCATCCACGCTTTAAACAAGGTGCTCCAAGCACCCACTTTATTGCAGAGCAAGGTGAAGCGTTAGTTACTATTGACCCTTCTTTATTACAAACTAGCCGCTTAATTGCAGGTTTTGCGTATTTAGCATCACTTGGTAGTAATACAAGTAGTGCAAATCCATGGCAACAATTACATGGGTTTAGTTTAAATGCGCCGCAACAAGTTAACATTCCATTTAGCGATACCCCCTTAAGCGCAATAAAAACCGCGCAGGGCTATAGCATGACCATTAATGACAACACCTTTGAAGTGCAAGGTGAGTTAACTAATGGCTACTGCAACGTATCGATTAATGGCGCTAAACACACTGCGCATGTTAGCCACGTTGATAATGCCATTACTGTAATGAACCAAGCACTGCAAACTAAGTTTGAATGTGTTGATAAACATTTCATCAGCTCACATGAAAATGAGGCATTACCCCTTGCTGCGCCGCTTAATGGTACTGTAGTTAAACACTTGTTAGAGGTGGGAAGTACCATCACTAAAGGCGATGCTGTGGTTATTATTGAAGCGATGAAAATGGAATACACACTTAATGCCCCACATGATGGCGTACTTAAAAGCTACTGCTTTGCTGAAGGTGAACTGGTAAGCCATGGCGCATTACTGGCCATTGTTGAGGACACAACTGCAGAGGAACCCGCTTAATATGAGTTCATTATTACCTAAAGCAGTGCGCATTGTTGAAGTGGGCGCCAGAGATGGACTTCAAAATGAAGCCGCTGTAGAAACTGCTGATAAAATAACGCTTATTAACGCACTCGCCGCTGCAGGCATAAAAGACATAGAAGCCGGTGCGTTTGTCTCACCTAAATGGGTGCCACAAATGGCAGACTCTAGTGAAGTAATAAGCGCACTTAATTTACCTGAGGTTAATCTCAGTGCCCTTACCCCTAATTTAAAAGGGGCAGAGGCAGCAGATGCTGTAGGTATTAAAGAATTTGCAATATTTACCGCAGCGAGCGAAGCATTTTGCCAAAAAAATATTAATTGCTCTATTGAGCAAAGTTTGGCGCGTTTTAGTGAAGTTATGGCTTTTGCAAAGGCGAATAACATTCGCGTACGCGGTTATGTAAGTTGTGTGTTAGGTTGCCCGTATGAGGGAGATGTTGACCCTCATACTGTACTGGCTGTCGCTGCTAAACTCTTAAAAATGGGCTGTTATGAAATTAGCCTAGGTGACACCATAGGTGTTGGCACACCCGCTAAAGTAATAGAGCTACTTACATTGCTACTTAAACATATTGATAAATCTAAACTTGCTGTACATTTTCATGACACATACGGGCAAGCGCTCACAAATATTTACGCTGCGCTAAACCTTGGTATAGCAACGGTTGACAGTGCTGTTGCCGGCCTTGGTGGCTGCCCATATGCCAAAGGCGCGTCAGGAAATGTTGCCACCGAAGATGTTGTATACTTACTGCAAGGGCTTGGCATTGAGCATGGAATTGATTTACAAAGGCTTGCTGAGGCAGGTTGGCAAATTACGAGTGCACTGAACAAACATCCTGCTAGCAAGGTTTCTGCAGCATTACACGCACAATAATTATATAGCACAGAATGAGGAGTGACTCATGGCCGGTTTTGATAAAGTAGTTTCTAGTTATGAAGCTGCAATGGAAGGTTTAAAAGACGGCGATACAATAATAGCCGGTGGTTTTGGCTTATGTGGTATCCCTGAGGGGCTAATTGCCCAAATTAAAAAAATGCAAACTAAAGAATTAACCGTTGTTTCTAATAACTGTGGTGTTGATGACTTTGGTTTAGGGCTGTTACTGCACGACAAGCAAATTAAAAAGGTGGTCGCCTCATACGTTGGCGAAAATGCCTTGTTTGAACAGCAACTACTAAGTGGCGAGATTGATGTAGAACTTACACCACAAGGTACTCTTGCTGAAAAAATGCGTGCTGGTGGTGCAGGAATACCTGCTTTTTACACAGCCACAGGTTATGGCACACCGGTTGCTGAGGGTAAAGAAGTAAAAGAGTTTAATGGTCGCCCTTATATTTTAGAAGAGTCAATTACCGGTGAATTCGCTATTGTAAAAGCATGGAAAGCGGATCGCTACGGCAACTTAGTATTTCGTCATACAGCCATGAACTTCAATCCAATGGCGGCTACTGCGGGTAAAATTACCGTTGCAGAAGTAGAGGAAATTGTTGAACCAGGCGAACTTGAGCCAAGCCAAATACATACGCCAGGAATTTTTGTTAACCGCGTTATAAAAGGTAACTTTGAAAAACGCATTGAACGTGTTACCACACGAGATTAAGCAGGAGCACTAACAATGGCATTATCACGTGAACAAGTCGCAATGCGCGTAGCTCAAGAGTTACAAGATGGGTTTTATGTTAATTTGGGCATTGGTATTCCGACGCTCGTCGCAAACTATGTACCCGATGGCATAGAAGTTATGCTACAGTCCGAAAATGGTCTTTTAGGCATGGGCGAATACCCTACTAAAGCCACTGTTGATGCGGATATGATCAACGCGGGTAAAGAAACCGTGACGGCAGCTACCGGTGCAGCTATATTTAATAGTGCAGATAGTTTTGCCATGATACGGGGTGGTCATGTAGACTTAACCGTTCTGGGCGCGTTTGAGGTAGACCAAAACGGTTCTATAGCCTCATGGATGATCCCGAAAAAATTAATTAAAGGCATGGGCGGAGCGATGGATTTAGTCGCAGGTGCAAAAAACATTATTGTTACCATGACCCATGCCAGTAAACACGGCGACTCTAAGTTATTAGAAAGCTGTACGTTACCGCTAACGGGCGTTAACTGTGTTAAAAAAATAGTTACTGATTTAGCCGTTCTAGAAGTAAAAGACGGCGCATTTCATTTACTAGAACGCGCACCAGGCGTATCAGTTGATGAAATTATTAGCAAAACGGCAGGTAAATTGCTAGTTAATGGTGATATTCCTGAGATGGTGTTTTAAACCACTCATAATTTCACCCTGTACCGACCTCATTCCCAGTGCCAATGGCGCTGAGTTACCCAAAATCCCTCGTAAGAGGGATTTTTTTTGTCTATATTTTAGTTTTTGCACTATAGTGACAATTTAACGCACCACTTAGGTGAATTCGACCTAATAAAATAAATAAATTGCTGATATAGTTAGTTTTTATTTTTGGTTTAATTATTGCCTATTACTAGGCGATTGAAATAACTTTATACTGGATACCATGCAAACACCTATTCGCGGCCTTCGCTCTTTTTGTTTTGCCGCAAAAAGCTTAAGTTTTAAACATGCTGCTAAAGAGCTTTACTTAACGCCCTCGGCTGTAAGCCACCAAATTAAACAGCTAGAAGAGCAGCTAGGCATTGATTTATTTCAAAGACAAACTCGATCTATTAGTTTAACGCCTGCAGGTAAAAACTTTTTTGAAGCAATTTATCCAATTATAAATATGCTAGAGAGCACCATTAATGAATTTAGTCAGTTACAACAAAATGTAAACTTAACCATTACTCTGCCCGAATTTTTTGCCAGTGAATTGTTAATGCCTAAGCTCAGTGAATGGACCAGCGAGCACCCTAATATTAATTTACACATGGATACCCTCAAAACTCGAAAGGAATTAACCCGCCAAAGTGATTTATCTATAATTTTATCTTCAAGTAAACCGCTTGATGGACTGGCTACTGAGTTATTTAATTTAGAATATATTCCAGCGTGTAATAAAAAACTGCTTGAACAATGGCAAAACGATCATTGCCAAGCGCTTAATCAAGTGCCGCTTATTGTGCATAAAGCACGCCCTTGGGCTTGGCATCAGTGGGCAGAAAAAGTTGGGATTGATGACTTTTCACCAACACAAATTATTCAAATAGATAGTATGTTTGGTGTAGCAAGAGCGGCGCAACAAGGTATGGGCATTGCACTCATTCCTCTGCCAATTAGCCAAAGCTGGCTGGATGAGCAATGGCTTTATAAACTATTTGAACAACCCCTTACCACCAAAGATAAATACTACTTGGTACAACATGGCTCTAGTACGGCAAACCACCCGCTCGATTTGTTTGCAAAATGGGTAATTAACACCTTCAGACAAACAAAATGACTATTAATTAAACGCCCCCTACATGGGCGTTTAATTATTTACGACCTTTTTAAAATATTTTTTCGTGTCTCACGCAAACCTAAAAAATAAAATATAAACAGCATTATCAATAACTTGCACAACCTTCTATTAACTAAGTTTATAGATTAGATTTTTTCACTTATTAGTTTTGTTTTTATCGCTTGTCGAAATTGAGTAAAAGCTCTAAAGTTAACTCAACAAATCAGCAACGACCAAAAATAATAAAACGCGTTACTGAAACCAAATTTAATTAGTTTGTAACAACAAGCTAGTACAAAAGAATCTTTATTGTGTGTGAAGATGTTGTCAGTGTAAAAAACAGCTCAAGTTCGGTGGTGACTTAGCTTGGGTTGTTTTTATTTTACGCTTACACCCGCCAATAAATATAAGAATCTTTATTGTGTGTGAAGATGTTGTCAGTGTAAAAAGCAACTCAAGTCCGGTGGTGACTGAGCTTGAGTTGTTTTTATTTACATTCACATCAGCAACAATAATTCAGCATTAGTTTTTACTAATACAACCCCCCGAATCTTTATTGTGTGTGAAGATGTTGTCAATTGAAATGCAGCGACCTTTTTTAAGTATCGCTGCTTTTTTTTTGCTTAAAATTTACCTATTTGCTAATTAGCTTAAACATCATCTGATCTGTTTATTTCCTCACGAGCAACAAATTCTAATACAGTGGCATTAATACAATATCTATCTTGACCATTTGGCCCTTCACCGGGGAATAAATGCCCTAAATGAATCCCGGTACTTTTAGATTTAAGCTCAATACGTTGCATTCCCCAACTGTTATCTTCATGCTGCGTTACGCTGTCTTTTACAGGGTGTGTAAACGACAACCAGCCAGTACCCGAATTAAATCTGTCGCGGGTATCAAACAAGGGTTCACCACTGAGTTTATCGATAAAAATGCCATCGGGGGTGTTTTTAAAAATAGCGTATTCTTTGCAATATGGGCTGTCGGTTTTAGCGTTAAACGCTACTTTATAAGCTTCACTGTCACCGAGTTTAAATGCCCCTAGCGCTTTATAAAACAGTTCGGCATCCATATAACCTTGGCGAGAATACACTTCTACTCCATCTTCTAAAAATAGTATGGTGGGTGTAGCCCACGTAGCCGATTTGATGGTTAAGCCATTGAGCTGATCAGCATGGCGAAATGTCATTGGTATTGTGCCTTTATAGTCATTAGCTACCGCCGCTTTAAATTTTTCACAGTAAGGGCAGTAATCGCGAGAATCTAAAATAACAATTTGTTTGCCAGTCAACAATGCAGTGTTATCAACCTGCTGCTTTTCATCTTGACTAAAAACAACGCCGGTTGAATGGTCTGGGCAATAACCGTTTGGATTTTTTTCAAGATAATTTTGATGATATTCTTCAGCAGAATAAAATTGCTCTAGTGGCTTAATTTGTGTAGCTATTGTTCCATAACCTGCTTTGGTGAGTAACTGCTGGTACTGCTGTGTTACAGCAATCGCGGTATTTGCTTGCTCGTCACTTGTAGTTAAAATAATAGAGCGATATTGTGTGCCTACATCATTACCTTGGCGGTTTTTTTGAGTCGGATCGTGGCTTTCGTAATAATTTTGCAGCAGCTCTTTTGCCGAAATAATATTGCTATTAAATGTAACCTGCACCACTTCAGCGTAGTTATCTTCATCGAAACGACGCGATAGCTTAGTTATATTCCTGTAGGTTGGTTTAAACCCATGCCCATCGGCATAGCCCGACTCTGCATCGAGTACCCCATTTAGTGCTTCGTAGCGTTTTTCTGCCCCCCAAAAACAGCCCGAGCCAAGCACTAGCTTTTCTACATGCATAGTGGCATCTAACTCACTGGATTTAGTTACCTCATCTGACGAGATAGCGCTCATCGTACTTAGTAATCCCAACATAGAAAATGTAGCTAATATTAACCCCTTAAACATACGATTACCTCTTAGTTTTAGTTACTCTAGGGTCTGTTGACCTTCCAAGGTTAAATTTGCAGCAGTCTGTTTGGTGTTTAGGCAAGGCAGAGCCTATGTAGTGTGGTTATTCCCCATAAATAGGCGATAACGCAGCATCAATGCCAAACAGGCGCTGCCCGAAGGGTTCTGCCTAGGGACGATTTACTCTTTTTTGCTCGGTTTTTACTCATTCTTACATGGATGTAAGCCAGTAGAATAACGCAGGAGCAGTTATCGAGCCCACTAGGTTACAAACCTCGCGCCGCGATTAAACCGCTCCTAGTTTGAACAATTTTAATCCGCAAAGGTCAACAGACCCTAAAGCAGACCTGTGAACTCAACAATAAATTTCACACACAACAAAACTTTACGGATGAGAGAGTTTATTCGATCCGAGCTTGTCTATTAATATCGTAATAGTACAGCGACTGTGATAGCTTAAATGTAATTAATATTAATGAGTTATCGATATGAGCATGATTCCTAGTATAAAAATTTTAACGAACTCTAGCCTGCTTTTTGATGTTTCTCACTACAGCGAACCACACATACTTGCGACTCAAAAAAAGCTTTGGGCACTCGCCCAACACTGTAAAAACAGCAATGAATTTATCGATTTGGTACCAGCTATGAATTCGTTAACTTTGTATTTAAAGTCCTCAGAAATGCTTAATAAATGGTACAACACCTTAGCTAAGTTATGGGAGGAAGTAGATGATTATCCGTTTGATAGCCAGCACCACCAAATTAATACCTACTACCAAGGTGAAGATTTAGATTACGTAGCTAACTATCATCAACTCACAATTGATGAAGTGATTAACTTACATAGTAAAGAGTTATATCACGTTCTATTTTTAGGCTTTGTTCCCGGTTTCCCTTATTTACATGGGCTCAACTCACGGTTATTTACCCCAAGGCGCGATAACCCGCGAGTGAGTGTACCTAAAGGCGCAATTGCCATTGGAGCAGACCAAACAGGTATCTACCCTGAAGATTCGCCAGGTGGTTGGCATATTATTGCTCACACTGATGCCTGCTTATTTGATTCTAAAGCGGCTAATCCTTGCTTATTTAAACCTGGCGATACCATAGAGTTTGTGCCTGTAAAAGGAGTAAGCAATGATTAAAGTAATCAAGAGCGGTATTCAACTAACAATTCAAGATTTAGGCCGTGTGGGTTTTCGACATTTAGGAGTAAGCCGCTCAGGCAGCCTTGATACCTGTGCGCACATCATTGCAAACCGTTTATTAAATAACACCGACAACGCTGCCGTGCTGGAATTAACCGTAGGTTTATGCGAACTGCAATTTCAGTGTGATACCGTTATTGCCCTTCATGGAGCCGACCTCAAAGCAACCCTAGATGGACACCCGCTTTATCCAGGCTGGAGTTACCCAGTAAAAGCAATGCAAACGCTTAAATTTGTAACCGGCCGTGGTGGCTCCCGTGCTTATATTGCGGTGAAAGGCGGTATTGAATGCCCAGAGGTTATGGGTTCTAAATCTACCGATTTAGGGGCAGCCATTGGCGGCTTTAATGGCCGTGCACTGCAAAGCGGTGATGTGCTAGCCATAAGCCCTTATACTAAACCTTGGTTATGTAATAAGGGCGCCCTTACCCCGCCAAAGCGAAGCATCATCCGTTTACATAAAGGTCCTCATTATGAGCTACTAACACCCGCGTGTATTAATACTTTTTGTGAGGCCTCATTTACTATTAATCCAAATAGTAATCGTATGGGGGTGCGCTTAGATCATAAAAATGCTGATATTATGCAACATACACTTTCATTGCCCTCTGTAGCCGTAGCACCTGGGAGCATACAGCTTCCACCTTATGGCAATCCTATAGTGTTATTAAATGACGGGCAAACAACAGGGGGTTATCCTTTGATAGCGCATGTGATAGAAGCCGACTTACATCAGTTTGCACAATTTAGAACTGCCGATCCAATCACCTTTGAATTTGTATCACTTGAGCAAGCAAATGCTGCAAAAAATAAGCTCGATGCTCACCTAGCACAACTTAAGCTGAGTTTAAGCCGCTACTGGGATTAATTAATAGTGCACTCACGCTCACTCACTGAGTAACTCAACCGCTATTTATTTATTTTTCGCTTTGCACTTTCTTGGTGCAAGGCAAACTAATTGTTGCAATTTAATTTAACTTTAACGTAATTTTAAATTAAAAATTGTACATTGCATTTTAATCTCCTTGCCAATATCACCACATTGGTGCAACGCCAATCTATTTGGTGCATAAATTATTCTTATTATTTTAAAAAAGCCATGTGACTTAGGTATTTATTTCTGATAAAACAAGGTTAGTCTTTAGCAAACTCGCTATCGTAGGCACTTAATAGGAATGAGGAAAAATTATGTGTTCAATATTCGGCGTACTCGATATTAAATCGGATCCCAGCCAGTTACGCGCTCAGGCAATCGAAATGTCCAAACTGCTTCGCCACCGCGGGCCTGATTGGTCAGGGGTGTATTCATCAGACAAAGCAATTTTAGTGCACGAACGCTTAGCAATAGTAGGCGTATCAAGCGGTGCGCAACCATTATACAACCCAGAAAAAACGCATATTTTAGCGGTAAATGGCGAAATTTATAACCACAAAGAGCTTGCCGCTAATTTAGAAGTCGAGTTTGATTTTCAAACGCAGTCAGATTGTGAAGTTATTTTAGCCTTGTACAAGCAAAAAGGGCCTGCATTTTTAGATGACTTAAATGGTATTTTTGCCTTTTGTTTATATGATGAAGAGCAAGACGCTTACCTAATTGGTCGCGACCACATTGGTATTATTCCACTGTATACAGGCCACGATGAGCATGGCAACTTTTATGTAGCATCAGAGCTAAAAGCGCTTTCACCTATTTGTAAACATATAGAAGAGTTCCCACCTGGGCATTTCCTTTACAGCAAAGACGGTAAATTAACACCGTACTACCAACGTGATTGGCAAAGCTACGATGCAGTTAAAAACAACGATGCCAAGGCAGAAGATGTAAAAGATGCTCTAGAAGCCGCGGTAAAACGCCAACTAATGTGTGACGTACCCTACGGTGTATTATTATCAGGTGGATTAGATTCGTCGGTTATTTCAGCTATTACTCAACATTTTGCTGCAAAACGTATTGAAGACAACGACGAAAGTGACGCTTGGTGGCCTAAACTGCATTCGTTTTCAGTGGGTTTAGAAGGCTCACCCGATTTAGCTGCAGCGCAAAAAGTGGCTGATATGATAGGCACTATTCACCACCCTATTATTTTTACTATTCAACAAGGTATTGATGCTCTTAAAGAAGTGATTTATCACATTGAAACCTACGATGTAACCACTATTCGTGCATCAACCCCTATGTACTTAATGGCACGCCAAATTAAAGCTATGGGCATTAAAATGGTACTTTCAGGTGAAGGTGCCGATGAATTATTTGGTGGTTATTTATATTTTCATAAAGCACCCAATGCACAAGAGTTTCATGAAGAGCTAAACCGTAAAGTATCAAAACTGCATATGTTTGATTGTTTACGTGCTAATAAATCAATGGCTGCCTGGGGTGTTGAAGCACGCGTGCCATTTTTAGATAAAGAGTTCGTTGATGTGGCCATGCGCATCAACCCAGAAGCTAAAATGTGTAAAGACGAAAAAATTGAAAAACATATTTTACGTGCTGGCTTCGACGGCTACCTTCCAGACGACGTGTTATGGCGTCAAAAAGAACAATTCTCTGATGGTGTTGGCTACAGCTGGATTGATACTTTAAAAGAGTATGTGAATGAGCAAGTAACGGATCAAGAACTAGCGAATGCTAAATTTAAATACCCAATTAACACGCCAGATTCAAAAGAAGCGTATTTTTATCGCCGTATTTTTGAATCGCACTTCCCGGGCGATGCCTCTGCTAACTGTGTACCACATGGTAAATCAGTAGCATGTTCAACCCCCGAAGCACTGGCCTGGGATGCATCATTTCAAAACAATGCAGATCCATCTGGACGCGCCGCAGGCGTTCACAATGAAGCATATAAAAAATAGTTACCCCCCTATCTACGCTGCAGCTTAAAAACTGCAGCTTTTCTTCGCTGTCTTAGTGAATAATTTCTTGAAATTTTATGGCACTAAGAGAAGTGAATGAAAAAGCTAAGCCATTCAATTTAATCATTTATGTTTAATCACTGTTGTTTGTCACTTCTCTACAAGCGCAGCGTTTCTTTGCCATTTTTGTAAATTAAATCTCAAAGGTGAGATAAACCTTTGACCAATTTAGTTTAAACAGTAAGATTTAGTCGCTTTTTATAAAAACTATTTCAATCTCGCTTTTTCATTAACCTCATGAACAATATCTATCTAACTCATTATCCCAAATCATAAAAACATAGTTAAAATGTCATTAATAAATCATTTAATAAATGAATAGTGATTTTAAAACGCTGACTTAGTTTTTTACGTATTCAATAGCGTTTTTTTAGTTATTTACTTGCCTGATTAGGCCGAATATTCATTCACTTAGCTTTGCATTCAATGCTATATACGACTATAAAATAATTAGCTGACACATTAGTTATCATTTGTTCAGTTGCCAGATGTGTACAATAAAAAGGCAAAAGCAGCTTAAAGTTTTGCCAAAGTGTTAATTCTTTTGCATTTAATATTTAACTCCCCTATTAGTAAAGGTATGATGGGCAATTAAATTAGTTAGTCTTCTAACTATTCGTGTTATTAGCTTTAGTTATAAATCTAATAAGACGAATACAGTGAACTATAAAAAAACTGGCATTAAGCCAACCTGTTTCATTAACCAATGAGGTATTGCATGAGCGAGAATCATGACAAGTACAGTATTGATAATACGGACTACACCGTAGGTCAAGACAATGTACAAAAGTGGGGATTTGATATACATAACCCTGTATTCGGGATCAGTGCAGGGTTAATAGCACTTTTTTTAATCGCCGTACTAGTGTCAGATGCCGAAGTAGCTAAAACAACACTAAATGGTATCAAAACCGATATTATTAATAATTTTGACGGCTTATTTATGTGGGCTGCCAACTTCTTTGTTATTTTTTGTTTAGTTTTAATTTTTTCACCATATGGCAATATCCGCTTAGGCGGTGACGATGCTAAACCATCGCATTCTCGTATTTCTTGGCTGGCAATGTTATTTGCTGCAGGTATGGGTATTGGCTTAATGTTCTGGGGTGTTGCTGAACCAGTTGCATACTACACTGGTTGGTATGAAACGCCGCTCAATGTAACAGCTAACACACCAGAAGCCGCGAAAATGGCAATGGGTGCAACTATGTTCCATTGGGGTCTTCACCCTTGGGCAATTTATGCTGTAGTTGCGCTTTCGTTAGCATTTTTTACTTACAATAAAGGCTTACCGCTTTCTATTCGTTCGATTTTTTACCCAATTTTAGGTGATAAAGCGTGGGGGTGGCCTGGTCACATAATTGATATTTTAGCTGTATTAGCAACCTTATTTGGTTTAGCAACGTCACTTGGGCTAGGTGCACAACAAGCTTCTGCCGGTATTAATCATGTATTTGGTTTTGAAGGTGGCGTAGGTTCACAAATTCTGGTTATTACAGGTGTTACGTTACTAGCAGTCGTCTCTGTTATTAGAGGCATTGATGGCGGCGTTAAATTACTTAGTAACGTAAATATGCTCATTGCTTTAGTATTACTAGTATTTGTATGTTTAGTTGGTTTTGCGGTCTCTATGGGTAATATCCCTAACACGGTAATGGGGTATGTAGAGAACATTATTCCATTGAGTAACCCACATGGCCGTGAAGATGAAACATGGATGCATGGTTGGACAGTATTCTACTGGGCTTGGTGGATTTCATGGTCACCGTTTGTAGGTATGTTTATTGCGCGTGTTTCGCGTGGTCGTACAATCCGTGAATTTTTAACCGCGGTATTACTTATTCCAACAGCGGTTACTATCCTGTGGATGTCTATCTATGGTGGCATCGCAATTGACCAAGTAGTTAATGGTATTGGTGCTCTTGGGACTGACGGTCTAACAAGTGTCCCTATGGCGATGTTCCAAATGCTTGATGAAATGCCAATGGCGAGTGTGCTTTCTTTCATTGCTATTGTATTAGTACTGGTATTCTTTATTACCTCTTCTGATTCAGGGTCACTTGTAATTGATTCAATCACAGCAGGTGGCAAAATTGATGCACCGGTACCACAGCGTATTTTTTGGGCTACTGTTGAGGGCGCAATTGCTGCTGCATTACTTTGGATTGGTGGTACTCAAGCGATTGAAGCACTACAAGCTGGGGCTATTTCAACCGGTCTACCGTTTACCATTGTTTTACTATTAATGTGTGTAAGCTTAATTTTAGGTTTACGAACTGAGCCTCGCCCAGTTAAATAACACCCTACATTAAAAAACGCCGCTAATTGCGGCGTTTTTTTTACTCTATTTTTCCTATAATATTTTATAACGTTTCGCTAAAGCCAAATTTCACTTAGTGGCGTATCTAACCGATAATGATAACTCAGCTGAGCTTGCAGTAATTCTGCGGTGGCTAAAGCGTCAGTCAGTGCATTATGGTTTTGATACAATGGCAAGGAATAACGCTCCCTTGTATCACTTAACCGTAATGAGCCTAGTTTTGTATTAAATAGCCTACCTAGTAGCCCTTGACGCGCTCTAAGCGCTCGCCTTTCAATTTCCATAGTGTCGACTAGAGCAAATTCAATCCCTTCTTTTATACGTGTGAGCAGCGCATTATAAAAAAAGTGGCGCTCAATGGCGGCATAATGCACCACCACCACTTTCCCTTTAAGTGCATCAAGAAGTGGGGCTAAAATTCGATTGAGGTCGGGAGCTTCATCCACCTCTGAGTGGGTAATACCATGGATAACAATTGACTCTTCACTCAAATCTCGTCGTGGTTGTACTACCCAATGGTGGCTCTCTTTACAGTAAATACGATTAACATTGAAAGGCACTAACCCCACACTAACAATATCATCGGTATTAGCGTCCAGACCTGTTGTTTCAAAATCTAGCGCCACAAAAGGTACATCTTTAAGTGGAGCAGTCTGATTGGTAAATGCCTGCTTATAAAACTCCTTAAGCAACGAGTTTTGCGCACTATGTAAAAGCTGCTCGTAACGACGTGGCCAATCTAACGGTGATTTAGCCATAACTTATTTCACACCTGAATGAGCAGAATAACTAAACTTTAAAAAGCTTTGCGCTTTTTCTAAAATCGCAAAAGCTTCTTTTAAATTACTTTGCTCAAATGGTGAGAGTAAATGCGGGTCTAAATCATTATCGGGCGCTTCCCCCTGCTCTATCTGCCATGCCTGATGGCGAATACGTACAGTGGCAATATATTCAAATGCATCACGCAAATCTTGTGCTTTGCCTTTGGGTAATAAGTTAGCCTCGATAATATCCTCTAAGCGCTCAAACGAATTTTGTTTACGTGAACCGACCGCTAATGCATGAACGCGAACCACATCAGATAGCGGCGCTGTACCACGACGTTTTAAGTTCATTGAGCGCTTATGTTGGCCATTGTGCTCAAGTACAAAGCCGTTAAAAAATCCCAATGGTGGCGTTCGATTGCGAGCATTAGCAGCAAGGTTAGCTAAAAAGCGTTTATTTACTTTGCTTTCTTTTGCCACCAGCGTTTTAAGCTCATCGGCCCACTTTAACTTACCCCACACACCATCTAAGTCAAAAAATATCGAGCTATTGAGCAGTGCTTGCGGTTTGGGCTCGGCCATCCAGCTAGCAAATTTTTCTTGCCATTGTTCGCGGGTCATACGCCATTTTTTAAACGAGGCCATAATTTCACCATCACAATAGGTATAGCCACACTTAGCCAAGCCATCACACACAAAGTCTGATAAGTTTTGAAAATACTCATCGTGCAATGCCTCATCGAAGCTATTATCTAAAATCAGTGCATTATCTTGATCGGTTACAATTAACTGCTCATCCCGTGCCATTGAGCCCAGCGCAATAAAACAATAAGGAATGGGCGGCTCGCCAAATTTTTCTTCTGCTAGGGCTAATAGGCGCTGTTTAAAGGTACGTCCTATTACTGCCATGGCCGTTCCTATCATATGCGAATTAGCATCTTCGTTTACCATACGTACAAACACGTTAGGGAGTTGGCGGGCATAATGAACTAAATCTTCCACTGATTGCTGCGCTAAAATACCCCGTACTAACAATAAGCTACTTTGTGACTCATAACGTAAAATATCGGATAGCGATATTACCCCTATTGGGCGTTTTTTATGTACCACAGGCAAGTGATGTAAGTTATCTCTAAGCATCGCTAAAACGGCTTCAAATACATAGGCATTACTATCGAGCAAGACTAAACTTGAGGTCATAACCTCTTGCGCAGGCGTATCAAACGTCAACCCTTGGGCAACAACTTTAGTTCGGATATCTCTATCTGTGATGATCCCGACAACTTGTCCGTCATCCTCTTCTGGGTCGTCGCTTATTTGTTTTTCTATGTCAGTGACAAGTACTGAAGAGACCGATTCTTGTGTCATTAAAAACGCGACGTCTTGTATGGGAGTTTGCGTAGTAACCGTGACTACATCACGATGAAGTAATGATTTAACTTTAGCGGTGGTTAAGTCATTGCTGTCGGCTTGCTCTACTATAGCTTGATGCAAGCGTACATTGCCATCCACTTCGAAAAAGTCAGCAAAGGTTTCGTATTTATCACAGTATTCGTTAAAAATATTAACGTTAATACAATACGTTAAGGAATCTTCAAGCGCACGAGCCGGAAACCGCACTTTGCGGTTCATTAATAAGCCCATTTGGCCAAAAATACCGCCTGTAGCTAAACGGTTATAGAGCTCGCCATTACGACGTGAAATCTCAACAGAGCCACTGCGAATAATATACAAGTCACTAATATCTTGCCCTAAATGTAGAATATCAGTTTCGGCACGAAAGTAAGCAACCTCTATTTTCATTGCTAATTCATTCAGTGCCTCTGTAGGAAGCGTATCAAATGGGGGGTGTTCAACTAAAAACTGGGCTATTTCAACTTGCTCGGCCTGCATAGGGAATCCTTGTGGCGTGAATCTAGTTGAATTGTGAGCCTAATTGGCTATTTTTTCAAAGAAAAATAGCCAATTTAAGTAAATAGTTAGCGATTAATTATCTACTTGCTCTAACTCCTGCGCTAATTGTTTTGACTCATCACCACGAGGGCTGGTAAAACGTGCAAGTCCTAAATAAATCACCGGTGTTAAATAAAGCGTAAACAATACAGCTAAGGCTAAGCCACCAAACACCACCCAGCCAATCGCGTTACGCGCCTCAGCGCCAGCACCTGTAGACATAATCAACGGTAATGCGCCCAATAAAGTAGAGATCAAAGTCATAGTTATAGGACGTAAGCGTACCAGCGCTGCTTGCTCCACCGCTTTACGTACAGCTAAACCCTGATCTCTTAATTGATCAGCAAACTCAACCAATAAAATCGCATTTTTGGCGATTAAACCAATTAACATTACCAGACCAATTTGCGAATAAATATTAAGTGATGTACCGGTTAAATATAGCGCTAAAATTGCGGATGTAATACCAAAAGGGACGGTGATCATTACTACAATGGCGCTATTAACATTTTCAAATTGTGCCGCCAAAACTAAAAACACAATTAAAAAGGCTAACACGTAAGTCATTAGCACTTCATTTGAAGTTTCTTCAAAAGTGAGTGCCTCGCCTTTGAACGCTAAAGTAATACCTGCTGGTAATGATTGCTCAGACACTTGTTTTATTTGCTCTACCAGTGTGGCAATAGTTAAACCTTCGGGTAATTCCATGCTTAATTCTATGGCACGTCGCTGAGCATGGCGCTCAAGCTCCGCAGCAACGCCCTCTTCTGTAATATTTGCCACACTACTGAGTGGTACTAATTGATTATCGCGGGCGCTTACATATAAATTTGCTAAATCACTTGGGTCGTTAATGGTTTGATTTTGAGCCTGTAACATAATAGGTATTGATTGATCGCCGATGTTTAAATCAGCTATATCGTCGCCATTAATAGCAGCTCTTAAAGTAATGGCAATATCGCTTAACGATACACCGAGTTCTTCTGCGCGTCGTCTGTCTATATTAACGCGAAGTTGTGGTTGCGATGGTTGATACGATACGCGAACAGGTGCAACTTCAGGTACTGCTTTTTCAAGATCTGCTGAAAACTGCTGGGCAGCCTTAAATATTTCAAGATAATCTTGGCCCAGTAAAGCAACTTCAATACCGCCACCTTGGCCACGTAAATTTAAACTATTAGCGCCTCCTGCGTATGCGGGTGCTCCAGGAATATTCATTAAAGGCTGACGGATTTTATTGATGATTTCTTGTTGACTAAAATTACGTTCATCCCAGTGCTTTAAAGGCACAGTAATGAAGACAATATTAGGATCCCACTGACCAACAACCGTGTAAATAGACTCTATTTCACCGCTTTCGACGAAAGGCAGCAAAGTGTCTTCCATTTTAATGGCTTGCCTGTCCATAAAGTTCAAGCCTACACCATCTGGCCCACGAGCAAATATTCTAATTTTACCGCGATCTTCTGTTGGTAATAGCTCGTTATCTAAGCTCATATACAATGCACCTGAGCCGCCGGCCACTAATAAACAGGCAATAAAAGTAAGCCACGCATGATCGAGAACTTTATGAATTGTTTTGGTATATAAATTAGCAAGTACGTTACCAAACTTAGCAAATGGATGAAAACCGCCTTGCTTAAGCTTTAGCTTAGAGGTAAGTGCCGGCACTAACGATAACGCAACAAAGCTTGATATGATAACTGCACCGGCAAGTACGCCCCCAAACTCTCTAAATAAACGCCCTGCAGTAGAGGGTAAAAAAGCGATGGGCACAAACACAGCTGCTAATACCGCCGTGGTGGCAATAACCGCAAAAAATACTTCACGTGTACCTACTACTGCGGCCGCACGCCGGCCAAGCCCTAACCCTCGCTGGCGTTGAATATTTTCACTCACCACAATCGCATCATCAACGATTAAGCCAGTAGCAAGTACAAGTGCGAGCAAGGTTAAAATATTTATGGAGAAGCCCAATGCCCATATCAGTGCTAATGAGCCTATTAATGCTACCGGAATAGCAAATGCAGGTACTAAGGTTGCACGCCATGAGCCAATAAACACCCATAACGTAATGATCACTAGTAGCACTGTCAGCACTAATGAGTTAATCACTTCATCCACTGAACTTCTAATAAATTGTGCGTCATCTGATGTTAAGGTAAATTCCATCTCAGGAAAGCGTTCACGCATTCCTTCTATCAGCTTTAAAACCTCATCTGATATTTCTATGGTGTTAGATTGCGCTTGGCGGATAATTTCCATACCAATAACGGGTTTACCATTAAGTCTTACCATAGAGCGCGGATCGGCTGGGCCAAAATATACCGCGGCGATATCGCTAATACGGGTATCACCACGAATGATAATATCACCTACTTGATCTGGTGTTACCGAGGTAGCATCAGCACGAACAATAATTTGCTGATCGTTTGATTTTAAACTTCCTGCTGGCACATCAAAGGGAGCTTGCCTGAGCACGTCAGCAACATCGGGAATAGTTAAATTGAAGCTGCTGAGCTTAAGCGGATCGATACGTACTCTAAGCACTCGCTCTCTATCACCGTTTAAGCGCACATCAGCAACACCGGGAATAGTTAAAAACTGTGGCGCTAAATCAACATCAACCCGCTCGGTTAATGCCTCTAAAGAAAAACTCTCACTTGATACGGTGAGTGATACAACCGCCTCAGCATCGTTATCGGCTTTTATGATAGATACACGCTCAACTTCTTCTGGGAGCTCTCTTTGCACTCGCGAAACTGACTCGCGTGTTTCATTAGCGGCATCATCCAGATTAACACCAGGTCTAAATTCAACCACAATACGTGAGCTGCCTTCTTCACTTTGTGCACGAATAGATTTAACTCCACTCACACGGGCAACAGCCCCTTCAAGTTTGCTGGTGACTTCAGTATCGACGGTTTCCGGGGAACCACCTGGAAACGAAGCTGATACCGTAATACGCGGCCTATCTACATCAGGAAGCTCGCGTACTTCTACGCCAGCTATTGCGGCGATACCGGCAATAATAATGAGTAGATTAAGTACCACAATAAGTACAGGGCGGCGAATTGCCATAGACGGCAAGTCTTGCATCATAGGTTGCTGTTTCATGGCTACTCCTGCGAACTAGCGATAGGTGCAGAAAAGCTTAATTCTTGATTGGCTCGCAAGCGCTGAACGCCTTCAACAACTAACGTATTGTTTGGCTGTAATGCCCCTGATACGAGTAAGCGCCCAGCCAAGCGTTGCTCTATTTTTACATCAACCCGGGTAGCTTTGTTATCTACACTCGTCCACACATATGGACCCGTTGCGCCCCACAGTAGTGCTGCTTCAGGAATAGCGGCAAAGCGTTGACCTAATACTTTTATATGTACTCGAAAACTCATACCCGGTAAGAATTGTTGATCTTTGTTATTTAACTTTGCTTTGACTCGTAAGGTGCGAGTTTGTGGGTCTATACGTGAGTCTAAATAGGCTATTTCTGCCTCAACAGGCGCTTGCGATTGCCATGGGAACACGCGTACGCTAGCATTATTTCTGAGCATCGCAATTGCTGATTCAGGCGCGTTAAAATTAATGTATAACTGGCGGGTATCATCGATGCTGGCAATCATTGTTTGTGTTGTTATTCTGTCACCCACTTCAACGTCAGTCAGTCCCATAGTGCCACTAAAAGGGGCTCGAACTTGACGATCTTCTAATTCAGTTTCGGCTTGTATGAGAGTAACTTTTGCAAGCTCTACAATGGTTTTTGCATCGTCTACATCACTTTGTGGCACAGCACCCTTAGCTTGGCTTTGTTTTAAACGTTTTAAAGTTCGCTGACTATCTGCTAATTTTATTTTAGCCTCTTCAAGGGCCGCTTTTTGCCTACGTGAATCTAGCTCAAGTAAAATATCACCTTCTTTAACATTATCGCCAGGTTTAAAATGAACCGCTGCTACTTTATCCCCTACGGCAGGATATAAAATAACAGAATGGATAGCTTCAGCGTTACCAACAGCCTGAACTTGCTGTTGGGCTTGTTCCATAGCGATATTTTCAACGACCACGGTAGCACTAATTACTGGCAAACTAACCGATAAGAATATGGCCGTTATGCCCATTAAGAAATTTTGCGACTTCAAAGCAACACCCTAATTAATTATTATTTCCATTATGTTACGCAGTTTAACACCTCTATGATCAATAAATAGCTTAGTACGACAAATTAGCAAAACAACGCGCTGAAATTAAACATCCAGGTATTTTCTACATATTCTTACACCAGCCTACAAAATCACCACATATTTTATGCGTATTTAACATTAAGATTTAGTCATTAGAGTGAACATACAAAGGAGAGTTTATGAAAAAAAGTATCATTATGGTTTTACTGCTTAGTGGCTGTGCATCACAAGGGGTTGACCGGACAAGTCAAAATCAATTAATTAAACGCTATTATGCATCTGTTAACTCAGAGCAAAAAGTGACACTTTCCTCAGAAGTAGGAACGGGAATAGCTGCTGGAGCGGGTTTTGGCTTTGTTGATAGCCTTGATGGCAACACCGAAGAAATGATCGGTGGCGCTATTGTGGGCGGTTTAGTTGGAGGGCTATTTACCGCCTTATTTGAGGGAGGTAATACGGCTTATCAGTATAACTTATACGCTGTTAATGAAGGTGAATTTACCGTTATTCAAAAGAAAAAACTCGATAAAAACACAAAATGTGTTCTTGTTAACTCAGCTAATAAAATTACACTTACGCCGATAGATAATAGTTATTGTATTCGTTGATTAAGCTCAAAGTGAGTATCAAACCTTTAAGCTGATAAGCTATGTAGCTCGCTATTTATAAATTACTTTTAAATAAAAACCTCAGTGTTTACTGAGGTTTTTTAATGAATAAATAAACACGTGGTGTTATTTATTTCGTTGTGCGTCTTTTTGCGCTTTTTTTGCTTCTTTACGTTGTTGTAAAGCAGCTTGAGCTTCGTTACCAATATGACCTTCACCGCGTGCTTGTGCCAATTCTATTTGCTTTTGACGCTCAGCAAAACGAGCGCGTTGCTCGTCGGTCACATCATCAATACAGTGATGACACGACACTCCTTCCATATATTCAGGCTTTTGCTTTTCTTCTTCTGTGATAGGCATCCGACATGCGTGACACTGATCATATGAGCCTTTTTGTAAGTCATGATTTACCGCGACACGGTTATCAAATACAAAGCACTCGCCTTCCCACATGGTTTCTTCTTTTGGTACTTCTTCTAGGTATTTTAATATGCCGCCTTCAAGGTGGTATACCTCATCAAAGCCCTGCTCTTTCATATAAGCTGTTGATTTTTCGCAGCGAATACCACCAGTACAAAACATAGCTACTTTTTTATGCTTTTCTGGGTCGAGATTTTCTTTGGCCCACTGTGGAAATTCGCGGAACGTCTTCGTGTTTGGATCGACTGCGTTTTGAAATGTACCAATTTCAATTTCGTAATCATTTCGGGTATCAACAAGGATAACCTCTGGATCAGAGATTAGGGCATTCCATTCATTTGGTTTAACATAACTGCCCACTACTTTTAATGGGTCTACGCCTTCAACGCCCATAGTTACGATTTCTTTTTTAAGTTTTACTTTAGTGCGGTAAAACGGGCATTCGTCATCATATGATTCTTTAGTAACAATATTGTCTAAATTAGGTTGGGTGTCTAACCACGCCAGTAAGTTATTTATGCCTTCACGTTTTGCGGAGACAGTCCCGTTAATTCCTTCTGCGGCAATTAACAAAGTACCTCGCACGTCATTTTGCTCCATTACATTAAGTAAAGGTTGGCGAAGTGCTTCAAAGTTAGGTAAAGAAACAAATTTATATAATGCACACACAACAAAGTGTTCGCTGGTTACATTATCTTTATGGATAGCAGTCATGGTTTTCCTATTTTGCTTTTTAAACCCGCAAGGGGCGTTTACCGAATCGTAAATCCGGCGCATATGGGGCGCGTATTTTACGCTTTTTTTATTTAAATGCAAAAAAATGGATGATAATGCGCTTTTTACTGTTAGCGCAGTGGCTCAGTGGGCTATAATGCGCGGATAAATTTACAAGACTTGCTCATATTGGAGAAATATACATTGCACTTTACTGATCTTGGGATTGATACTCGCCTAGAAACACAATTAGCGCACCAAGGGATCACCCAGCCTACCGATATTCAAGCTCATGCTGTGCCAACGGCACTCGCTGGACATGACATTTTCGCTCAGTCAAAAACTGGGTCAGGCAAAACTTTAGCGTTTTTATTACCTGCTGTGCAGCGAGTAATGAAACAAAAAGCACTCAGTAAACGTGATCCTCGTGTACTTATTGTTGCTCCAACTCGTGAGCTTGCAACCCAAGTGTTCACCCAACTACGATTACTTATTGCCGGTACCAATATCAAGGCAGTTAAAATTCTCGGTGGTGAAAACTTTAACGACCAAATTAAAGCACTGCGCAACGACCCACATTTTGTGGTTGCTACACCAGGGCGCTTAGCCGATCACTTAAAGCAACGCTCTTTACAGTTAAGTGGCTTAGAGCTACTTATATTTGATGAAGCTGACCGTATCTTGGATTTAGGTTTCACCGACCAGCTTAAGTTAATTAATGAACTGGCAGATCACCGATTACGCCAGACCCTATTGTTTTCAGCGACATTAGATCATGCTCAAGTAGATGCCCTTTCGCGTAATTTATTAAAAAAACCAAAACAAATTATGCTCAGTGCAGCCAATGAGCAACACAGTGATATTAAACAAACATTGTATTTAGCCGATCATCTTGATCATAAAGAAGCGCTACTTGAGCATTTTCTTAATCAAGACAATGTAGGGCAATGTATTATATTCACCGCTACACGTGCTGATACCAGTCGCTTAAGCGAGGCATTAAATAGTAAAGGCTTTAAGTCTGTCGCACTAGCCGGGGATTTAACTCAAAGTAAGCGCCTTGATATCATGGATGCGTTTAGCCGTGAGAACTTTAAAATATTAATTACTACTGATGTTGCATCTCGCGGTTTAGATTTACTCAGTGTTACCCATGTTATTAATTTTGATCTACCAAAACATGCTGAAGAATACGTTCACCGTATTGGTCGCACAGGCCGTGCTGGTTTTAAAGGCAACGCGCTATCATTTGTTGGTCCTAAAGATTGGGCAAGCTATTTAGCAATAAAGTCATTTTTAAATGACGAATTGTCGTTTGCGACGGTTGATGGTTTAAAAGCGAAATTTAAGGGCATCAAAGAGAAAAAAGTAACGCCAGTTAAATCAATTAAAAAGATAGTAGCTGATAAAAAACCACAGCAAAAACGCAAAGCGAAACCGAAAAAACCAGTAGCCCCAGTTAAAGCACCACTTAACATCGATGGTGATACCCCTATGCGTCGTAAAAAAAAGCCTGAGCAGGAATAATTATGAGTTACCTTGGAACTACCCAAACCTTATTTGTAAAAGAAGTCAGTAATGAAGGTGCCTATTTAGATGGCCATGACTTAGGTGAAGTATTTTTACCTAAACACGAGATTAAACATGAACTTGAAGCTGGCGATAGCATCAGCGTTTTTACCTTTTTAGATAACGCAAACCTGCCAACAGCAACAACTAAAAAACCACACGCACAAGTCGGTGAATATGCCCTACTGCGCGTTAAAGAAATAAACAGCATTGGTGCTTTTTTAGATTGGGGTTTAGAAAAAGACGTGCTTGCACCGTTTAATGAACAAAAACCGCGTATGCAAGAAGGTTACTCGTATTTAGTCCGTTTATATCTAGATAATGCCAGTCAGCGAATTTGTGCTTCAACCAACTTTAATCGCTTTTTATCAAAAGACGAGCCGCAATATAGCTACTTGCAAGAAGTTGATTTAATTGTGGCAGGTAAAACCGATATCGGCTACAAAGTACTTATTGAAGAATCTCATTTTGGTGTTGTATTTTACAACATGGTATTTAAAAACCTATTTGTTGGTCAAAAGCTCAAAGGGTTTATTCAAAAAGTGCGTGAAGACGGAAAAATTGACGTTATACTTGAAAAGCCAGGTATGGGTAAAGTCAGTGAACTTGGCGAAAAAATTATGGAAAAACTAAAAGATGAAGGTGGCATCTTAGCCATAGGCGATAAATCTGAACCTGAATTAATTAAAAAAGTTTTCTCGACCAGTAAAGCAAACTACAAAAAAGCCATTGGTGGGTTATTTAAACAAGGCTTAATTGATATTGAAGCTAAGTCTATTCGTTTAAAATAATTCTATAAAAAAGCCACCTAGGTATAAACTTAGGTGGCTTTTTCGTATTTAAAATTTATAACTTAATGTTTTTGTAAGGTAAGGTACAACGTGAATATTGATTTGAATATTCAATTAATTCTTTTTTAGATGTCATATTTAATGGCGCTAATCTAAATACTTTTTTTGTACACTCATTCTGCATTTCATCGTGTACATCAACACATTCTCTACTACTTATATCAAGTCCTGCTAAAACAGCTTCATTTGTATAACATAAATGCTGAGCATAGTTTTGGGCGATTTTTTTAAACTTAAATAAATCAACGGGGTAATCAGATACCAAATCGGTAACATTCGAAACATCATCATACATTTTGGTTGAAAATACATATTTATTAACAGCAAAGCCACTAATGATAATTACCACTACAAACATTATTAAACGCAAAGTTAGTTCCTCACTGCATAGCCGTAACTAAATGTAGCACAAACAAAAAGAGTTGTAATAAACTCCTTATAATTATGCATACTTTAAATTTAAGCTATTGATTTATTAACATCATTTAATACTTCTACAGGGTTTTGTGCCTGAGTAATCGGACGCCCTATTACTAAATAGTCACTGCCAGCTTCAATCGCGTCTTTAGGTGTCATAATACGTTTTTGATCGCCCGCATCACTGCCAGCAGGACGAATACCTGGGGTTACGAGTTTAAATTCTTTGCCTAAAGCCGCCTTTAAACTTTGTGCTTCTTGTGCAGAACAAACCACACCATCAAGCCCTGCTTGCTTTGTTAGTTTTGCTAAATGCATAACTTGCTCTTGTGGTGATTTAGTTATACCTAAACGCCCAAGCTCAGTTTCATCCATGCTGGTTAAAACAGTCACGGCAATCAATAAAGGAGCTTTATCACCAAATTGTTCGAGTGCCTGCTTTGCTTTATGCATCATTTCAAAACCACCACTTGCATGAACATTAACCATCCACACGCCCATTTTAGCTGCAGCGGTTACTGCTTTAGCAACAGTATTTGGGATATCATGAAATTTCAAATCTAAAAATACATCGAAACCTAAATCAACCAGCTCTTTAACAAATTCAGGGCCAAAATATGTGAACATTTCTTTACCCACTTTTAATCGACATGTATCCGGTGATAACTGTTTCACAAATGCTAAAGCAGTTTGCTGATCATCATAATCAAGAGCGATAAGAATTTTTTTTGATTGTTCGAAAGACATAACTATCCTACTAGTGAGCGAAAAGTATAAAGATTAAAATCCGTCTAAGCCTCTGCTAGGCACAATGGTTTCCCAATGTTTACACGAAGGGCAATTCCAATAAATGGTGTAACTTGTAAAGCCACAATGCTGGCATTGAAAGTCAGGCTTGGTAGCAATATATGAGGTAACAAGTTTATCTATTTGATTAAGCACATCTTTGGTATTTTTATTTTCGGTGCTCATTAACTGCAGTAAAAAACTAAAGCCACGGATGGTAGGTTGACGTTTTAAACTGTCGGTTAAAAATTCAAAGGCTTGTTCAGTGTGACCTTGCTCAAGCAACGCTTGGCAATGCTGTATTTTTATCATTACCCCACCCTTATCTAATAAGTCGTTCACGAGTTCATGAAACTGATGGGTTAGTTTAAGTTGCTTATAACTATGCGCTAACTTATCAATAAATAATGGCGCAAAAAAGGTAAATTGACAGATAAGTTCTCGCCAATAATAAATTGCTTTTACGTAATCTTCTTTTGTATAGGCAGACAAACCAAGCTCATATAGAGGCCTGATTGTTTTAAAGTTTAAGCTAATAGCTTTGCGCATAAGTTGAGGATTATTACTGGTAATAGCATATTCACAATAAAAGTTTGCGATGGCTTTGAAGTGTTGTTCTTTTGAAAAAAGCTCAGTATGCGCTTCAAACATACTAATGCCTTTTTCCCATTCACGGGTCTGTGAATATAAGGAAATAATTGGCTCAAGAGCATCTTCATGGTTATTTTTTACCAGCCATATTAAATGTTCTTCTGCGCTATCGAGTAAACCTGCCATAATATAGTCTTCTGCTAATTCTAACCGACTATTGGCAGCTTGTTTTTCGTTAAGGCTTGGGTGTTTTAATAGCAATTCATGAATTTTTATTGCGCGGTCAAGCTCGCCACGGCGGCGAAACATAGTGGCTAATGTAGAATAGTGTTCTACAGAGTCAGCAGCTACTTCGAGCAAATTAATTAAATGCTCAAGCCCCTGATCTTCTTCTCTGTCCAGTAAGAACTTTAACCCTTTACTGTATTCAGAAGTGATTTCTCTATTAAATTGATGAGCCTGATTTTTCGCACTGTTTTTTCCCATGATCCAGCCATAACCGGCGGCGACAGGAAGCAGTAAAAACAACAGCTCAATCATAATTAGGTATCTTTGTTGGCAATACGCTTTTTATTATCTTTTTCAGGCGTTAATTGCTTTTTTAAACGGTAATTTTGCCACTTTAATTGCGTAAACAATTTAAAGCTCACAAAGCAACCCACTACAACACCTAACAAAAAGCAGATACTTATTATAACGGCTAAAGGTAATGTATTACTGGCTATTATGTAGTTAATTTGTGTTAATTGTGGATTTTGCGAACCCAATACAAATGCACCAATTAAAAAAAGTGCTGCCAGAATAATTTTTAATACCTTGAACAAGTAACTACTCCAATAAATTTACTAAGCAATGCTCTCGTTTACACGGTCACGTAGTTCTTTGCCTGGCTTAAAATGAGGTACATGCTTACCATCTAACTCTACAGTTTCACCTGTTTTAGGATTACGACCTGTACGAGGTGCACGGTAATGCAAAGAGAAACTTCCAAAACCTCGGATCTCAATACGATCTGAAGAAGATAATGAGCCGGCCATTTGTTCAAGAATTTCTTTAACAGCGTTCTCAACATCTTTCACAGGAATATGTGCGTGTTGTTCAGCAAGTGTTTCTATCAGTTCTGACTTAGTCATAGCGTTTCCTTAAAAAGAAATAGTGGAAGGGCATAAACTGCCCTTCCAATTAAAAGACTATAATTAATTAGTCTTTTTGTGCATTTGCGAAAGCAGCTGCCATTGCGTTTTCGAACACTGGCTCTTCTTTCTTAAGCTTCTCTAGTACTTCTTTCTCTTCTGCTTCGAAAAGAGCTTTAACAGATAAGCTTAAAGTGCGGTTCTTACGATCAACACCAACGTATTTAACTTCGATTTCGTCGCCTACAGAAACAACAGTAGTTGCATCTTCAACGCGCTCTTGAGCGATATCAGCTACACGGATGTAACCTTCAACGCCTTCGATAAGTTCAACAGTTGCGCCTTTCGCATCAACTTCAGTCACTTTACCTTTAACAATAGCACCTTTTTTGTTTGCATCAAGGTAGTTATTGAATGGGTCAGCTTCGATTTGCTTAACACCTAGAGAGATACGTTCACGCTCTGGGTCAACTTGCAATACGATAGCAGTGATTTCGTCGCCTTTCTTGAATTCACGTACAGCTTCTTCGCCAGGTGTATTCCAAGAAATGTCTGAAAGGTGTACAAGACCATCAATACCACCGTCAAGACCGATAAAGATACCGAAGTCAGTGATTGATTTGATCTTACCAGTAACTTGATCGCCTTTGTTTTGTAGACGAGCAAATTCCTGCCAAGGATTAGCAATACATTGCTTAAGACCAAGAGAAATACGACGACGTTCTTCGTCGATTTCAAGAACCATAACTTCAACAGTGTCACCAAGTGAAACAACTTTTGAAGGGTGGATGTTCTTGTTAGTCCAATCCATTTCAGAAACGTGTACTAGACCTTCAACGCCTTCTTCGATTTCTACGAAGCAACCGTAATCAGTAAGGTTAGTTACACGACCAGAAAGTTTAGAACCTTCTGGGTAACGACCAGCGATAGCTGCCCATGGATCTTCGCCAAGCTGTTTAAGACCTAGAGATACACGAGTTTTATCTTTATCGAATTTAAGAACTTTAACTGCGATTTCGTCGCCAACATTAACGATTTCTGAAGGGTGCTTAACACGCTTCCACGCCATGTCAGTAATGTGTAGTAGACCATCAACACCACCAAGGTCAACGAATGCACCGTAGTCAGTAAGGTTCTTAACGATACCTTTAACTTCTTGACCTTCAACAAGGTTAGCAAGAAGCTCTTCACGTTCTTGTGAGTTTTCTGATTCGATAACTGCACGACGTGAAACAACAACGTTGTTACGTTTTTGATCAAGCTTGATTACTTTAAATTCAAGCTCTTTGCCTTCAAGGTGAGTTGTGTCACGTACTGGACGAACATCAACAAGTGAACCAGGTAGGAAAGCACGGATTGAATCAACCTCAACAGTGAAACCGCCTTTAACTTTACCGTTGATAACACCAGTAACAGTCTCTTGCTCTTCACATGCTTTCTCAAGACGGATCCACGCTTCGTGACGCTTCGCTTTCTCACGAGAAAGGATAGTTTCACCGAAACCGTCTTCGATTGCATCTAGTGCAACATCTACTTCGTCGCCAACAGCAACTTCTAGTTCACCAGCAGCATTTTTGAACTGCTCTGCAGGGATAGCACTTTCTGATTTAAGACCAGCATCTACAAGTACAATGTTGTTCTCGATTGAGATTACTGTACCTTTAACGATAGAGCCTTGCTCTGCTTCAAAACCCTTTAAGCTTTCTTCAAATAACTGCGCAAAATTTTCTGACATACGAATATACGTCTCATATATTAATACCAATAAGCAACCATGCTGCATGGGGTTGTTAAAATAGCACTGGCGTCCTGCTGGTGCATAAAATGTGTTTAGCTTCGTTTAGGAAGCTTACCTTCAGAGATGCTTGAATCTAATAAAGTTATAACTTTATCAAAGACTTGCTGTGCGTTGAGTTCGCTAGTATCAAGCTCAATCGCATCCTCTGCAGGTACAAGCGGCGCAACGGCGCGATTCATATCGCGATCATCACGTGCTTGAATGTCTTGTAATAGACCACTTAGTGTAACATCAAGCCCGCGCTCATTCAACTCAACAAAACGTCTGCGAGCACGTTCTTCTGCACTTGCGGTTAGAAATATCTTTAATGGCGCATCAGGAAACACAACAGTGCCCATATCGCGACCATCAGCAATTAAGCCATTTTCAGTTCTAAACGCACGCTGGCGACGAAGTAACGCTTCACGAACTCGTGGCAATGCCGCAACTTTGGACGCTGCAGCTCCCACTTCTTCATTTCGAATAGTGGTTGTTACATCTTCGCCTTCTAAAATAATCTTTCCTGCATTAGTATCACTGTCTATCAGAAACTGCACATCAAGATTTGCAGCTAGTGGAACCAGTGCTTCTTCGTTATCTAACGCAATTTGGTGATGAAGTGCTGCAAGTGAAAGTACGCGATAAATTGCACCGCTATCTAACACATCCCAGCCTAATTTTTCAGCCAATAAGCGACAAACAGTTCCTTTACCAGAACCACTTGGGCCATCTACGGTGATTACGGGCATTAATAACGCCGGCATTTAAAACCTCCTTCAATGCACACCAAAATAAACCGCCATATTATACGTCAATTATTAAAGATTATCCGCTTTTAGTATGTAACTTTTTATAAATACTTATAAATAGCCTATTTACTGACAGATGCTAACACGTTGAAAAATGTTGGGAATGTCTTGTAAGTACAGGCTGGATCGTTAATCGTTATGGGCTTACCCCCTACAGCCACCATTGCAAAGCACATGGCAATACGGTGGTCATCATAGGTATCTACAGCCACATTATTAAACTGTTTTGGCGGTGTGATCTCAATAAAGTCATGCCCTTCAACTACTTCAGCCCCTACTTTTTTAAGCTCTGTGGCCATAGCGTGTAAACGGTCAGTTTCTTTTACTCGCCAGTTATAAATGTTGCGAATTGCCGTTGGCCCTTTTGCAAACAAGGCAACTGTAGCCAGAGTCATTGCAGCATCAGGTATTGCATTCGCATCAATATCAATACCGTTAAGCTCACCTTTACGAACAACTAAACGTTCGTCATACCAATCAATTTTGGCACCTACTTGCTCCATAACATTAGCAAAACCAATATCACCTTGAACTGATTTAGCACCGACGCCTTTAATTTCTATTTCGCCGCCGGCAATTGCTGCAGCAGCAATAAAGTAAGAAGCAGATGAAGCATCCCCTTCGACCATAATACGCTCAACGGATTGATAGTGCTGTGCACCTTTTACAATAAAAGTACTGTAATTGTCATGCTCAACGGTAACACCAAAACGCGCCATTACATCAAGAGTAATATCAATATAAGGCTTAGACACTAACGTGCCTTTAATTTTAATGTGTGTATCGCCTTTAAATAATGGCGCAGCCATGAGCAGCGCCGTTAAAAATTGACTTGAAATACTACCGTCAATTTCGACTTCACCACCCGCTATTTTCCCGCCGACAATTTTAAGCGGCGGATAATCTTTATTTTTTAAATAACTAACATTACCACCTAAGGCTTGCAGTGCATCAACCAAGTGGCCAATTGGTCGCTCTTCCATACGTGGCTCACCAATTAACTCATACTCCCCAGCAATCGCTGCAAGCACGGCCGTTAAAGGACGGTATGCTGTACCTGCATTACCTAAAAACAGTGGTTCAGTTGGCGTTTTAAATACGCCACCTACACCTTCTACGGTCGCGATGGTTCGCTCATCATTAAGTGTCACATTCACACCGAGCTGCGCTAAGGCGCCCAACATATGACGAATATCATCACTGTCTAATAAGTTTTCTACAACCGTAGTGCCGTTTGATAGTGCAGCCAATAATAGAATGCGATTTGACAAGCTTTTCGAACCCGGCAGAGTAACACTGCCATTAACCTGTGAAATAGGCGCTAAAGAAAGTTGCTCCATTAGCTGTTCTCCTTTGCGAAAGCCGCCATAAAATCAACTAATGCTTTAACCCCTTCCAGTGGCATTGCATTGTAAATACTCGCGCGCATGCCGCCAACAATACGGTGCCCTTCAAGCGCTAATAAGCCCGCTTCTTTTGACTCTTTAACAAACTTATCATTTAGGCTTTCATCAACTAACCAAAAAGGCACATTCATACGTGAACGACAATGTTTTGCTACCTTGTTGGTGTAAAAATCAGACTCATCGATAAAGTCATAAAGCAGCTGAGCTTTGGCAGTATTATGTGTTTCCATGGCTTTTACACCGCCATTTTGTTCAAGCCATTCAAATACTTCAGCTGCTAAATACCATGCAAATGTAGGTGGAGTGTTAAACATACTGCCTTGTTTTGCTTCAAGGGCGTAATCCAAAATACCTGGCTTAGCTAGCCCTTCACGCTCAAGTAGCGTTTTACGAACAATTACGATAGCAATACCCGATGGGCCGATATTCTTTTGAGCACCTGCGTAGATTAAATCAAATTGATTAACGTCAATTTCGCGCGATAGAATAGTCGACGACATATCGGCGACAATCGGTGCTGTTGGGTGACTGGGTACATCAAAAATCTCTAGACCATCTACAGTTTCATTTGGGCAGTAATGAATATATGCAGCATCGGCTGGTAAAACCCAATCGGCTACCTGCTTAATAGAAAATAAACCGTTATCATCATTACGCACGTCAATTGTGTGAGTTTGAGTAAGCTTATCGGCTTCGCTGGTTGCACTTTTTGACCACACGCCGTTTTCACAATACACCGCTTTTTTTCCATCAACGTGGAGGTTTAAAGGTACGGCACTAAATTGACCTCGACCTCCGCCGTGCATAAACAGCACTTCATACTCATCACTAATATTCATTAAGCGACGTAGACTAGCTTCACACTTAGCCGTTAATGCTAAAAACTCTTTACTGCGATGGCTCATTTCCATTACTGAAACGCCAAGCCCTTGCCAGTCTAAAAACTCTTTTTGTGCTTTTTGCATTACAGCCGGTGGTAACATTGCAGGACCCGCACAAAAATTATAAATACTCATTACCTTTTCCTCATTCCAGTAATTTACTGTTTAACTTGAACTAATACCAATCCGCAATAATACTTAATCATTTTACGGGGCTAAACGTGTCGCTACCTGCGTTAAAAACTTCTCATTTAGAACAACTAAATAGCAAATTTTTTGCCTAGCTATCAAGACGTTTTTCCAGCCTCAAAATAGACCACTTAATTAAGTGAATTGGTATTAAACTAATTCAAGTGTCTTTAGTTTTTTTCAACTATATAAAAAAAGCGGCCAAGGCCGCTTTTTTCAATCTCAATTATTCTGAAGGAGGATTATCATCCGCTACTTCATCTATAACCGTATCTACTGTTTCAACGTCTTCGATGTCAATCAAGTCACTTTCAGTCACTTCAATCTCTTCTATACGTTGTAAACCAACTACTTGCTCTTCGTCAATAGTTCTGATCAAAATAACACCTTGGGTGTTACGTCCAACCGTAGAAACTTCATTAACGCGAGTACGTACTAAGGTACCACGATTCGAAATAATCATTATCTCGTCGTTGTCATCAACTTGTACAGCACCAACAACGGCACCATTACGCTCACTCACCTTAATTGATACAACACCTTGTGTTGCACGACTCTTAGATGGGTAGTCTTCAAGTTGAGTACGCTTACCGTAACCATTTTCTGTCACTGTTAATATTGCACCGTCATTCTTTGGTACAATCAGTGATACAACACGTTGATCGTCTGGCATCTTAATACCACGAACACCCGTTGCAGTACGACCCATGGGACGTACACCTTTGAAGCGAATCTCAGGCTTACCTTCTTCATCAAGAACAGGGTTACCATTTTCATCAACTACCGTGGTTTCTTCAGCTTCTTTAAAGCGTACAACTTTACCCGCATCAGTGAACAACATAATTTCGTTGCTACCATCGGTAATATCAACACCAATTAAGCTATCACCTTCGTTTAAGTTAACGGCAATAATACCGCTAGCACGTTGACGGCTGTATGCAGTCAATGGTGTTTTCTTAACCGTACCAAATGCTGTCGCCATAAAGATGTATTTATCATCTTCATAATCGCGTACCGGCAAAATAGCAGTAATACGTTCATCTGCTTCAAGCGGTAATAAGTTAACAATTGGCTTACCGCGCGCTGCGCGACTTGCAAGTGGTAACTGATACACTTTAAGCCAATATAATCGACCCGCAGTAGAGAAACATAAAATAGTATCGTGGGTATTGGCAACAAGTAGACGTTCAATGAAATCTTCATCTTTCATCTTGGTTGCTGACTTGCCTTTACCACCACGACGCTGCGCTTCGTAATCACTTAACGCTTGATACTTAACATATCCTTCGTGTGACAAGGTCACAACCACGTTCTCTTCGTTAATTAGGTCTTCAAGGCTAATATCGTGTGCAGCGGCATTAATTTCAGTGCGGCGCTCATCACCATATTGCTCTTTAATTTCAACTAACTCATCACGAATAACTTCCATTAAACGTTCCGGACTTGCCAAAATGAATAATAGTTCAGCAATTAGGTCGAGTAACGATTGGTATTCAGTAAGAATTTTTTCGTGTTCAAGACCCGTTAGTTTGTGTAGACGTAGGTCTAAAATTGCTTGAGCTTGTTGCTCAGAAATATAGTACTGACCATCACGAATACCCAGCTCGCTTGCTAACCAATCTGGGCGGGCAACATTGTCTTCACCGGCTTTATCAAGCATGGCTTTAACATTACCTAATTCCCAAGGGCGCGCTGTTAGTGCAACTTTTGCTTCAGCAGGTGTTGGTGACTTACGAATAAGTTCGATAATTGGGTCAATGTTTGCCAGTGCAATCGCTAAACCTTCTAGCGTATGCGCACGGTCACGAGCTTTGCGTAAATCAAATACCGTACGACGAGTAACAACTTCACGGCGGTGAATAATAAACTCTTCAAGCATTTCTTTTAAGTTGAAACACTTAGGCTGGTTATTAATTAACGCAACCATATTCATACCAAACACAGTTTGTAACTGAGTTTGTGAATAAAGGTTGTTCAAAATAACTTCACCTACGTCACCACGTTTGATCTCAATAACGATACGCATACCGTCTTTATCTGATTCATCACGTAATGCGCTGATCCCTTCAATCTTTTTATCTTTAACTAGCTCAGCAATTTTTTCAATCAAACGGGCTTTGTTAACTTGGTAAGGGATTTCATGAACAATAATCGTTTCACGGCCAGTTTTCTCATCAGTTTCAATCTCAGCACGCGCACGCATGTACACTTTACCACGACCGGTTTGATAGGCTTGTTCAATGCCTTTTTTACCGTTGATAATTGCCGCAGTTGGGAAATCTGGGCCTGGAATGTAATCCATTAACTCAGTAATGGTTAACTCAGGGTTTTGAATAAGCGCTAAACAGCCATTCACTACTTCTGTTAAGTTATGTGGCGGAATATTTGTCGCCATACCAACAGCAATACCTGACGAACCATTAACTAACAGGTTAGGTATTTTAGTCGGTAATACATCAGGAATTTGCTCTGTGCCATCGTAGTTAGGCACAAAATCAACCGTTTCTTTTTCAAGATCGGCTAATAATTCGTGCGACATTTTTGCCATACGTACTTCTGTATAACGCATTGCCGCTGCTGAATCACCATCAACCGAACCAAAGTTACCCTGACCATCAACTAACATATAACGTAGTGAGAATGGCTGAGCCATACGTACGATGGTGTCATAAACTGCACTGTCGCCGTGTGGGTGGTATTTACCGATTACGTCACCGACCACACGGGCCGATTTTTTGTAAGGCTTGTTCCAGTCATTACTAAGCTCGTTCATTGCAAACAAGACGCGGCGGTGAACAGGTTTTAAACCGTCACGTACGTCTGGTAATGCACGTCCTACAATTACACTCATGGCGTAATCTAAGTAAGAGTTTTTTAACTCGTCTTCAATATTGACTGGCAGAATTTCATTGGCGAGATCAGTCATTTGATATCACATTCCTTCAGTATCAGCTCTCAACAACCCAGTATTAGGTATTAAGAGTGTTTGTTATTATTTCTAAGCAGCCATGCTATCACAATTAATTTTAATTTACAGGCGCAAAACTTTGCGATTTATCAATTTAGCCCTATATAATGGCCTCAGATTGACGAGGAAGTATTTTATGACCGAACATCAAAATGTAGATAACGCAGAAATAGCAAAGTTTGAAGCCATCGCAGAGCGTTGGTGGGATTTAGAAGGCGAATTTAAACCCTTACACGAAATTAATCCATTACGATTAGATTTTATCGCTGACAAAACTAAAGGGTTATTTGATAAAGAAACCCTAGATGTTGGGTGTGGTGGCGGTATTTTAAGTCACAGCATGGCACGAATGGGCGCAAACGTAACAGGTATCGATATGGGGCAAGAGCCTTTAACTGTCGCCAAGTTACACAGTTTAGAAACAAGTGTACCCGTTGAATATATAAAAGTACCTGCCGAACAATTTGCTGATGAGCACTCTGGGCGCTTTGATGTGATCACTTGCATGGAAATGTTAGAGCACGTTCCCGACCCTGCTTCTATTATTCATGCGGTCGCTAAATTAGCAAAACCTGGGGCGGATGTATTCTTCTCTACCCTTAATAAAACCCCTAAAGCTTATTTATACGCTATTGTCGGTGCAGAAAAACTGTTAAAAATGGTGCCTGAAGGTACCCATGACCATAAAAAGTTTATTAAACCTGCGCAATTAATCGCATGGGCAGAACAAGCAGGCTTGAAGGTACGTGCCAGTGCAGGATTAAGCTACAACCCACTTTCAAAGCAATATACGGTTAATGATGACGTCAGCGTAAATTATATGCTGCACTTTGAGAAGTTAGCGTAATGGCAAGCTTGCAAACACCTACTAGCCCAATTGAATATCAAGCATTGCTGTTTGACTTAGATGGCACTTTACTCGATACCGCTGATGATTTAGGCGCCGCGCTAAATAGTGTGCTGCATAATCATCAACAGCCCTTAGTGGGCAGTGATATATATCGACCCGCAGCTTCAAATGGCGCAGCAGCATTACTTGCTGCTGGTTTTAAAGATGCTTGGGCGCAACAACCGCAAGAGCAACTTTTAGCAGAGCTAGTTGCACACTACGCTGCCAATATTGCCACCCATACCCAATGCTTTGTAGGTATAGAACAGTTACTCATTGCCCTTGATAATAAAGGGATCCCGTGGGGCATTATGACAAATAAGCCTGGCTTTTTAACCGATCCTTTAGTCGAGGCGATTCCTGCATTAAAAAATGCTCAAATTGTGATAAGTGGTGATACCTTAGCTGAATCTAAGCCCTCACCCCTTCCTTTATTACATTGTGCTGAGCAAATGAGTGTTGATCCTTCGCGCTGCCTATATATAGGTGATGCACAGCGAGATATACAAGCAGGTAAAGCTGCGAATATGCACACCGCTACCGCACTGTGGGGATATGTACCGAGTATAGACGAAGCATTGGCTTGGAATGCAGATTTTAATTGGCATAGCCCTATAGATGCATTCAACCACATATTGTGCCATGTTAATTAATAAACACTACATATTGTGATTGTGTTAGTTTTTACGCAAAGCTTGATGATAAAAAAAGCAGACGAAATTTATTTTTAAAAAGCGTAAATTTAATCTTTCCTTAGTTGATTTTTACAAATTTCAACTTAACCGAATGATCAAAGGTTAATGCCTACTAACACAATTACGTTATCCCAACGTTATCCACAATGAGAGCGGTTTCTGTCCCTTGCAAAAGATCACAGACCACACTATCTTGTGATCTCTAATTTGAACAACACCAGATATTGTGGCTAAATGTTATTCGATTAAATTTACCTATGCGGTGGAAATAACAATAAAAGAATAGGCACTGGGCGTTTTAAGTGCACTCATTGGTCAAAAATATTTAATTCCCAAGGAATACAGGCAAAACTATGAACCAACAGTTATCTGTAAGCAAACGTGACGGCCGTAAAGAGCCGCTTGATCTAGACAAGATCCATCGCGTTATTGAATGGGCCGCCGAAGGTTTAAACAACGTTTCGGTTTCACAAGTTGAACTTAAATCGCATATTCAATTTTATGACGGTATTCGTACTAAAGATATTCATGAGACGATTATCAAAGCCGCTGCGGATCAGATCTCAAAAGAATCACCTGATTATCAGTATCTTGCTGCTCGTTTAGCTGTATTCCATTTACGTAAAAAAGCGTATGGCCAATTTGAGCCACCGCGCCTTTTTGACCACGTTACTGACATGGTTGAACAAAAACGCTACGACGCACATTTGCTTGTTGATTACACAGAGCAAGAACTTGATGAATTAGATGCTTACTTAGATCATTCACGCGATCTTAACTTTAGCTACGCAGCAGTAAAACAGCTTGAAGGTAAATACCTAGTTCAAAACCGTGTAACCGGTGAAATTTACGAAAGTGCACAGTTTTTATATATATTAGTTGCGGCAAGCTTATTCTCAGATTACCCACGTGAAACGCGTATTGATTACATCAAACGTTTTTACGATGCGGTCTCATTATTTAAAATTTCTTTACCTACACCAATTATGTCGGGTGTACGTACACCAACGCGCCAATTTAGCTCATGTGTACTGATTGAGTGTGGCGACAGCTTAGATTCAATTAACGCGACATCATCAGCGATTGTTAAATACGTTTCTCAACGTGCCGGTATTGGTATTAATGCCGGACGTATTCGTGCATTAGGTAGCCCTATTCGTAACGGCGAAGCGTACCACACAGGTTGTATTCCTTTTTATAAGCATTTTCAAACAGCCGTTAAAAGTTGTTCGCAAGGCGGTGTACGTGGCGGAGCCGCTACTTTATTCTACCCGCTTTGGCATTTAGAAGTAGAAAACCTACTGGTACTTAAAAACAACCGTGGTGTTGATGATAACCGCGTACGTCACCTAGACTACGGCGTACAGTTTAATAAATTAATGTATTCGCGTTTAATTAAAGACGATTACATTACCTTATTTAGCCCTTCAGACGTGCCGGGCCTTTACGACGCATTCTTTGAAGATCAAGACGAATTTGATGCACTTTACGTAAAGTATGAACAAGACGAGTCAATTCGTAAAAAACGTATTAAAGCCATTGAACTGTTTTCTATGTTTGCTCAAGAACGTGCCAGCACCGGTCGTATTTACTTACAAAATGTTGACCACTGTAATACACATAGCCCATTTATTTCGAAAGTGGCGCCTATTCGTCAATCTAACTTATGTTTAGAAATTGCATTACCGACTAAGCCACTGAACAATGTAAATGATGAAGAAGGTGAAATTGCCTTATGTACCTTGTCTGCATTTAACTTAGGCGCGATTGAGTCACTGGATGAATTAGAAGAGTTAGCTGAGCTTGCAGTACGTGCACTAGATAACTTACTTGATTTCCAAGACTACCCAGTACCGGCGGCAAAAAATGCCACTATGGGACGTCGTACCCTTGGGATAGGTGTGATTAACTACGCCTACTACTTAGCTAAAAACGGTAAGCGTTACTCAGATGGCAGCGCAAATGCACTCACGCATAAAACATTTGAAGCGATTCAGTACTACTTAATGAAAGCATCTAATGAGCTGGCAAAAGAGCGTGGAGCATGTCCTAAATTTAACGAAACTACGTACTCACAAGGTATTATGCCAACAGATACGTATAAGCGTGATTTAGATAAAATTTGTGATGAACCACTGCACCTTGATTGGGATACGTTACGTGCCAACATTAAAGAGCACGGTATGCGTAACTCAACGCTGAGCGCATTAATGCCATCAGAAACATCATCGCAAATCTCAAATGCAACCAATGGTATTGAGCCACCACGTGGCCATATTAGTGTTAAAGCAAGTAAAGATGGTATTTTAAAGCAAGTTGTTCCTGAGTACGAACGCCTTAAAGATAACTATGAGTTACTGTGGGATATTCCATCAAACGATGGTTACTTACAATTAGTAGGCATAATGCAGAAATTTATCGACCAAACAATTTCAGCAAATACTAATTATGATCCAAACAGATACGAAGGCGGTAGAGTACCTATGAAAGTCTTACTAAAAGACTTACTCGGTGCCTACAAGTTAGGTGTTAAAACACTGTATTACCATAATACCCGCGATGGCGCATCAGATGCTCAAGAAGACACTCCAGAAGTGGAAGATGATGATTGTGCAGGCGGCGCGTGTAAAATTTAATAGTTAAACTTAAAGCGGGCGCCCTGCCCGCTTTGTCCTGATAGTTTTAGTGATAGTTTTTTGAGTGATAAACATGTCTTATACTACTTTTAGCAGAAACCATAATAACCAAATGCAAGAGCCAATGTTTTTTGGTCAAACCGTTAACGTGTCACGTTACGATCAACAAAAATACCCTATTTTTGAAAAACTAATTGAAAAACAATTGTCTTTCTTTTGGCGACCTGAAGAAGTTGATGTAAGTAAAGACCGTTTAGACTTTCAAGCGCTTCCCGATCACGAGAAGCACATATTTTTAAGCAACTTAAAATATCAAACGCTGCTTGATAGTGTTCAAGGTCGTTCGCCTAACGTAGCGCTATTACCGATTGTGTCTATTCCTGAGCTAGAAACATGGATTGAGACATGGGCGTTTAGTGAAACTATTCATAGTCGTTCGTACACCCATATTATTCGTAACGTAACCCAAGCACCTGAACTCATTTTTGATGACATTGTTAGCAATGACAAAATAAGTGAGCGTGCCGATGCGGTAACTACTTATTATGATGACCTAATCAATTCTGTATCGCTTTACAACCTATACGGTGAAGGCAAACACGAAATTAATGGCCAAACCGTGGTAGTTAATTTATTTGAGCTGAAAAAGAAATTGTACCTGGCAATGATGTCAGTGAACATTTTAGAAGCCATTCGCTTTTATGTGAGCTTTGCTTGCTCATTTGCGTTTGCCGAGCGTGAATTGATGGAAGGTAATGCTAAAATTATAAAGCTTATTGCCCGTGATGAAGCACTCCACCTTTCAGGTACTCAGCATATTTTAAATATCATGCAAGATGGTAAAGATGACCCTGAAATGGCGATTGTTGCCGCACAGTGCCGTGAAGAAGCAATTAAAATGTTTGTTGAAGCCGCAGAGCAAGAAAAAGAATGGGCCGAGTACCTATTTAAAGATGGCTCGATGATTGGTTTGAATAAACACATTCTATGTCAATATGTTGAGTACATTACCAATGCGCGTATGACCGCGATTGGTCTGCCTGCACAGTTTGAAAATAACAGTAACCCTATTCCATGGATCAACTCATGGTTAGTGTCAGATAACGTGCAAGTTGCTCCTCAAGAGGCCGAAATAAGCTCATACTTAGTTGGTCAGATTGACTCACAAGTAGATGCCGATGAATTTGGTGACTTTGATTTATAATGACTGATAGAACCACTGCAAGTATCACACTTGCAGATAACAGCCAGCGCATTGATTTTGCCGCTGGCTGCCCTTCTCTTTTACATTGCCTTGAATCAAATAAGATTGATGCCGCTTACCAATGCCGTGAGGGATATTGCGGTGCGTGTCGAGCAACACTTGTCTCTGGTGAAGTTAATTATAATGAAGAGCCGTTAGCGTTTGTTCGCGATGGTGAAATACTCTTGTGTTGCTGCAAACCAAATGGTGATATCAGTATTAATTTAAAGTAAGTAACTCACATTAAGCGTATTTAACAGCACGAGAATAATATATAACAGCTAGGTTTGTACCAAACCTGTATGCCGTGTTTTTAAACTCAAACACGCCTACTAGTACAGTGTTATTTACTCTGAATATTCTGCAGGCACAAATCGGTAATGACCCGTAATTGTATACGCAAAAAGCATATCGCTCATTTCTGGTCCACGACCAATATTATGCACAATAAGCGGGTTGCCGCTGCCCTGCGCTATTTCATTAACGACCATACCAATATGCGGTAAATTACCTGGCAGCATCCAACTAACTATGTCACCGGCTTTATAATCCTCTACATTAAGCGATTTAGTTAACACTTTTGCATGGCGCTCGAAGTAAACTTGTAAGTTAGGTACACGTCGATGGTCAATGTTTTTATCTGGCTTGGTTAATCCCCAAATACGTTTGGAAGGATATGCGCGAAAATTGTTCTGCATGTCTTCGTGTACTAACTTTTGCAAATCAACACCAAGCTGTCGGTACGACCTAATTAAAACATCAGTACACACACCAATATTAGCGGGCACATCACCACCAGGGTATTCAAGCTTATGATAGGCGCCATCGTAAGTTACTGGTTGTGTTGTTCTATAGATTAATGCATTAACGATATCATCATCAAAAGAGCTCGCCTGCACATGAAAAGCAAATAGGGCTAGTGGATAGAGAAAAAAACGTGACATATAAATTCCTTTTATAATTTTAACTAAAGCTGTTGCGTAATGTAGTCAGGGATATTAAATTTATTTCCATTACTGGTATAATGCTCATCAAGTTCATAGGCCATTATTTCAAGTGGAGCATCATTGTAACCAAACGTTTGGATTTCATTGATGTAGCGCATTATAAAAGCGTGCGCACCGAGTTCACGCCATTGAACTACATGAACAAGCTCATGAAAGTGCACTCTTAAATTATGCACAGCGCTGGGTAATATATAATATGTATTTTTATAGGTTATTCCAGCTACATCCATATCAATAAAATTGCTTAAACCAAGTTCACGCAAACCTGTAAAGTCAGGTTTAGGAATTTTATCAACAACTACATAAAATGCAGTTTTCAAAAATTCATTTGGGTAAAAGCCCTCAAACTCGTTAGCAAATTTTTCACAGCATATTCTTTTATGTGCATACTCGCTATTCGTTTTATCAATCCATTGTTCTATTTGCGCTAGCATTTTTCTCCAAAAAATTACTCGGTAAGTTATTTATAAATATTTTATGAAGTTGAACTTTATCTTCTTCATAAAAAAGCGCCAAGTGTAAACTACTGGCGCTGATTATTAATAATCACTATAAAATTTCCTAACCTTCTTCTTCAATGAGTGACTCTAATAGCTCATGGATCTCTGACTTTAATTCTTTGTCTTCAATTTTATTCGCACTGACTTTAGCATCTTGTAGGTTTTTAATGGCCGCTTCTTTGTCACCTAGTTCGAGCTGTAAAGTAGCCATAGAAAATGCAACCGACGACATATGATCTTTATTATTGATTTCAATCGACTTCTGTAATGCTTTTTCATAAGTCTCAATAGCCTCTTCTAGCTCTTCGGTAAAATCTGCTAAAGTTTCCCACTGTACAGGGTGATCTTTAGCGGTATTTTCGTTTTCAATACAAATTGCTTTGAGCTCTGCATATAAAGATTCGAATTGTTTAGTATCATTCTTATTGGCAGCTGCCATCAGCTTTTCTGCTAAATCGTGCACCGCTTTGTATACTTTAGTATTCATAATTACTCGCCACCTTGATTAATGCGCCTTTTTAATTTTTTACAGCGCTGTATCCGAAACATATGTCTTAATAGTACATTATTATTAAGCGCCGCGTTGTTACAAAAGTATTATAAGCAACAATAAACGCTGTTTAGTTTATTGACGTGGATATTAGGGTGCTACACTTAATGCTTACTATAAAAAGCAACAGTAAATATCTACCCTATGCAAAATTGCAATCAATGCGGTAAGTGCTGTACCAAATATGGTGCGGCAGATTTAGATACTAATCAGGATGAAATTCAAATGTGGGCGTTATTCAACCCTGAAATATTTCAATACGTTAAAAACGATCAATTATGGTTTGACCCAACGACGGGTGAGCAATTAACGCAATGCCCATTTTTAGAGCTTGCCAATAAAGCATCCCCTGAAGAAAAAGATAAATATACTTGCAGTATTTATCATGACCGACCCCAAGATTGCAGGCATTATCCGAGTTTAATTTCAGAAATGATAAACGATGACTGTGAAATGCTCGAACCAGTCGATAAGCAAAATCATTTTAAAGCACAAAAAAAGTTAGACATACTGATGATAGACAGTCGCTCTTAAATTTAACTGTAATAATACCGTGCTAGATTAAATTTATCGCTCTATTGTGTTATTCAACGCAAATTTTAAAGTTATAGTATAACATTGTTGATAGCATAATTTTGTAGTGTTATATTATATCACAACATAACAACCACGAATTGAAGTAACTATGACTAAGCTAACACTCATATCCTCAGCACTACTGTCTGTTTTGTGTTCTCACTCTGCACTTGCTGCGACGATTAACGGCACGGTAACAGACACAAAAAAGCAACCCATTGCCAATGCCACAATTCATGTTCATGGTAAGTCAAAAAGCGTGCAAAGTAATGCACAAGGCCAGTTTAGTATTGACATAGATTCTAAGAGTCAATTACATATCAGTAAAGATAACTACCTAGATTCTCGTATATCGCTTGAAAATACAGACAACACTATTAATGTTACTTTAAAGCCAACTTCGGTTGAAACTGTTGTTGTATATGCCTCAGCCCTGCATAAAAATAGCTTAGAAATGATTTCACCAGTAAGTGTGCTATCAGGCGATGAGCTAAAAAATAAAGCTAAGCCGACGCTAGGTGAGACACTTAAAGGCATACCAGGCGTTAATGCTAGTTATTTTGGCCCTGTTTCATCAAGTCCGATTATCCGCGGCTTAGGTGGTCCTCGAGTTAAAATTACACAAAATGGTTTGGATAGCAGCGATGCGTCTCGCATTGGACCTGATCACGCTACATCAAGTGACAGCCTAGCGGCAGAGCAAATTGAAGTGTTACGTGGCCCAAGCACTCTACTTTATGGCTCTGGTGCTATTGGTGGTGTAGTCAATGTGGTTGATAACCGTATTCCAACCAATAACATTGACTCTCTATCTGGAGCTGCCCAATACACACACGATACAGTTTCAAATGCGAATACCTACGCAGCAAAACTAGAAACGGGTAGCAATAACTTTAATTTCCATTTTGATGGTACTAAACGCAGCGGTGATGATTACCAAACACCTCGTTTTAACTTACCAGATGAACATGAAGAAGGTGAAAAACATGTTGAAGGCGATGAAGAAACAGCCACTTCAGTTGAAAATACCTTTATAGACAGCGAAACAGTAAATTTTGGTACGAGTTATGTAGGTGATCATTTAACCATTGGATTTTCATACGGTAGTATCGAAACAGATTATGGTATTCCTGGCCACTCACATGATCATCATGAACACGACCATGCGCACGAAGAAGCAGGCGAGCATGAAGGTGAAGAGCACGAAGGTGAGGAACATGCAGAAACACCTGTTTATGCTCATTTAGAACAAGACCGTTGGCAGGGGCTGGTAAGTTATGCATTTCATGATAACTGGATTGAGTCAATCAACCTACGTCTTGGTTACACAGACTATACCCATAGTGAAATTGAAGACGGCGCTATTGGCACCACTTTTAGTAATGAAACCACTGAAGCACGTTTCAACGTAGAGCATCAATTAGGCCAATGGCATGGCATGATTGGCTATCACTATAGTGAGTCTGATTATGACGCGATTGGTGAAGAAGCCTTTACACCTGCAAGTATCACGACGACTCATGCGCTATATTTACTTGAAGAACGCAAGTTTGGTGACGTCACCGTAGAACTTGGCGCCCGTTTAGAAGATTATGAGATAAAAAGTGATGTAGATACGCATCAGCACAGCCATGATGACGAACCTGTATCAGCAGATGAAACTGTTAACTACACCAAAAACTTTACTAATCTAAGTGCCTCAGCAGGTGCGATTTGGGAGTATATGCCAAGTCACAACCTAGCCGTTAGTTTGTCACATTCAGAGCGTGCACCACTTTCAGCGGAGCTACTCTCTAATGGTGTGCATATTGCTACCGGGACTTATGAACTTGGTTTGGGTTACCATATTGAAGGTAACGAAGCGCATTTTGAGCCTGAAGAAATTAAACAAGAAACATCAACTAATCTAGATATTAGTTTACGTCGCTTTAGTGGAGACTTTGGTTACACTGTCAACTTCTTCTATAACGATATTAAAAACTTTTATTATCAGCAAAACACAGGATTAGTGTTTGATGAAATGGATGGTTTTGAACCTGCAGCCAATGGTCACAGTGACGCAATTGATGTTTATCAGTTCACAAGTAAAGATGCTGAACTGTATGGTTTTGAATTTGATGTACATTATCAAATAAACCCCAGCGCCATGGTAAAAGTATTTGGTGACTCAACTCGTGCTAAGCTAAAAGATAATGAAGGTAATTTACCACGCATTCCTGCTAATAAATTGGGCTCAGAACTGCAATACACCCTAGGTAGCGCACAATTTACCCTAACAGGAACACATTATTTTGAGCAAAATAATATTAGTGCATACGAAACAGCAACAGATGGCTATACATTGATTGATTTGCAAGCCAATTATCAGCTTGATTTAGGTGCAGTTGACACACAGCTTTACCTAAGTATTGACAATATTACTGATGAACTTGGTTTTGTCCATAGCTCGTTTATTAAAGACACCGCGCCACTTCCTGGTCGTAACTTCCAATTTGGAGTAAGAGGCTACTTTTAAACAAAGATCAGTTTAATGAGACAATAAAAAACCGCATTCATATTAATGAATGCGGTTTTTTCATAACTAAATGTTATGTACGTTCTAATTAAAGAATTGCGTGTAACTCAACGTCGAATACAAGTGTTGAGTAAGGTGCGATTGCTGCACCGGCACCACGTTCACCATAAGCAAGCTCATGAGGAACGTATAAACGCCACTTAGTACCTACTGGCATCATTTGTAATGCTTCAGTCCAACCTTTGATCACGCCGCCCACTGGGAATTCAGCAGGTTGACCGCGCTCGTATGAGCTGTCAAAAACAGTACCGTTTACTAAAGTACCGTGGTAATCAACACGTACTGTAGACTCAGCAGTTGGCTTCTCGCCTTCACCTGTTGCAAGTACTTCGTACTGAAGACCTGACTCAGTTACTGTAATTTCAGGACGTTTTGCGTTTTCTTCTAAAAATGCAATGCCTTCAGCAGCGAGTACTTTAGCTTCTTCTTCACGACGAGCTTGGATCTCTTCGTTAATTTTTTCAAATGCAGCTTGGATCTCAGGGATCTCAACTTGAAAAGCACTGCCTGCATACGCATCTTTCATGCCTTCAAATACTGAATTTAAGTTTAAACCTTCAAAAGGATTAGCCTTAAGTTGCTCACCCATTTGTAAGCCAATACCGTAACTTGCTTTTTCAGCATCTGTAGTAAAATTATCTGACATAATGTGTTATTCACGTTTTGTTAGTTAAAAGACCCGTATATGCTATCACAAAATAAAAGGTCTTTGGTGCTAGTTTTTATTGAGTTTTTCTTTAATTAAACCAATAGCAAAGGTACACACAGGCAAACTGAGCAAAATTCCAACAAGTAAGCTCATCGACAATAATCCAGCCACACCGACCAGTAAAAGAGGCACAGCTACTAAACCGATAATGCCAATATAAAACGCGCCCCATACAGGCCAATAATTATCGTATTTTGTAATTAAATGCCCCGATAAAATATTAAACCCGATGCCATATAATAAGGTCATTATTAGTGCGTCGTCTGGATATGCATCAATAGCCATTTTTTGTAATAACGATATGGCGCTTTGGTAACAATAACCAAACACAGTCCATAGAAGAATGTGCTTAAGTAAACGTTTAGAAAAGGATAATTCCGGGGACTGTGACATTATAAAGCTCCAGATAGCAAAAAACCGCCAATAAGGCGGTTTTTTAAATAATGGTGGAGAGATAGGGATTTGAACCCTAGAGGGGCTATAAACCCCTGCCGGTTTTCAAGACCGGTGCATTCGACCACTCTGCCATCTCTCCGTACGGCGCGCATAATAAGATCATACGCTTAGCTTGTAAAGCCCTATTTTAATAAAACCGGCTAAATAGTTAAATATAAACCGCTTTAGTTATCAATTAGCCATTATTAGTAATATTGCTTAGGCCTACGAGCAATCCAAGAGCACACTAAACAGACCAATAAGCTGGCTGTTAAAAATGCAATACTTTGAAATATTAAATCGAAGCGATTAAGGTCATCGCTCGGGATCACAACCAATACAAATGAAGGCAGTACAGTGAACAGTAAAACATAACAACATATTTTAAAGGCTCTGCCAAAATCAAACCGTTTCGATTGTTGCATCCACCAAGTTAGCAATACCAGCACCCCTATTGCTGAAGCAGCAATAAAATGCTCAGCTTGAGTGCTCATTGCAACATAAAATGTCGCAAGCGCGCCAACTACACCCCAGATTGACCAAGCAAACCAGTTTTCTTTTTCACGTAAAAATAAATTTCCCATCACTTTCGTCTTCTTTATCGTTATTATTGGTAAGACTTTCCATACATTACCAAAAAACAACCGATTAAAAAACAAACTGAAGAAGATTTATTACGTTTAGTGCTTCCGTGCGCTTCTCGCAGCTACAATATTAACCGCAGTAGTGTAACACGATTAACTTAATGAATTATGACTATATTGAATATAAAAAGTTCATACTATTTCTACAAAAAACTAAAATAATTTTCTGGTTTGTGCCTTGGTGACTTTTTGCATTCAATTGCCGGCGTCCCTAAATATAAATAACCGACTATTTCATCATCATCATTTAAGTTAAGCGCCTGTTTAACACTGGGGCTTTGTGCAAAGTAACCCGTACGCCAAATACCGCCTAACCCCTGAGCGAATGCGGCTTGTTGCATTGCCAATACGCCACAACCTGCGCTTTGTACTTGTTCAATTCTAGGAACTTTTGGGTGTGGTTGATATTTTGCAATCGCAATAATAATCATGGGTGCTCTAAGCGGTAACTCCTTAGCGCGATTAATTACTTTTTCAGCCTGCTGCTCTGCTATAGCGCTTTGATAATAAATTTCACCTAACTTATGACGCGCATCACCTTGAACAATAATATATTGCCACGGTGCAATACAGCCATGATCGGGCACTCTCAACCCAGCCTGCTGAATAATGTTTAACTGCTCTTCATTAGGCCCTGGCGCTGTCAATTTTGCATCAGATTGGCGAGTGAGTAAAAGCTCAATAGCATCCATAGTGTGCTCTCAAAATTCAAAACGTAAGAGTAACATTTATAAGTAAAAAATAAACACTGCAGGGTTAAAACTACCAAGCAGATAAAATTAATGAAGCGAGTGTTTATATCCTAGTAACTATTGATGTAGGCACCGCGTTTAAACCAATAATCTAGGCTTACAAAACGCCCACCTCCGGTAAAGAATAAGCTAAGTAACATGGCAAAATAAATAGCAGAAAATTCGATGCCGTTATTTAGTATTGATGGTTTACCTTTTTCGTATAGGTAATCTTCAAAGCCATATTCTTCAACTAAGCTGCGAATTTTACCTATGCGGACTTGTACTTCTTTTGAATTTTCAAGGCTTTCTTTGGCACCAGGGACTGATAGCCAATCAAGTACTTGGGCGGCACTTGTTTGTGGATTTGTTGGCGCTATAGCAAACCAGCCGTTATGCCAGTGTACTGTTGTTGCTGCTACCACCATTGTAAACATAAGTGGAATACTCACTAATCGCGTAAATAAACCAATAAGTAAAAACCAACCTCCTAAAAACTCACTCCAACCGGCTAAAAAAGCCAGCAAATCAGGAAACGGTAATCCTAATCCCCAGTCACTATTGCCAAACCACTGAACGACATCATCAGAGGCTAAAAACTGGTTAAAAAAACCATTAGTATCGCCACTTATTGCGAGTTTGTTATAGCCTGCAATAATCATTACAGGCGCTAAAATCAAGCGAAAAAGCAAAGCAGGCAAACCATCCAATAAAGATAATTTACCTATAATATTGTCGTAAAGTGTAATTAATTTAATCATGCGCACTCTTGTATGTTCATTGTTTATTAAGTTATAGACTATAAACAAACATGACCGCGCACAGAACTAAATTATTTCGCCCTTAAAGATTAAATTTGCCTTGCTACTTGTAACGCTTCAAATATTGCGCGTTTAGCATCAATAGCAGCAGCCAATTTAGCGCCACCAATAACATGTACTTTGGCGTTCTCTGCTTGTGCCTTAAATAACTCGTCGTTAGACACTTGACCAATACAGGCAATAACCGTATCAACTGGCAGTACTTGAGTTTCACCAGCAACACTAATGGTTAGGCCGTTTTTATCAAAACTATGGTATTGGCAGTCTGCAATTTGTTTAACACCATGCTGTTTGGCAACTTGCCGATGGATCCAACCCGTAGTTTTACCTAAGTCACCACCAAAGCGCCCTGCACTGCGTTTTAGCATATAGAGCTGACGTTCATCTTTATGCGGCTGAGGTTCACACTCTATGCCCCATTGGGTTTTAAAGTCGCTGATGCTTTGTGATTTGTGTTCACTTAAAAATGCCACCATATCAAAACCAATACCGCCTGCGCCTAATATAGCAATAGAATTACCCAGCTCTACTTCACCGCGTATAACTTCATCGTAAGCAAATACACGCTTATCATCGCTGCATTTAATCGTAGCTTCACGTGGTCTTACACCAGTTGCAAATACCACATCATCAAACTCAGCTAGCATACTGTCACTAAATGCTTTACCTAATTCAATGGTTACATTTAGACGCTTAAGTTCATTACTAAAATAAGCTAATGTATGATTGAAGTCTTCTTTACCAGGTATTTGCATCGCTAAATTGAATTGCCCACCCATATGTTGCTTTTGGTCAATCAGGGTTACATTGTGCCCTTTTTGCGCTAAGTAACAGCTAGACGATAAACCTGCAGGCCCTGCGCCAACAACTAATACATTTTTAGCTTTCTCTGCTTTTTCTAACGGGTAATCAAGCTCAAAACCTGCTTGTGGATTTACTAAGCAGGTAGCGCGCTTACCTTTAAATACATGATCTAAACAACCCTGATTACAACCAATACAAATATTAATATGCTCAGATTGCTTAGCCGCGTATTTATTAAAAAACTCAGGATCAGCTAATAATGGACGCGCCATAGAAATTAAATCAGCTTCGCCAGCATTTAAAATATCATTAGCAATCTCTGGGGTATTAATGCGGTTTACCGCAATAACAGGCACGCTAATAACATCTTTTAAACGCTTTGACGCTTCTTTAAATGCACCTGGTGGCACCATACTCGCAATTGTAGGTACGCGCGCTTCATGCCAACCAATTCCGGTATTAAAAATATCAACACCCGCTTTTTCAAGTGCAACAGCTTGTTGAGTTACTTCATCAGGGGTGGAACCATTAGGGATTAGATCTATAACCGAGAGTCTAAAAATAATTAAAAATTTATCCGATACTTTTGCTCTTACCGCTTTTACAATTTCAACGGCTAAACGCATCCTGTTTTCAAGGCTGCCGCCAAATTCGTCGTTTCGTTTATTAGTATGCGGTGCCATAAACTCATTAATCAAATAACCTTCTGAGCCCATTACTTCCACGCCATCGTAACCAGCCTTTTCAGCTAAATAAGCCGAGTGAGCAAAATCTTTAATCGTTTTGTTAATTGAACTTAAAGACATTTCCTTTGGTTTATATGGATTAATCGGGGCTTTTATAGCACTTGGTGCCTGATTAAAAGGGTGATACGCATAACGCCCAGCATGTAATAATTGCAAACATATTTTACCACCATGTTGATGAACAGCTTGCGTATATGCACGATGCTTAAATACATCATAATAACTATTAAATGATGAGGAAATAGGCGTTAACTTACCGCGTAAGTTAGGGCTGTAGCCTCCGGTAATAAGCATTGCAGTGCCACCTTTGGCACGTGCTTCATAAAAGGCACGAAGGCGTTTACGATTGTGCCAACCTTCTTCAAGGCCGGTATGCATTGATCCCATTACTAAACGGTTGCGTAGTTGTGTGTGTTTTAGTTCTAGTTTTTGTTCTAACATCCTGTGCCCCAATAACTGGTCTAACCTGTGTGTTTGTCCAATTCTGCTTTAATGACGCAAAATAAGCAATATACGAGCAGCTTAAACTTAAACTTTTTAATTTAAAACGCTCGTTTTATGTATAACTGTTAATTGTAAAATACGGCTAAAAGTGACATAAACATTCGTATAATCATATGTGTAATTGAATTTATAAATGTTTCGTTACGATTTAGCAGTTAAATTAATTTATATTCTAAGCTACTATGGCAATAACGTTTTAGCTGTACGAATTTAAGGAGCTATTTTGATAGCGAAGGTATTTAAAGGTATATGGACAGGGATTAACTTCTCGCGTCGTTTAGTACTAAATTTATTATTTTTATTTTTGGTTATCATTTTCATTGTCTCAGTATCAAGTGACGGCGATAAAATCATTGTCGAAGAGGGTTCTGTCCTCAGGCTCAACCTAAACGGTCCTATTGTGGAAGAAAAAACCTACGTAGACCCTGTAGAAGCGGCCATTAATGATGCAACAGCAAGTGCTGATATCCCTACTGAAATACTACTTGATGATGTCATTGAAGTGATCAATGAGGCGTCACAAGACTCTCGTATCAGCGCAATTTTGCTTGATTTACAAGAAATGCCAAAAGCGCACTTAAATAAGCTTAAGCAAATTACAAAAGCACTTGATGCATTTAAAGCAACTGGAAAAAAAGTAATTGCTTCAGGTTATTACTATACACAAGCGCAATATTACATTGCCGCGCATGCAGACGAAATTGCGATGCACCCTTATGGCAGTGTGCTTATTGAAGGCTACGGTATGTACCCGCTTTACTTCAAAGATGCATTAGAAAAATTAGAAGTCACTCAGCATATATTTCGTGTAGGTACTTTCAAATCTGCCGTTGAACCGTTTATCAGAAACGATATGTCAGAAGCAGCTAAAGAAGCAAACCGCGTATGGTTAGGTGCTTTATGGAACGAATATAAACAAGATGTAAGTGCGGTGCGTCCATTTGACGAATCAAATTTTGATGAAACAATGGATACTTATTTAGCCAAAATGCAGGCTGCCAATGGTGATGCGGGTAAATACGCGCTGGATAATAAATGGGTTGATTCTCTCAAAACTAATCAACAAATTCGTCAGCAATTAATTGATCTAGTTGGTGCTGAGGAAGATGGTAAAACATTTAAACAAGTGTCTTTTGGTGAATACTTAAGCTTAGTTAAGCCGCCAATTGAGTTTGATAACCCAATGACAGAAAAAGTCGCTGTTGTTGTAGCTAAAGGTACCATCGTAGACGGTGAGCGTCGTGCCGGTGAGATTGGCGGTGATTCAACAGCTGCACTATTACGCAAGGCACGCCTTGACGATAAAGTAAAAGCAGTCGTGTTACGTATTGATTCTGGCGGTGGCAGCATGTTTGCCTCTGAAGTTATTCGTGCTGAAGTATTGGCGCTTAAGGCCGCAGGTAAACCAGTCATTGCTTCAATGAGCTCAGTAGCTGCATCAGGTGGTTATTGGATTGCATCAGCGGCAAATGAAATTTGGGCAGCACCTAGTACGATTACCGGCTCAATCGGTGTATTTGGTACCTTTATGACCTTTGAAGATACCTTAGCTAAAATCGGTGTTTACTCTGATGGTGTAGCGACTACAGAAATGGCCGGTTTTTCAATAACTCGTCCACTAAATGAAAAAATGGCACAAGTGATTCAAATGAGTGTTGAAGAAGCTTATGAACGTTTTTTAAATGTCGTTGCCGATGCACGTAATATGACCCCTGAGCAAGTTGATAAAATTGCCCAAGGCCGCGTTTGGATTGCATCGCAAGCTCAAGAGCTTGGTTTAGTTGACAAGCTGGGTAACAAGCAAGACGCTATCAAAGCGGCTGCAGAGCTTGCTAAACTTAACTTCTATGAAGTTAAAACAATTAGACAATCACTTAGCCCTCAAGAACAAATGCTCCAAGATATTTTTGGTAGCGCCGCGGTTAAATCAGTGCTTGGACTTGAAACACAAAAATCAGCAGTACTAGCTAGTCAAGCTAACCTGCAAAGCGTGATTAAGCAATTAAGCAGCGAAGTAGAAAACCTGAAAGATTATAACGATCCACAAGGTGTTTACGCGCGCTGTTTAGAATGTACAGTTGCACAATAATGCCCTAACAGGCTGTATTGATTAGCACTTAGCGTTATACTAAGCCCAGTTTTTTTACTGGGTTTTTTTTATGAAACGTAAACGCATTTACATCGCTTATACTGGCGGTACTATAGGAATGAAAAAATCAATCCGCGGCTATATTCCTGCCGAAGGTTTTTTAACCGAAACTGTGGTTAATAACGCAGAATTTAATCGTGAAGAAATGCCATTATTCGATATTCATGAATACTGCCCACTGATTGACTCTTCAGATATGTCTCCTGCCCACTGGCAACTTATTGCTGATGACATAAAAAGTAAGTACCAAGATTACGACGGCTTTGTAGTGCTGCATGGTACAGATACCATGGCCTATACGGCATCGGCTTTATCGTTTATGTTTGAAAACTTAACAAAGCCTATTATCGTTACCGGCTCACAAATTCCGCTCTCTCAATTGCGCTCTGATGGTCAAGTTAACCTACTTAATGCCATGTATTTAGCAGCTAACTACCCGATAGCGGAAGTCAGTTTATTTTTTAATAATCAATTATTTAGAGGAAACCGAGCAACCAAAGCGCATGCCGATGGATTTGATGCATTCGCCTCCCCTAACCTAGAGCCATTAGCGCTGTCTGGCATTAATATTCAACTGATCAAAGGTCAGTTAAGTCCGTATGTAGAAAATGAATTACAAGTTGCGCAGATCACTCCTCAAGCCATTGGTGTATTGTATTTATACCCTGGGATCAGCAAAGAAGTGGTTAAAAGCTTAGTTAATGGCAACATTAAAGCATTGGTACTGCTGAGCTTTGGTGTGGGTAATGCACCGCAAGACCCTGAGTTTTTGGATATACTTGATGAAGCGAGCAAGCGCGGCGTTATTATCACAAACCTCACTCAATGCCTAAAAGGGCAAGTGAATATGGGCGGGTATGCCACAGGAAATGCGCTACTCAATATAGGTGTGATCAGTGGTTTTGATATGACCTTAGAAGCCTGTTTAACTAAACTGCATTATCTTTTTAGTCAAAATTTAGAAATCGAAACGATTCGCCATTTAATGCAAGATAATTTGCGGGGTGAGTTAACTCGTTAGGTGTTCAGCTAAACGAATAACAAAAAAGGACGCTATATAGCGTCCTTTTTATTTACTTAGATTTTATTAACGAACTTTTGCGTCAATATCAACTAAGTCAGTTAAATGACACGTTTCCCCACTGTGAGTCTTAATGCCATGCTCACCAAAGTAATCACGCTGGGCTTGTACTAAATGCCCATTACTTGGTGTTGTTAACGTTGCTAAGTAGGTTTGTGTTGCACTTAGCACAGGGAATGCCAGACCCGTCATGACCGCTTGGCCCGTTACTTTACGCATAGCGAGTGACTCTTTTTCAAGAGTATCAATAAACTCAACACCTTGCGCTACACTGTCTAAGTAATCTGCACGAATAATACACCCTGCACGCCAGGTTTGTAGTGTTTTGGCTAAATCAACTTTCCACTGATGGGTACGTGAAGCACCTTTAATTAATGCAAGTCCTTGACGATACGCTAGTAAACTTGCAAGAGTAAATGCATCTTTCAATTCATCTAAATCAATATCAACTTGCGTGGTATTTTGCGCGCTATACGTCATCTCTTGTGCAGCAGTGGTATTGCATGCATTAGTTAAATGGCGTGCTTGAACAGCGGCTACTAATGACGGTACCGCAATACCCAATTCAAGTGCATTTTGAGCTGTCCATAAACCAGTACCTTTAGCGCCAACTTTGTTATCAATTAAGTCAACAAGGGGCACATTTTGCGAATTTTCAAGTGACAAAATATGGCTAGAAATTGACAATAAATAGCTATTTAACTGGCCTTGTGACCATTCATTAAATATCTCAGCAATTTCTTTTGGCGAGCGCTTAGTTCCATGACGAAGTAACTGATACACTTCAGCAATAAGTTGCATCAGTGCGTATTCAATTCCATTGTGAACCATTTTTACAAAATGACCGCTGGCTGATTGACCAACGCGAGCAAAACACGACTCGCCTTTGTAGCTTGCAGCAACTTTTGTAAACCATGGCTCGACACGCTCCCAGCCACCTTCAGAACCACTTGCCATCATAGCTGGCCCATGACGCGCACCCTCAGCACCACCTGAAATACCCATGGTGGCAAATTCAAACTTGTCTTGGTATTTTAGCTTGCGATTAATTCCGTCTTTGTAATTACTGTTACCGCAGTCAACAATAATATCACTACATTGTACACCTGCTTCAATCAGCTCATTGCAAACCGCATCAACCAACTCACCCGCAGGTACAAGTAATAAAATAGAACGCGGTGTTTCTAAACGCCTAACCATATCCCCTAGATCAGAGACAATGTGAAGTTTGTCAGCCATGCCTTGTGACTTAGCACAGCTTAATAACTCTTCACCCGCATTTGGGTTTTTGTCATAAGCGACCAGCGTTATCCCTTTTTCAATCAAGTTCAGGGCAAGATTTTTCCCCATAACGCCTAACCCTACTAATGCAACTTGCATTTAGTGCCCTCCTCGGTAACAACTATTTGGTTAGTAAATTAAAATAATACCGCGTGCATTATACTCAGGCCTTAACCATGAGCAAAGCTACATGCATTTATTACAGTTAAAATAAACACTGCAATTATATCAAACAACCGCCCTCACAGGGGAAGAAATAGCGCTGCTATTTAAATTTTTAGATCATTGACGCCCTGTGACACCGGTGTCATAATGATGACATATTCATTTTGTATATAATAGTCGCAATGTTATAAAAATTGCATAAAACTAAAAATTACTATTTAACCTGAAATCTTCTTTGAAGATTTATTAAGTAGTCACTAAAACAAAATAACCGTCAACTTGCTTAAAATAAGCGCACAGGAGAATTTAATGTTAAGACGTACAAAAATAGTCGCGACACTTGGACCTGCAACAGACAGAGATAATAACTTAGAAAAAATTATTCGCGCAGGCGCTAATGTCGTTCGATTAAACTTCTCACACGGTGTTGCACAAGATCACAAAGACCGTGCACAAGCTGTTAGAGATATAGCCGCTAAACTGGGTAAGCACGTTGCAATTCTTGCTGACCTACAAGGTCCTAAAATCCGTGTTTCAACCTTTAAAGAAGGTAAAGTAACTTTAGCGGTCGGTGCAAAATTCATCCTTGATGCAAAAATGGAAAAAGGTGAAGGCAATATTAACGCCGTTGGTATCGATTATAAAGAGCTACCACAAGATGTAGCTCCTGGTGATTTACTCCTTTTAAACGATGGCTTAATTCAGCTTACTGTAGAACATGTTGAAGGTCATTTAGTGCACACTGTGGTTACTGTGGGTGGGGTGCTCTCGAACAATAAAGGGATTAATCGTTTAGGTGGTGGTTTAACTGCACCCGCGTTTACAGATAAAGACAAAGAAGACTTAATAACTGCGGCTGAAATTAATGTTGATTATATTGCCGTTTCTTTCCCTCGAAGTGGCGATGACATGCGTTATGTACGCTCTCTTGCAGAGGCTGCAGGCTCTAATGCACAGCTTTTAGCTAAAATTGAACGTGCTGAAGCAGTAGAAACACAAGAAGCAGTAGATGATATCATTTTAGCGTCTGACGCTGTGATGGTTGCTCGTGGTGATTTAGGTGTTGAGATTGGTGACGCAGCTTTAATGGGCAAACAAAAACTCATTATTCGTCGCGCACGCTCGCTTAATCGTACTGTTGTAACAGCCACGCAAATGATGGAATCGATGATCGATAACCCAATGCCAACTCGTGCAGAGGTCATGGATGTTGCCAACGCAGTGCTTGATGGCACCGATGCGGTCATGCTTTCAGCGGAAACAGCCGCTGGTGATTACCCAGAAGAAACGGTTGCCACAATGGCACGTGTTTGTTTAGGTGCTGAGTCGCAAAAAGAAACCCATGTTTCTAAGCATCGTTTAGATAGCCGCTTCTCTTCTAATGCGGAGTCAATTGCTCTCTCAGCAATGTATGCAGCTAATCACTTAGACTCTGTGAAAGCGATTATCACCCTAACAGAATCAGGTAGTACAGCAAAACTTATGTCGCGTATTAGCTCTGGTTTACCCATTTACTCACTTTCACGTCATCCGAGCACATTAGGGCAAACAGCACTATATCGTGGTGTTTACCCGGTGTTTTTTGACTCTACCAAATGTGAAAAAGATAATATGGTTAAAGATGCATTAAACACGTTAGTGGCTGCAGGTTCACTGCAAACAGGCGACACCGTGATTATCACTCATGGTGATGCAATGGAAACAATTGGTGCAACCAATACAATGAAGATAGTGACAGTGTCGTAAAAGTCACAATAAAAAACGCGAGCTAATTGCTCGCGTTTTTTTATGCTATTTATTAAAGTTAGCTAGCTAATGCTGCTTTTACTTTATCACGGTAACTTCTACTTACTTTAAGCTCTTGTCCGTTATCTAACACTAATAAATATTCACCACTAACCTGAGTTACCAGCTTGCTAATTTGTTTGGTATTAACAATTGCGCTGCGATGCACACGAACAAATAGATTTGGATCTAATTCTTGTTCAAGCTCTTTCATGGTTTTACGTAATATATGCGTTTGCCCGTCTTGGCAATGCAAACACATATAATCACCTGCCGCATCTACCCACTGTATCGTGGCAACGGGCACTCTAACAATTTCGCCCTGCTCTTTTACTGCTAGTGACTCAGGGTAGCGCCGATCAGTTAAGGTATCACCTGTGGCTAATTTCTTTAAAATTTCTTCGCAGTTATTACCCGTTATCCCAGCTACAAAACTGGCTAATTTTTTCTTATGAGCGTTATCCTGCTGAGTTTTTAAATAGGTATGCACTTTTTCTACCGCCTGTTTTAATCTGTTATCATCAACGGGTTTTAAAATGTAATCTAAAGCATGAATTTCAAATGCTTTAACAGCAAAGTGGTCAAACGCAGTCACAAATACAATGGCAGGCAAGTCTTTACTACTTTCACTCAATGCACGCGCTACCTCAAAGCCATTCATGCCTGGCATTTGAATATCTAAAAATACGAGGTCAATTTTTTCGTTTTTGCAACTTTCGATCGCATCAAATCCTGAGCTACATAGTTTGATCACTTCAATATCAGAAAACTCTTCAAGCCTAACGGCTAAGCCTTTACGTGCTAATGGTTCATCATCAACAATCAGCGTTTTTATTCTTGTCATTTCTTCACAGCCTTCTCAAACGGAACTCGCAGATTAACTTTCAATCCACTTGGCGTATTATGTGATAATACAAACGAGTAATTATTTTCGTAGAGCGTTTTTAATCTGTCTTGGGTGTTTGCTACACCCACGCCTTGTGCATTAACTAACTGGCCATTTACAATTTCAGTGCCAGGGCCATTATCGCCCACTTCAAGTAATAATTCATTAGCAAATACTTGTGCTTTTATATCAATAACGCCACCTTCTGCCATGTGAGCAATGGCGTACTTAATAGCATTTTCAATGATCGGTTGTAATATTAAGCTAGGTACCAATGCTTGTTGAGCTTGCTCACTCACATCAACATTAACCTGTAACCGTTCATCAAAGCGCACACGTTCAATCTCTAAATACAGCATTAATGCATGTAACTCTTGTTCTAGTGGCACTTTTTTAATTGGATCAGTATTGAGTGTATAACGCAAAAAGTCACTCAGCTTAGATACCATTAAATTAGCATCTTTGTTTTCTTTTACCAAAATTAAAGTGGAAATAGCATTGAGGGTGTTAAATAAAAAGTGAGGGTTTAACTGATATCTGAGCATTTTTAACTGCGCTTCGTGCGCCATTGTAGTTGCTTTTAACGCTTTTTGGCGTTCACTTTGTAGTAACTGGTAATACTTAACCCCAAAGTACAAGCCACTCCAACACAAAATAATATAAACGGAGTCTAGCCCTTGTTGTAAATAATAGAACCATTCTTCAGGGCGATAGCCGTGTCGATAAATTTCCCACAAGTTAAACTTTTGTACCACCGCCCAGAGCGTACCAGTTACATACGAAGCACCAAATACAACAATGATTAAGACCCAAGGCGAGGCATTCCAAATTTTGCGATATATATAACGCAAAGGGACAGTCATTAAACAGCCTGCATAGGCATTAAGTAAAATAACGAATACGTAAATATCACGCATTTCGAATACTTTAGATCCAATGTAATTAACTAACGCATACCCTATCCAGCCAGCGATTTGCAAAAGCCAGAAAAAGCGTTGTCTGTTATCAATTAAAGACTGCCAATTCAAAATTAATTATTACCTTATAAATTTGTTATTATTATATCGATTTATCAACGTGTATAGCACTACCAACTGTCTTACTTTTTAATAGCCCTATCGCAAACGATAACGTTGTCTGATGCTTTTGCGGTTAAGCGATTCATTGAGCTATATGCATAAAAAAAGCGAAAGGTATGTACCTTTCGCTTCTCAATGTTTACTTTTTATTTATTAAGCAAGTTTGTCTGAAGCAACTTTATAAGTCGGATCTTCAATTACGTTTACTTCCACTAAGTCACGCGCTTTATGAAGTAGTTCAGTACAGTCTTTGCTTAAGTGACGTAAATGCAACTTTTTACCCGCTTTATTGTACTTATCAGCTAGGCTATCAATTGCTTCTATCGCACTGTGATCCGCAACACGGCTGTATTTAAACTCAACAATAACGTCTTTAGGGTCGTTCTTTACATCAAATAAATCGGCAAAGTTTTTAACTGAGCCAAAGAATAAGGGCCCGTGTAACTCGTAAACTTTTGAACCTTCTTTATCAATATAGTTCGTTGTGTAGATATGTTTAGCATGCTGCCAAGCAAACACTAATGCAGACACAATAACACCCACACACACAGCAATGGCTAAGTCAGTGATAACCGTCACACCCGATACTAAGACAATTACAAATGCGTCAGATAAAGGCACGCGTTTCATCATTTTAAAACTTGCCCATTCAAATGTTCCAAGTACTACCATAAACATAACACCAACTAATGCCGCTAGTGGGATCATTTCAATTAAACTTGAGGCAAAGATAATAAACGCAAGTAACATCAGCGCAGCACTAATACCAGATAAACGCGAACGACCACCTGAATTAATGTTAATCATAGATTGGCCAATCATGGCACAGCCACCCATTGCACCAAAGAAACCACATGTAACGTTTGCCGCACCTTGGCCAATACATTCTTTGTTAGAATGGCCACGTGTTTCTGTAATTTCGTCAATCAAGCTTAGCGTTAACAGCGATTCAATTAAGCCAATTGCTGCAAGAATAAGCGCATATGGAAAGATAATTTGTAGTGTTTCTAAATTAAAAGGCACCATAGGAATATGAAACTGCGGTAAACCACCGGCAATCGTTGCAGCTTCATTACCTGTCATACCTTTTAAGAAATCAAGTACTGTACGTGCTTCTAAGTCAAGGCCAATAACTAAGCCAGTTACCGTCACAATGGCAACCAGTGACGAAGGGACTGCGGTCGTTAATTTTGGCAAAAAGTGAATAATAGCCATAGTTAGCGCCACTAAACCGAGCATAATGTACATTGCACTGCCCGTCATCCATTCTTGACCGCCAGCACCATCAGGTACTTTAAACTGCCCGAGCTGTGCTAAAAATATAACTATCGCTAAGCCATTTACAAAACCGAGCATCACCGGATGTGGAACCATACGTATAAACTTACCGAGCTTAAATACCCCAGCCAATATTTGTAATAGCCCCATCAGCAACACCGTGGCAAATAGATATTCCACTCCGTGATCCAGTACTAAACTTACCATTACAACCGCAAGCGCACCGGTTGCACCCGAAATCATACCTGGACGACCACCAAAAATAGCCGTAATTAAGCCAACAATAAATGCGGCATATAAACCAACAAGGGGTTCTACATTTGCAACAAAGGCAAATGCAACAGCTTCTGGGATCAAGGCAAGTGCCACGGTCAATCCAGAGAGAATATCGTTTTTAGCAGAGCTTGGCGCCCTACTGAGTAAGTTAAACATTGAGTTCCTCAGTTTTATTTAGCTGACAAAAAAAGCGCTGAATTCTATCAAATTAGCGCTCATTTCACAATTATAGTTAATGCAGCCGATTTGTTTATCATCGGCTTATTTTTATTTTACAGTGGTAAGGCTGTACTACGTTTTACACAGGTCATGGTCACGTTAGAATGAACCTCTTGGACGTACTCTAAGCTAAGTAGGTTATCGCGTACAAAGTGCTCATAACCTTCTATGCCTTGAGAAATAATACGCAACATAAAGTCCATAGTACCCGCCATAGTGTAACATTCAGTCACTTCATCATAGCTAAGTATCAGTTTTTCAAACTCGGCTAGATTCTTTTTACCATGGTTTGATAAACGTACATGGGCGTAAACCAACATATCAAAGCCCAGCTTTTTTTCATCAAGCAATGCGACTTTACTTTTGATGTAGCCATCTTGTTCTAATTTAGCAATACGACGCCAACAAGGAGACTGAGATAGGCCTACTTTATCTGCAATTTCAGCGGTTGATAAACTTGCATCTTGTTGTAAAAGTGCCAATATTTGGCGATCTACGTGATTTAGAGACATTTTATTTCTTATTTATCTAATAAATTGGTTAAATTATACAGCCTTTTTAAAAAGCAGTCTGCATATTTTTAACAATTAAACACATCAACCAAATTGACCACTTACAAACGGATTGGTTGCCTTCTCATTGGCGACATAGGTATCTTCACCATGGCCACTTAAAATTGCGGTACTCAGTGGCAACGTCATTATATGGGCCTGTATTGAGCTAATAAGCTGCTTACTGTCTCCTTTTGGAAAATCAGTACGACCGACTGAGCCTTTAAATATAACATCACCCACAATAACGGTGCTTTGCGTATCTTGATAAAATACAACGTGTCCTGGGGTGTGCCCTGGGCAATGCAGTACTTTAAATGCAAGCTGACCAACTTGTACGGTATCACCATGTGCTAGCCATTCATCTGGGTAAAAAGCACTGATAGGTTTAAATCCAAACATTGTGGCTTGCATTGGTAAGTTATCAAACCAAAAGCGCTCATCCTTATGTGGGCCAATAATCTTTATATTGTATTGCTCACGTAAGCTATGAGCACCACCCACATGGTCTAAGTGTCCATGGGTCAACCAGATGGCTGACAAGCTCAAGTTATGCTGTGTTAGTGTTGTATTAATTTTGTCAACATCACCACCGGGATCTACCACCACAGCTTGCTGGGTTTGTTCGCATACTATAATTCGGCAATTTTGCATAAACTGCGTAACGGGAATTGTGATTATTTTCATCTTATATTTCTTTATTTTTTTGCGCTTGAATAACTATATCTTGTTCATATGACATTAAAATTGGGTATTTTAAATAAGCTTGATCGTAAAACGGGCTATGTTCATAGAGCCAATTTAAGCGCGCTTCAGGATCTGTAGCAAATGCTTTATCTTGCTTTAGTTTTTTACTAAATGCTTTTGCTAATTTCGGATCATCGCGGAGCATTTTCTCAGCAAATGGGAGCAATGCGTAATTTTCCATATACTCTGTTCGCTGAAAAATCGTATTAAATTCACCCCATGCAAAAAAAGAGTCAGGTGCTTCTGGATGCAATAAATGCACGGCTAACTCGCCTGCTTTTTGTTGGGTACTGACCTCAAACCAACCATCTAAATCGACATTCGTGGCCGGTTCATAGTTAAAACGTGCCGACACTCTAAATCGCCCTTCAAATGGTGCTTTATCAAAGCTATATTGCGCCACTTTTGCCATTTTTAACGGCTGTGTATTGGCGCCACTGAGTTTATTAATTGATACCCCATGTAAGGCAAGCTTTTCGATAATATCGGTATACACTGGCGGAATAAAAAACGATTTAGGGACTTCAACCGTGTGCTGTACTTCTTTTTGCCAAAAAATAGGCAGCTTGTCATAATCTTGCTTTTTACCTAAATAACTTACTTCTTGCTGATTTGACAAAGCATTCATATTCTTAGAATAAGCAATGCCTTTAAATTTGATATGATCAGCTTGCTCAGCGTAACCACGTTTAACAATTAATTGCTTAGGCACAAATTGCTGTTCTTTTTTTACCGCATTGGCGAGTTTATCTTTATGGGTTGCTAACGCTTCAATAGCACCATCTATAAACACATAAGTCCCTAGCACGCGTTGCTTATAGGATTTTAAAGAATGGTTTTCGACTAAAATAGTTGGCAATGACCTTAAATCACCCCAGCCATTAGAAAAACGAGGCGTCGCCACCCAACCTGCTAAACCTGATTTAAATTCTTGTTTATCCATAACAAACACTAAAGGGCCAGGGATATGTCCTTGCTCAGTTAAGGTTTGATCAATAACAGGTTTAAAGTAACGGTTGAGTGCATCCGAAATAGCGGGCGACTCGCTAGCAAATACTGGGTTATAGCCGTAGGTTACATCATATTGGTAATCGGCCCCATCAGTCACATGCACGTCTATATATAAATTTGGATTATAATCGTTAATGACTGCAAGTACGCTTTTAACCTCGGGGGTATCTAATTTAGTGAAATCACGATTTAAATTAAGGTTATTGGCGTTTGTTCTAAAACCCATTTTTACTGGGCCGCGCTGATTGATTCGATTAAATGCACTACTGCGTTCATGCCCATCGACATTAAGAATGGGAATAAATAGAATGTTTACCTTTTTTAATATATCGCGACGTTTACCCGTGGCAATATCTCTAAGCAACATAAACATTGCATCTTTACCATCAATCTCACCGGCGTGAATACCAGCCTGAATAAGCACAGTTGGTTTAGTACTGTTAGCCATTTGCCCAGCATCAAAAAAGCCTTGTTCGCTGGCAATCAACATTTTTATTGCACGTTTACTATTGCTATAACCAATCGTTTTTGATTTAAATTGAGTGGGATTAGCCGCTACCAACCTATCAACAAATGCCATGGTATCAGCATAATTTGGAGACGAAACTCCTGCAGAAATTTCAAAGTCTGTGGTTAAAGGTCCTTGTTGTTGCAATAGCGACATGCTCGCACCTTCCCATGGTAATAATGGCGGTAAATGACTGTTATTCGCCATACTTGCAGATAAAACCAATAAACTTATAAACATATACTTCTCTAGCAAACGCATTAATTAAAAAAATTATAGCAATTAAAGCTTTTTAGATGCCAAAACTGCGGTAGTTCAACAAAAAAATGCAGCCAATTGCAGTTTCCTTTGATTATTTGCTCAAGCCCTAGTCAAGTGCTGATAAAAACATAATTAATATCAACCTTAAGAGCAACAATGAACATGCCTAAAATTCTGGTTTAGCTAGTTAAGTTAAATGGATACACGGCACTAAAAGGTATGACATAGCTAAAGCAGTAAATAGCAGGCACAAAAAAAGGAGCCATAGGCTCCTTTTCAATACTTATACAAAAACTTAAGCTGCCGCTAGGCCTTCTTTTGCTTTTGCTACAAGCGCTGCAAATGCAACTTGGTCGTAAACAGCGATATCTGCAAGGATCTTACGATCGATTTCTACAGATGTCTTTTTAAGACCATTGATAAAACGGCTGTAAGACAGACCATTTTGACGTGAAGCAGCATTGATACGTGCAATCCATAATTGACGGAAAGTACGTTTCTTAGCACGGCGGTCACGGTAAGCGTATTGACCCGCTTTAGTAACAGCCTGGAAAGCTACGCGGTAAACACGTGAACGTGCTCCGTAGTAACCTTTCGCTTGTTTTAAAACTTTTTTGTGACGTGCACGTGCGACAACGCCGCGTTTAACTCTTGCCATTTCTAAAAACCCCTATTAAGCGAATGGTAACATACGTGAAACTAGACCATGGTCATTTTTATGAACCATCATCTTAGGACGTAGGTGTAACTTACGCTTAGAAGTTTTCTTAGTCAGAATGTGACGAAGATGCGCTTGTTTACGCTTGAAACCGCCAGAAGCAGTCTTTTTGAAACGCTTAGCTGCGCCTCTGTGACTTTTTAGCTTGTAAGCCATTGCAATAACTCCAATTGTATTGCTTTAAAATTAGTAAGAAGGCGTGAGATATATTGCTATAGCTCCACTTTAAAGGCCTAACTTACTGCTATGTTCCGGTGAAAACCCGATATAAATACCGCAATTTTACTTTAAAACCGGTTAACTCAGGTGGACATTTTCATATCACTTGCAAACCTGAGCTAAATTCGGTGCGTATTATCGCCTAATTATTACTTTTTAGCAACCGGCGCCATCATCATAACCATTTGACGGCCTTCAACACGATTTGGGAAAGATTCAACAACTGCTAATTCTTCTAAATCGGTTTTAATACGGTTTAATAATTCGATACCAATTTCTTGGTGAGCCATTTCACGACCACGGAAGCGGATAGTTATCTTAGCTTTATCGCCAGCTTCTAAGAACTTGCGTAAGTTGCGTAGCTTAACCTGATAATCACCTTCATCCGTACCTGGACGGAATTTGATTTCTTTAATCTGGATCTGCTTTTGCTTCTTCTTCTGCTCTTTTAGTTCTTTGCTTTTTTCAAAGATGAACTTACCGTAATCCATAACCTTACAAACAGGCGGCTCAGCATTTGGACTGATCTCTACAAGATCAACACCCGCTGCATCAGCCATAGCTTGCGCGTCTTTTAATGACTGAATTCCAGCTTGTTCGCCGTCGATGTCGATTAAACGAACTTCTTGCGCTGTAATTTCTTCGTTAATACGATTTTTTTGAGCTGTTTGTTGCCCTTTCTTGCCGCCTCTAATAGTACGTTCCTCCAAGAATATCAATAATATAAGCGTGTAGCTGGCTATTTTTGCTTGCCCTACACGCTCGATTTTTACTGTCGATTTTTGATTTCTTCACTGATTTTAGCTACAAAATCATCGACATTAAATTTGCCTAGGTCTTCACCTGTGCGAGTTCGTACTGCTACTTCTTGTTGCTCAACTTCTTTGTCGCCAACAACCAATAAGTAAGGAATACGCTTAAGTGTATGCTCACGGATTTTAAAGCCAATCTTCTCATTTCTCAAGTCAGCAGCGGCTCTAATTCCAAGTTTATTTAATTTTTGTACAATTTCCTGAACATACGGTGCTTGTTTATCGGTGATATTCATAATCACCACTTGCTTAGGCGCAAGCCACGTTGGGAATAAACCAGCATACTCTTCTGTTAAAATACCGATGAAGCGCTCAATAGACCCTAATATAGCGCGGTGTATCATAACAGGTGTACGTCGTTCGTTATTTTCAGCCACATATGTTGCGCCTAAACGACCAGGTAATGCAAAGTCTAGTTGCACTGTACCACACTGCCACGCTCTGTCTAAGCAATCGTACAAAGTAAATTCAATTTTAGGGCCATAAAACGCCCCTTCACCTGGTAGGTAATCAAATTCAATGTCATTTGCCTTAAGTGCATCAGCAAGTGCAAGCTCAGCTTTGTCCCACATTTCATCTTCGCCGATACGTTGTTCTGGACGAGTTGAAAGTTTAACTACAATTTTTTCAAAGCCGAATGTTTCATATGTATCGTAAACCATTTTAATACAGGCCGATACTTCATCCATGATTTGCTCTTCAGTACAGAATACATGCGCATCATCTTGGGTAAAGCCACGCACACGCATTAAACCGTGAAGTGCGCCTGATGGCTCGTTACGGTGACAACAACCAAACTCAGCCATACGCAGTGGTAAATCACGGTATGATTTTAAACCTTGGTTAAATATTTGTACGTGACCTGGACAGTTCATTGGCTTGATTGCGTATTCACGCTTTTCAGACTCCGTGGTAAACATGGCTTCTGAATATTTTTCCCAGTGACCTGATTTTTCCCATAACGAACGATCCATCATCATTGGACCTTTTACTTCTTCGTATTGGTACTCACGTAATTTTTCACGCACAAATTCTTCTAATTCACGGTAAATGCTCCAACCATCGTTGTGCCAAAATACCATGCCTGGCGCTTCTTCTTGCCAGTGCCATAAATCAAGTGCTTTACCAATACGACGGTGATCACGTTTTTCGGCTTCTTCTAAACGCTTTAAGTACGCTTTAAGTTGCTTTTTATCGCCCCACGCTGTGCCGTAAATACGCTGCAGCATTTTATTTTCAGAATCACCACGCCAGTATGCACCTGCTACCTTCATAATTTTGAAGTTTTGACAGAATTTCATGTTAGGAACGTGTGGTCCACGACACATATCTACGTATTCTTCGTGGTGGTATAAACCTGGACGATCATCTTGAGCAATATTTTCGTCAAGAATTTCTATTTTGTATGTTTCGCCACGCGCCGCAAACGTATCGCGTGCTTCTTGCCAGCTAACGGTTTTTTTCACTACATCGTAGTTTGTTTTTGCAAGCTGTAACATACGCTTTTCAATAGCATCAAGATCATCTTGAGATAACGAATGTTCCATATCAATATCATAGTAAAAACCGTTATCGATAGTAGGACCAATCGCCATTTTAGCGTCTGGGAAAAGTTGCTTAACTGCATGACCAATTAGGTGGGCACAAGAATGGCGAATAATTTCTAAACCATCGTCATCTTTTGCTGTAATAATTTCAAGACGAGAGTCGGCTGAAATTAAATCACATGCATCCACACGTTCGCCATTAACACGGCCGGCGATGGTTGCTTTAGCAAGACCAGGGCCAATATCGTTTGCAACATCAAGCGTGCTTACAGGGTTTTCAAAACTACGCTGACTACCGTCAGGGAGAGTAATAACTGGCATTATAAATCCTTACATACAGTGGTGACACCTACAATGTATCACGTGTATTTTTTAATTAATTAAATGAGAATGACTCGACAACGCTTTTACGAATAAGCATTGACTATTTTTCGCCGCCAAAGGCTAATGTAGATGTTGAGTCTGCTCAACTACAAAAAAGATATTGTCGCGTGCTGCAGCGTTAATTACAAGTTTTAAGCTACTAAAAACCACGCATTTTTAACATAAATGTGCAATTAATAACTTTTCTTCAGTCACGCCGCATCAAATTAACGTAAAGCACTATATTAAAGCAGCACACAAAGTGCTTAAACTCGCATTTTAATGCGTGTTGCGTATAATAACCGGTAATTAAGTTATAGTAGAGATTAACAATGAGAACATGTGGTGTAGAAATTACCGGTAGCGATGTACTACTTTGTATTTTAAGTAAAGATAACGACGTTTTTGATATTCGTGACGTGCGCCAAACACGCTTTACATTAGGTAACGGTAACGACACTGAAATAATGCGTAAATTTCAATTTGATTTTGCAAAGCTGATGCAAGATTACCAAATTGATTCTGTTGCCATTCGCGAACGCCAGCCTAAAGGTAAATTTGCAGGTAGCGCTAAAGGGTTCAAAATGGAAACGGCGATTCAATTAATCGACAACCTCGATGTTCGCGTGTTTTCAACTACTGAAATAAAAGAGCAAGTAAAACGCAACCCTATCCCTATCGCGTTCGAAGACACTGGCCTTAAAAAATATCAAGAAAATGCATTCGTTAATGCTTACGTTTATATCATGAAAAAAACCTACCGCAGCGACGAAATGTAATACCAATTGCATCCTTGTAAAAACGCGTAATAGCTCAATATTACGCGTTTTTTTATGTCTAAATTTTCAAATAAAAGTGTAAGACATTAGTCTAACCCCCTTCCCTTTGTCGACAATTCATGTTTATTTAATCAACAAGCCTTGGATAGATAAAAACATGGAGAATGTCATGAAAGCGACACAAACAGTGCATAAAGAAGTAGAACAAATAAACACTATACCGCTATCAAATAGTTATTTTAAGGGGATTCAAAGCACACCGCTAATAGAGCAAACAATTGGAGAATACCTCGACTCAATTGTCGACAATAACCCAGAGGCATTGGCAGTTGTTGTTGCTCACCAAAATATTCGCTTAAACTATAAGGAATTTCAGCAACAGATTGATCAACTTGCTATGGGGTTGTTGGCATTAGGGGTAAAAGTCGGTGACAGAGTCGGTATTTGGTCACCCAATAACATACAGTGGTGCTTAACACAATTTGCAACAGCTAAAATCGGCGCAATCATGGTGTGTATTAACCCAGCTTACCGCCCCAGTGAACTGCAATATGCACTTAATAGTGTTGAATGTTCCACGCTTATTACTGCTACCTCATTTAAGGGCAGTCACTACGTTAATATGCTACAAAGTTTAGCCCCAGAGCTAAATAGTTGCCAAAAAGGGAAATTAAAAGCCGCTAAGCTCCCTTCATTAAAAAATGTAATTTGTATAAGTGATGAGCCAGTAAATGGTATGTTTTCGTTTAATGAAGTACTCGCCATGCCGACAGACGCTCACCAGTTAGAACTTCAAGCAGTGGCAAAAACTCTAAATTGTAATCAAGACATTAATATTCAATTTACTTCAGGTACCACAGGGAATCCTAAAGGGGCTACACTAACGCATAAAAACATTCTTAATAATGCACTACTTGTTGCCCAAGCAATGCATTTTACTGAACATGATAAGCTGTGTATCCCTGTACCCCTTTATCATTGCTTTGGCATGGTTTTAGGCAGCTTATTGTGCGTAAGTAAAGGCGCTGCAGCTATTTATCCAAGTGATTCTTTCGATCCAAAAACCACATTAAAGGTGGTACAACAAGAAAAATGCACCGCGCTTCATGGCGTGCCTACCATGTTTATAAGCGAATTAGAGCTTAATAACTTCAGTGATTATGACTTAAGTACATTACGAACCGGCGTTATGGCAGGCTCAACCTGTCCCGAACAAGTTATGCGTAAAGTACAAACACTAATGAATATGAACCAAGTCGTTATAGCCTATGGACAAACAGAGTGTAGCCCAATCAACAATATCACTGAAACCGACTCATCAATTGAGCGTCAAGTCACCACAGTAGGACGAGCGCTTGCGCACACTGAAGTAAAAATTATTGATGAGGTGGGTGAAGTTCAAAAAATAGGCCAACCCGGTGAAGTCTGTAGCCGTGGTGCCGGCATTATGCGCTGCTATTGGAATGATGAAGAGAAAACCAAAGCCACTATCGATAATAAAGGTTGGTTACATTCAGGCGATTTAGGAGTAATGGACAGTGAAGGCTTTGTTAGTATTGTTGGCAGAATTAAAGACATGATTATTCGCGGTGGTGAAAATATATATCCCCGTGAGATTGAGGAGGTTTTATACACCTACCCAGGGATACAAGATGCGGCAATTTTTGGTATTACCGATGAAAAATTTGGCGAAGAAGTGTGTGCTTGGATCCAGCCTAAAGAAGGTGAAGTGCTTGATGAGCAAGCAATTCGATTATTTTTAAAAGACAAACTCGCCTACTTTAAACAGCCTAAATATATTCGTTTTGTAGAACATTACCCGATGACAGTAACCGGCAAATTGCAAAAATTTAAAATGCGCGAACAAATGCAAGAAGAGCTCGCCGAATCTGCATTTTCGTAATAATTAACGGCTACTTTATTACAATGCAACGATTAAACGTTGCATTGTATTTTAAATATAAATTATCAACCTAAGGCTCAGCAACATTAGGGGATGCGTATTTCGAATTTTAAACTCTCTATTTTCTTTCGCTCCTAGTGATATGGAGCAGAATAAACAACAAAGTCCAGTGTAATAAACATTCTAGCTTTCTTAAATGTGTAAAATTTAAATGTTGAGCTTCTTTTTATTTGAGGCGCTTCTAATTTTATTTGCAATAGGCCTTTCAAAGAATACGTACGATAGATGCGCAAAAAAAACACTCAGGCTTAGTGATAGCAACAGTTTAAGTTCAATATTTAAATTAAACTTATTCACCATTCCAATAATAGGCATATGCAATAAATAAAATGAGTAAGACACTTTACCTAAAAAGTCACCAACCTTATTTGCTAAAAAAATATTGTTGTCTGGGATTAAAAAAACAACACAAAAGAATACTGTACTCATAACAAATAGAACTTCATAACTAAGCCACATTCTTTTCTTGTCACCCTCGTTAATAGGTGAAAACTCAGGATACAATAAAGGTATTAAACACAAAGCTAATATAAACCAGTTGCTCTTCATATAACTCGGCACTTTAAATAATTTGTAATGCAAACCAAATATAACGCCAATAAAAAAGTACGGTAACGTTCTTAAAGTACTAAATATGTTGTAATGGACACTTTTAATTTCACCAAATACTCTTGGGAAGTCAGCCAAGTACCAAAACATCATAAAAGTCACAATTAGTAAATATATATACCCTTTTCTATCGCCTGCTAAAAACCAAAAAACGAGTAAGATTATATAAAATTGTATTTCTGGTGGAATTGTCCAAAGTACGCTTTCACCATGCATGAACAAAAGGTGACCTATTAGCGAATTAAGATCAGTTATGTTGTATAAAATGTCATAATTATTTTGAGTTAATAAGTAAGAGCTAAAAACAATTACAAGGTACAGAGGTAAAACTCGTCCGGCTCTAGCTAGTACGTATCGTCTAATGTTCGCTCTGCTAAATTTGGTATCTAAATAGAGAAATGACATTAAAAAACCACTAAGAAGGAAAAATAACATTACGCCATAGGCTCCTGAACCGCCGCCTAGGGAACCATTTAACCAATGAGTAATATCTGAAAAGTGAGTAACAAATACAATAAGGGCAGCTAAAGCTCTTAGAGAATTTAATTTTCTAATTTCCATGAAGTTGATTTAATCCTAGCTTATTATTTTTTAAAATTGTTTAAATTTAATTATCGGCTATGTGAACTTAGGCTTATACGATATTACTGAATCTTTTTACGTTTGAGCCACGCTTTAACGGGTAATATCCATTCTTTTCTCGGTGTGAAAAAAGCGCCATGTTCTTTACCCGTTGAAATAGATATTTCTGTGTAAGAACTAACCGTATTAATGCTTCTATTAACGACATCGTCACATGAACCAACAGAGTCAGAGGTTTCATAGACTGAAAATAAATGACCATAAATAGCTATTTCTGTTTTTTTAGCTAATCCACTGGTACAAGCCGCTAAAATCACAACGTTAATATCCATGTTTTTTAAATGGCTCGATGTAATTGCCGTAATAAACCCGCCGCGGGAAAAGCCAACTAGCGATATATTGCTCGCAGGTATTCCATTTTTTAGTAACTTAGTTACTTGTTTAGATAGCTGTTGAGCGTAGTTAAAAGGGGGAGTCTTAGCTGGCCGATGAGTAGCAATTAAATGATAGCTTGAGTCGGCAAGTTCCTGTTTAATCGCTGGAAAGTTATATTGCCCCCAACGCTCATGAATAGGTGTGGGATCTTTACCCTCTACAATGAATCCGTGAGAATAAAAAACATAATGCTCTGATGGATTTACTTTGTTTGGGAAGCTCTCATATACTTTGCCACCATAGCTAAATGAACTAAAAAGAAAAGTAAAAATAATAAAAAGTAGCTTTTGATACATATCACACCTTTATAACTCTATAAGCACTTGAAATAAAAGACATTACCCTATGATTTAGTAACGATAACTAAACTAGGATCAACTCTTTGGTTGTCTTTAATTACTTCAAAGTGCAGGTGAACCCCTGTCGTTTTACCTGTATCACCAATGATACCAATAACCTGCCCTGCTTTAACCCAAGAGCCGACTTTAGCGTCACTTGATTCTAGGTGCGCATATAACGTTTGATAGCCACTTTTATGTTGAATTAATACAGTATTTCCATAGTTCGAATGCAAGGTTTTGTTACCTGAAATAACTATTACTCCATCTGCAGCAGACAGCACAGGGCTTCCTCTTTGGGCAACATAGTCTATACCTTGATGCGGCTTATAATCTCTGACCTTGCTTATGCTACGAAATGTTGAGCTGATCGTATGGCTATTTAGTGGATGTTGCCAAGTGAGCTTCCCTGTCATTGCGGGGTCTTTTAAAAATGTATGCAGACTAAAAATAACCAGTATCATTAAGGAGAACTTAAAAGTTAAAGCAAGTTTGCTTTTACTCGATGGAGAAGCAATATTTGAAAGCCTCGCTTTGTAATCATCAGCACAAAGCACAGCAGAACTAAATTGAGCGACTGGATTGTTGTTACTAAATTGAATGCTCTTTTTTAATGATTGCAGCAGTGCCTTAGCATAATCATGTTTGTTGAGACTAAAACGACATATTGTATGTCTATCACACCTATGCTCCATAGCGCGAATAAACTGCCATTCCATCTTTTTAACAAATGGGTTTATCCATAAAACGATGCTTAAGACCCTCCATAAAAGAATCGTAATATGATCTTTGTTTGTAATATGGGTTAGCTCGTGCTGAATCAAAATGCTTTGCTGATCTTTATTTAGGGATGAAAAATAATCAGGTAGCACAACATAGGCTGTTGTTATACCAATGACAAAAGGGCTGTGGTTTTGCGAGGAAATGCCAATCTTCACCTTACTAGTCGACAGCTCATTTATTAATTCAGAAGATCTCGTTAAGCTTTTGAGTTTCTGCCACACAAGCAATAATTTAACGAGTTTCAAGCTGGTAAAACCAAAGTAACCAACAATTAGCGCTGTTGAGATTAAATCAATTTTCTGCAAACTTACATGGGTTATACTGGCTTGCTTTACTATTTGTGCGCTTTGCAAACTAGAGCTTATATAATCCAAATCAGGGATAGGTATATTAATAGTGCCAAGAGATAAAGGAATAAAAGGTAAAAAGCTGGCTAAAAGCGCAGACCACCAAATACCTGGCGAGGTATTGTCTTGCTTGGTTATATAAGATGAGCAAACATATACAAGCCCAGAAAATATAAGCCAAGGAAAAATACTATTTACTATGAATTGAATAATGAAAGAGTCCACTATTTTTGTTTTTCATCCTTTGAAAGTTGATTTAACAATTCCTCTAATTCATCGACTTCAGCTTTATTTATTAAACGGCTATCAGCGAACATAGTGACAGGGAGTGGTTCATCTAACTCTAAAACATTGGTTGCGAATTCCTGCATATAAGATGCTAGCGTCGGTATTTTCTCAACTAATGCTTTAAAGGTTTTTTTGTTGCCAGAGGAGCCCACCTCTAAAATTCCTTTATTGCCCATTCTTTCTAAGGTTTTACGTGTAGATGAGTATGACCAGCCATACTTTGATTCTAAGTGTTCATGAATCTCTTTGGCTGTACGTGGCTGTTTTTTCCAAAGTAATTTCAGTATTTCTAACTCTGTTGAATTGGGTTTCATATAAAGACTCAAGAGGTGTGACTTGTGTCGCACTTTAACATCCTGTATGTTAAAACGCAACACCGTGACACGTGTCGCACTATGAGTTTGAAACTGGATAAAACGTTAGATGGACATCAAGTTACTGTTTGTCATACTAAAAACTTTTCAACTTTAACATTATCGATAGCAAAGGATTTAGCCAAAATGAAACCGACTACTTTTTTGACAATATGCAGTTTAATTATTTCCTCCTCGTGTTTTGTAAAATACTTAGCTTTAATTTTTATGCTCAATATAATTTGCAGCAATCTTGCACTCGCTGAAGGCCATCGTTTTGAAATTGCTAACAGTAAAGTAGTAACAATTAAATCCACAGTGCTGGGTAAGAAATACGATTTATATATCAAAGTACCCCGTAGTTATTTCTTAGTAGAGAATAAATCTAAAAAATACCCTGTACTTTACTTAAATGATGGACCTTATACTTTTAAAGTAGCTGCTGGTGTCACTCATGTTCGAGACATGGATAAAGTCATTATTGTTGGTATTTCATTTGCTCACGGAGAAGACGGTCAATTTAGTCGAGTTAGAGATTTAACACCTGTCGTTGATCAGAGCTGGACAAAATACACCACAGGTGGAGCAACTGAATACTTAGCATTTATTGAAAAAGAAATCTTTCAGTACATTGAGCGCAATTACCGAGTTAACCCTGAACAAAGAATATTGTCTGGGCAATCATTGGGGGGATCTTTTGCCGCTTGGGTATTGTTGACCAAGCCTGAGTTGTTTGCTACTTATATCTTAACCAGCCCTTCACTCTGGTTTAAGAATAATTGGATATTTGAGTTAGAAAATAAATATGCCCAGAAAAACACATCGCTGCAGGCTAATGTATTTATGGCAACTGGCGCATTAGAAACGTTAGAAAATGGCATGAAAGAAGATATGGTCGCAGGTCATGTGAAGTTTGCAAATCTATTACGCTCACGTAATTACCAAAAATTAAAGCTAGAAGAGGAAGTTGTTGAAGGAAGCGATCATTACTCGACCTTTCCTATTGGGCTATCAAAAGGATTGGTAAAATTTTACCAATTACAGAAATAATCGCTAGTACTTACCTATCAGATAAACTCCAAATTTATTAGTTGGCATTATCAGTTAGATATGAGGCGAATAAAATCTAAAAACAGTCACTTTATTTATTTGTTAAAACTGTACCAAATTCAAAATACAAGTCCGCTTTTACATATTGAATTTTTAGAATGGGTGTCAGCTTAAGCTAACGGGTGTGAGAGATTAGCTAATAGCATAGTTATACTCCAGTCTCCGTTTTGATCCATAGCCCCGCAGGAGGGGCTGGTAGTAATTTGCTAAAATGTGAAGCGAAGCAAAACTGAGTGAGCTGTTAGTATTCACATGGTTACTAGGCTCGTTAGTTTTACTTTTTGCTTGCTAGAGTTGCTGCAACGAGTTGTAATGCTTGCTCTTTAGTAAAACCCTCTTCAACCAAAGCTTCATATAAACTTTTTATATATTTTGCATTGGCTTTAATTAACTTTGGGTTATTCATTACTTTCATGGAAGTTTCTAGCTGTTTTGAAAGTTGCTTTGCCATTTGTTCGTATTGCGAATCATTATTTGCGAACGTGCTAGCTGAAAATAAAGTAGTGACTATTAAAAGACTGAAGATTATTGTTTTCATCGTGCGTTTCCTACAAAAGTGATACCTCATTATGAGGCAAAAAATGGTTGGCTAAAATAAGCGAAAAAGGAGCAAATGCCAACTATTTTTGTCCTGTTTAATGATTTGATAAATAGGCTTTGCACGAAATTAGTTTTATTGAGTTAGCTGAAAAACATTTACCGGTGGTAACCAAGTATGAAAGCCAAAAACTCACTCTATTTGCCCTGGCGTAATACATGCAAAAGTACGAAATTCCCGTGTCATATGCGCCTGATCACTAAATCCAAATTGGTGAGCAACATCCGCTAAGTTTGCTTTTTTGTATGTTCGTAAAAAGCTGATTGTTTTTTTAACCCTTAAAATCCGCTGATAATGTTTGGGAGTCATTTCTAGCCAAAGTTTAAAAATACGCTCAATTTGCCGTTGGCTCAAATCAATACTTGCACTTAATTGCCCCGGCGTTTCATCCTGCTCGATATACATTAGTGCTTTCTTCAGAGGGGCTGGAATTACTTTGGAATAATCTAGGTTTTTATCTGCCCAGCGGTGCAGAGTTTCAATTCGCCTTTCAATGTCTTTTTGAATTCGGAGATCATTATAAACCCCATAAAGGTTATAAAGCTGGTCTTCCTCTGGCAATAAAAGTGTTGGCTTGTCGTAATGCTGTCCCAAAACACCATAGCAAATGGCTGGATGGAAACGAATGCCTGAGAGTTGTGCTCCAGATTGCAGAACAATATTCTCAGTCTGTTTATTTATAGCAAGCATAATGACACCTTCCGGCAGGGTTTCATTGCCAATCATCACGTCACCAACAAGGTTAAAAATAATGCCGCTGCCAGCATCAGAATACAGCGGCTTTACTATCGGAACCGGTTGCTGTACAGATGCTGACCATACTCCCTGCACAAACGCAGACAGCTGCCCCGATGGTTGAGACAACTGAAAATTAAATGCCTGTTCAAATAATTTATTACGGTTTATAGCTGCCTACCTCTGGCATAAACGTCTTAGCAATTCGATTCCAGCTATTGATAGCATTAATCGCAATGGTCAAATCCACTACAGCTTTTTCACCTAATACTTCTACCGTATTCTTATAGAACTCTTCGTCTACGGGGTTAGCTAGGGTCAAATATTCAGCCCAATCGAGCGCAGCTAGTTCTGTCTTAGAATATAAAGGCATATTACGCCATGCACTTAAGCCAATAATACGTTCATGAGTTTCCCCATGACTCAATGCGTCTTTGCTGTGCATATCAATACAAAAGGCACACTGATTCATCTGCGACACTCTTAGTTTAATCAATTCCCAGATCGGGATTGTTACTGTTTCTGAAATACTAAATTGCTTACGCAGATAGTCTTCTTGGTTCATCAGAATCTGTATTGCTTTAGGTGCTAGCTCAAAATAATTTGCACGAAAAAACATATCTCACCTCCTTAAATGTAGTTGGAGCTAAGATAGCTTTTGTCTCAATATAGGTATTGAATATTTTCGACACGTATTCATTTTAAATTTAAGCTGGGGTTAGATTAGGCCTTTTAACGTCATATTAAGCGCACTAAACAGTGGTTTCAATATGTAATGGTTCAGAGCCTAACCAACTGTTTTAGAAAAATTAAAATGGATTTTATATAAAATTAAGCACCTAAATAGTAGAGTCATTATTATTTATAACATCGTTTTTGAGTGCCAAAACTGCGACAAATATTAAACCTAATAGCGGTATAAATGACAATAAAAAACCAATAAAGGTTGTTGTTTTAACATTTTGGGTTTTACGTTTACCGAGATAAAAGCTTAAACCAGTTATTACGATCATTGATATAAAAATAAATTGACCGAGAATTGTTGCATTGATATTCATACGAAATTCCTTTTTGCATGTCACAGCTTTATTAGAGGACAGTTTCTCTATTTTCACGAAAAACATCCTCATTTTATGAATTTATATTAATAACAAATAGTGTAAGCTATTGCTAGTTATAAATATTATGCTTTTTGTAGATTATTTGAATATGTAGAAATGACGAAAGTGCCCTTTTAATATAACTTAGCTAATGACACCTCACTTCAATAACTATCTTTCGCTCATACCTGCCTGTTCGTTCAACACTTATTAAATGTCACTATCAAACAGGTATAAGCTACTAAAAATTATATATTAACCGAGCTGTTACACTACACCTTGTTCAATCATTGCATCGGCTACACGTCTAAATCCAGCGATGTTAGCGCCTAAAAGTAAGTTACCGGGTTGATCAAACTCTTTTGCAGTGTCGTTGGCTGTTGTGAATATATCTTTCATTATTTGTTTTAGCTTTTCATCTACTTGCTCAAATGTCCAGCTTTGCATACTGGCATTTTGTGCCATTTCTAATTGGCTGGTTGCCACCCCACCTGCATTTGCTGCTTTGCCAGGTCCATAAGCAATTTTTGATTCAATAAAGCAATCAATCGCTTCTTTGGTTGAAGGCATATTTGCTCCTTCACTGACTAAAGTACAGCCATTTTCAAGTAGTGCTTTTGCATCCGCTTGGGTTAATTCGTTTTGTGTAGCACAAGGAAAAGCCGCATCCGCACTGTAACGCCATACAGCATGACCATCCTGAGGGTACTCATCGCGAGGCGTATACTTTGCCTGAGAGTGAGTATCTAGGTAGTCACTCAGGCATCCTCGTGACTGTTCTTTTAATTGCTTAATAAGTTTTAAATCAATGCCACTCTCATCGTACAAAGTGCCTTTTGAGTCACTACAGGCAATAGGCGTGGCCCCTAATTGATATAATTTTTCCATAGCATAAATAGCCACATTGCCAGAGCCTGAAATTAAACAGCGTTTTCCTGATAGACTGTCATCACGATCTTCAAGCATATAGTTAGCAAAATACACTGCGCCATAACCCGTTGCTTCTTTGCGAGCAAGCGATCCGCCCCAAAGTAAACTTTTACCGGTTAGTATGCCTTCATAGCGCCCTGTTAAGCGTTTGTATTGGCCAAACATATAACCAATTTCTCTCGCCCCTACGCCAATATCCCCTGCAGGTACATCGGTTGTAGGACCAATATGACGATATAACTCGGTCATAAACGATTGGCAAAAGCGCATTATCTCGCCATCAGAGCGTCCTTTAGGATCAAAATTAGCGCCTCCTTTGCCACCACCTATAGGCAAACCAGTTAGTGCATTTTTAAAAATTTGTTCAAACCCTAAGAACTTTATAATGCTGGCATTCACACTTGGATGAAAACGTAAGCCGCCTTTATATGGCCCCAACGCCGAATTAAATTCGATACGGTAGCCTTTATTGACTTGAATATTGCCCTCGTCATCAACCCAAGGCACACGAAACATTAACTGGCGCTCTGGCTCTACCATTCTTTGAATAATTGCTTGTTGTTGGTAATCACTGGTTTGCGCAAATATTGGCTCTAGCGAGTCTAGCACTTCTTCTACAGCTTGATAAAACTCACATTGCGCAGGACTCGTCTGCTTTAATTGCGAAATAGTTTTGTGTATATAATCCATATTTACTCTTCCATGTAGGTATTTTTAAATTCGAAACAGGAAAAATGATCAATGTTATTATTTAGTGGAGAAATTGATTATGCGATCATTATATTTTTACACTTTAACATCATAGATAAACTGGATGCACGTGTTTGATGTTGAATTAAATTGTTGTTTCTTTTGTATAAAAAACCGTTAAAATAGAATTTATATGCTAAAAACACCAGTTTAAATGAATAACACGTTAAAAGTATTAAAAAAATAGTAAAACAAAATACGACTCTACGTTTTTACAAGAGCGACAACATAAAATGCTTTATAAGACTGAAGTTGTAGAAGGATAAGACTAATAATAGCGTAGATTTTAGTGAGTTAGTTTAAGAGGTTTAAATGGAGATTGCTAACCAACCTCCATAAAATGCATTAAGCTTTATCGCCATCTGGGCGAAAAGTACGCTGTACTCCGGTTAAAAATAGACGTAAAACTTGATCGTTACACACACGGTAATGTTTGTTTTCAACTTTACGTGAAAATGCACTGAGTTCATGCTTACTTAAATCAAAATCAACCAAGGCGAGTGTGGCAATTACGTCCTCTGCTTTCATATTTAAAGCAATACGTAATTTCATAAAAATAATATTATTGTTTAATTTAGTTTCTGGAATTGGCTGCTCACCGTCACGCTTACCGCGCTTGGTATTTATAAAGCCATTTAAAAATACCGCAAATTCGGTGTCACTTATTGGGGTGTAACCTTGCTCGCCCTCTTTAGTTAACCATGCAATCACCTGCTCTGTGCTGACGCTGTGCTCTGCAGCGGCGAACACGTCAACCATTGCTGAATCGGTTAAATCAAAGGTGTAGCGAATACGGCGTAAAATATCGTTATTTGTCAAAGTAAATCCCAGGTAAAATAAGTGCTCAGCAAACAAAAGCTGTTTAATAGCGGCGCAGTTTATCAGAGTTACACTAAGCGCCCTATTAAATACTGTGTTTAATTACCCAATACTTTTGCCGGATCAACACGTGTTGCTTGCCATGCTGGATACAGCGTCGCCAATATTGCAAGCACAAAGGTGGCAATAACAGTTAACACTATATCTTGCCAAACTAATTTACTCGGTAAGAATTCGATAAAATACACACCTTCTAGCGGATTTTCACCCAGCAATAAACTCAGCCAAGTAAAGAGCTCACTAATATTGATTGCTAGAATAACGCCAATAATAGAGCCTAAAACTACGCCAACAAATGCTTGAGTTAAGCCTTGCATTACAAAAGTAGCCAATATGGTACTGTCTTTGGCACCCATGGTTTTTAAAATGGCAATATTGCCTTCTTTTTCGCGCACTTCCATCACTAATGACGAAACAATGTTAAAACTGGCGACTGCAATAATTAAAAACACCACAATATAAACAATCGTGCGCACCATTTGAATGTCTTGATACAAGCTGCCTTGGGTTCTAAACCAACTCGATATGTACACGTAATCAGTAACAGTTTGCCCTACTCTCAACGCTATTTGGTGCGCTGCAAACACATCATCAACCCGTAAACGTAGACCGGTTACTTGGCTTTGATCGTAACCTAAGGTTTGTTGTGCTTTGCTAAGGTGAATAAACGCGGCACTGCTATCAATAGGCCCGCCCATTTCTATAATGCCTGCGAGTGTCAGTGTGACCCGTTTTGGCGCAAGTAATGATTGTCCTTTTTCACTAATTTGTGGGATCAATAAAGTGACATTGTCGCCTATTGATATATTAAGTTGAGTGACAATTTGCTTGCCTAAAATAACATCCTCAAGTGCTAGCTGACTGACTAATTTACCTTGTGTAAATTGGTTAACCGCTGATACGTCGCTCTCTAGCGAAGGCTCAACACCTCGTATTTCAACTGCTTTTAATTGGCTTTTAAATTGCGCCATACCATTTACTGCTATAAATGGGGCTGCTCCTGTTACTTGTGGTTGCTGTTTTAATTTTTCGACTTTGCTGGGCCAATCAGCAATCGGCCTGCTTGGTGCTACATATTCAACTTGTGGCACTACACTTAATAAACGATGAACCAATTGTTGTTCAAAACCATTGATCACCGATAACGCCACAATTAAAACGGCAACACCAAGTAAAATACCAATAGTAGATGCCTTAGCAATAAAACTAACAAACGCGTTTTTTTCATCTTTATGGCCTGAATAGGCTCTGAAACGTTTACTTATAAAGGCACTAAGCAACATGGTTTGACTCTTTTATTGATAATTTACCATCATCTAAATACGCTATTTTACCCAGCTTGTCGGCAAGCTCTAAATCATGAGTCACCACCACAAAACTGGTGTTTAAACTTTTATTTAGCTGATTAATTAAATCGTAAATTTTAATCGCGTTTTGCTTATCTAAATTACCCGTTGGCTCATCTGCAAGAACCAGTGCAGGCTCAGTCACTAAAGCACGCGCTATGGCAACACGTTGGCGTTCGCCACCAGAAAGTGCCGACGGTTTATGGCTACTTCTGTGCGCAAGGCCGACTTTATCGAGCATGTCGAGCGCTTTTACATTTGCTTCTTTGGCACTCAAGCCTTTTATTAACAGTGGCATAGCAACATTTTCAACCGCACTAAATTCCATTAATAAATGATGAAATTGATAAATAAACCCTAAGTTTTGATTTCTAAACGCGGCTTGTTGGCTGCGAGACAGTTTAGCCACATCTTGGTTTTTGATTTTTGCACTGCCAGAACTGGCGGTATCTAAGGTACCCAGAATATGCAATAAGGTACTTTTACCTGAACCTGAGCTACCTACTATAGCTAGCATTTCACCTTGGGTTAGGGCTAAATCAACCCCTTTTAATACCTCAACTTGGTTTTGCCCGTCTTGGTACACTTTACTTATTTGTTCACAACTAATCACTAAATCATTCATAACGTAATACCTCGGCTGGGTTTACTTTAGCGGCCTGGCGCGCGGGATATAAAGTCGCTAAAAAGCTCATTGCTAAGCTTAAAAGCGCAATCACACTTAAGCTAAGCACATCAAATTTGACCGGAAGTGAAATCCCCGATAATAAATTTAAGCCAACCAACGCCAGCAGTTCATTAATATATAAGCTAAATAAAATACCTAAAGAGGCACCTACTGCCGTACCAATCACACCGTTATATAAACCTTGAACCATAAATACAGTTTGTACTTGGCTTGGCGTTAGCCCCAGTGTTTGCAGTATCGCAACTTCGCTTTGTTTTTCACTCACCATCATGGTGAGCGCCGACACAATATTGAACACCGCCACCAGCACGATTAAGCCCAATAACATAGACATAATGCGTTTCTCCATCGCCACAGCGGCAAATAAAGTGCCTTGGCTACTGCGCCAATCGGTGTATTTAAAATTCTTCAGAATAAGTTGGCTGTCTTGAATAAATTCATCAAGTGCAAATGGCTCATGCAGTGACACACTTAAATTAGGGGGTGTAGAACTACTTTGCTTTAATACTCGTTGCAATGATACACCACTGGTAAATGCCAGTCCCATGTCAATTTCTGAACCAGTTTCGTAAATAGCAGCAATTTTGAATAAACGCTGGCTAGGGACACGACCAAGGGGTGTATAAGTTGACGCATTGGGCATAATAACGCGCAGTTTGTCGCCTAAACCAACGCCGAGTTTACGGCTTAAATAGCGGCTAATAGCAATGTGGTAATTATTATTTAATACGCTTTGCCAATTACCCTGCACTACTTTGTCTGTGATTTTATAAAGCGAGTCACTATTATCATAGAGCCCTTGCAGTAACACACCATGCAGGTCTTTATTGGTTTGCAGTATGGCTTCACCATGGCGGTATAAACTAACATGTTCAACATACGGTGATTGCTCAAGATCAGCTTTAAGAGTATTCATTTGCGCTTTAGAGTGTTGTTTTGCCTGCACTTCAACGTGTGGAATGAGCCCGAGCATATTCGTTTTCAGGCTGCTTTCAAAACCGTTCATGACACTACTTACTGTAAAGAGCGCCATTAAACCAATCGCTATACCTGCAATAGAAAAAAAAGAAATAAACGAAATAAACGCATTGCCTTTGGAAGAGCGACTATATCTAAGTCCGATAAACAGGCTAACAGGTTGAAACATATTAATTAAAACATTAATGCTAAAAGTGTGGCTTTATAGTAGCACGAACTCAGCGCAATTGAATATCACCATAAATGTAAGAAATAATTTATAAATCTTATACTTGGCTATATTATGAGCAAATCCATAAACCTAGCTAAACCTTCAACCCTGTTACTAAATAATCAAGTAATACCCGTACATTAGTAGCAACAAATTGCCGCGGAGGATAGAGCCCCCACACCCCCTCTTGCTGAGGTTGATAAGCTGTTAATATTGGTACTAACTGCCCTGTTTTTATCTCATTCTCTATGTAGTAATCCGGCAACTGAACAATACCCAACCCTTTTTTAGCGCCGTCAACCAGTGCCCAACCGCTATTGCAATGCAACCGCCCAGCTACTTTAATATGTTTGTCACGACCGTTTTCATTTACTCGCCAATAACTACTGTTACCAATTAAGCATTGATGCTGGTTAAGTTCACCTAACGTATGGGGTTCGCCAAAACGCGCTAAATAGCTTGGTGCAGCATACATAATAAATCGCCGAGAGCTCAAGCGTCGCGCTTTTAAACTCGAATCTTTTAAATGGCCTAATCGAATCGCTAAATCAAAGCCACCCTCCAGCAAGTTTTCTTGCTCGTTAGAGAGCGTTGCGATTACTTCTACCTCGGGGTGATCATGCATAAACGAATGCACTATCGGCATAATAAAACTTTCACCATACATAACCGGTGCGGTTAATTTAATTTTACCTTTAGGGGATGTTTGCACAGACGCGAGCCCCTGAGTGGCTTCATCCATGGCGTGTTGTAAATGTTTTACTTGGTGTAAAAACTGCTCACCTTCTTTGGTTAATACCACCTTTCGGGTCGTACGCGTTAAAAGTTGGGTATTTAACCGTTGTTCAAGCTTAGTAACATGGCGGCTAATATGGGCAACCGATAGACCCAACGCCTGTGCAGCTTGAGTGAAACTTCCCTCTTCGCCAACAGCAATAAACTCATCAATCCCTTCCCAACGCATTATTATTACCAAACTGTAAAAGTGTTTTATTAATTTAGAGATTATCATTGTTATAGAAATAAATACAATAGGCACATCACCCAAACAGTTTGGGTCTACAATTGATATTCAAACCACTACAAAGGATATACACATGTCTGAATTTATAAAATCAAAAGCAGCGATTGCCTGGGGCCCTAATCAGCCTTTAAGCGTTGAAGAAGTTGACGTGATGATGCCTAAAAAAGGCGAAGTGATGGTAAAAATTACTGCCACAGGTGTATGCCATACAGATGCTTTTACTTTATCAGGTGAAGATCCAGAAGGAATTTTCCCCGCTATTTTAGGCCATGAAGGTGCTGGGGTGGTTTACGCTGTGGGCGAAGGCGTTACAAGTGTAGAAGTTGGCGATCACGTTATTCCTCTATACACTGCAGAATGTGGTGAATGCAAAATGTGTACTTCAGGTAAAACCAACTTGTGCTCTGCTGTACGCGAAACACAAGGCAAAGGCTTAATGCCAGATGGCACAACCCGATTTTTCAAAGACGGCCAACCAATTTATCACTACATGGGGACGTCGACCTTTTCTGAGTACACAGTACTTCCTGAAATCTCACTAGCTAAAGTAAATAAAGAAGCCTCTTTAGAAGAAATTTGCTTATTGGGCTGTGGTGTCACTACCGGTATGGGCGCTGTAACAAATACGGCAAAAGTAACAACGGGCGATACGGTGGCAATTTTTGGTCTAGGTGGCATTGGTTTGTCGGCCATTATTGGCGCCAAAATGGCTGGTGCAAGCCGTATTATTGGTATTGATATTAACACCTCTAAGTTTGATCTTGCGACTAAACTCGGTGCTACCGACTTAATTAATCCAAAAGATTTCGACAAGCCAATTCAAGAAGTGATTGTAGAGATGACCGACGGCGGTGTTGACTACTCATTTGAATGTATTGGTAACGTTGATGTAATGCGCTCTGCCCTTGAGTGTTGTCATAAAGGCTGGGGAGAATCTGTAATTATTGGTGTAGCTGGTGCTGGCCAAGAAATTTCAACTCGCCCGTTCCAACTTGTTACTGGCCGTGTATGGCGTGGTAGCGCATTTGGAGGCGTTAAAGGTCGTTCTCAACTTCCTGAAATTGTTGAACGCTACATGGCGGGTGAATTCGCCCTTAATGATTTTATTACCCACACCATGAGCCTTGAAGAAATTAACGATGCATTTGATTTAATGCACGAAGGTAAGAGTATTCGTACTGTTATTCATTACTAATTTCTTTTAATCACCATTACCAGCCGTTGCTATTAAGTAACGGCTTTTAAGGATTGTTATGTTAGAAAATATCTCAACAGCAAAAGTGGCTGGTGGCTGGCATAAGCAGTATAGCCATACTTCCTCAAGCACCCATTGCAGCATGCGTTTTGCGGTATTTTTACCACCAGGCGCCAGTGAAAAAAATAAAGTACCAGTACTTTATTGGTTATCAGGATTAACCTGTACTGATGAAAACTTTATGCAAAAAGCAGGCGCGTTTAAAAAAGCGGCTGAGCTAGGCATTGCTATTGTCGCACCTGATACCAGTCCGCGTGGTGAAAACGTTCCTAACGAAGATAGCTACGATTTTGCCCAAGGTGCAGGGTTTTACGTCAATGCAACGCAGGCACCTTACAATACTCATTTTAATATGTACGACTATGTGGTGAAGGAGCTACCTGCATTAATAGAGCAACATTTTCCAGTAACAACTAAAAAAGCAATTTCTGGGCATTCTATGGGTGGCCACGGCGCATTAATGATTGCCCTTAAAAATCCTAAAGCTTATACCAGCGCTACAGCATTTAGCCCTATTGTAAACCCGATAGATTGTCCTTGGGGTGTTAAAGCCTTTACTGGCTACTTAGGTACTGATAAATCAGTCTGGGCAGAATATGATAGCTGCGAATTAATGCAACAAGCCAAACAAGCTGATTATTTACCTATGTTGGTTAGCCAAGGTGATGCAGATAACTTTTTAGATGAGCAACTTAAGCCACAAAAGTTAGTAACTGTAGCTACACAGAAAGGCTATCCGTTAACACTCGAAATGCAAGCTGGTTACGACCATAGTTACTATTTCATTAGTAGTTTTATAGACCAACACTTATTATTTCATCATCAGTTTTTAACTGCTTAGATTCATTACTGTGTAGAGTAGATTTATCTACTTCTACACATTCTTTTAAGACCTTAGTAACCTGCCTACATTTTCTAATCACACCGTCATCTCCTTTTACTAAACTAAATACTGCAGAGTCTATTTTTAAACCTAGCTCTGCAAAAGAAAATCCGTCCTTATCAACGGGAACTGGCTCAAATGGATTTTCATAAGGAGTAGACCGAGCTGGATTTTTCATCCGCTGATTTTCTTGTGCATTTGAGGCTGCTTGTCCATCCAACATAACGCCAAAAAATGTACAGCCATTAAGCATCAGCAGTAGTGATAAAAAAAATATTTTTTTCATGTTTAACCCTTTAGTAGCTTCAACTTTAACTATTTAGTTAATAGAGTAACTCCATTAAAAAAGTAAAACTGTAAAAATCTGTTAGTAAGTGAAAATTGTTTACAACATAATTTATACTAAAGTATTTTATTATCACTCTCGCAAAATGATATAATATAACATATAATTAAACTCGTTTTTTCATCCATACCAAAGCATATTTATGTCATTACCTTTATCTCAAAATCGTTTACACCATATAGACTTACTTCGGGGTCTTATCATTATATTTATGGTGATTGATCACGGCATGTATTATTGTCTAAATTATTCAGTGACCGATCCCATGACTATACCAGGAACAGATACGCTTACTTTTTTCACTCGTTTTATATCGCACTTTTGTGCGCCATTATTTGTATTTTTAGCGGGCCTTTCAGCTGCAATAACCGAGCATAAATACACTTCCACGCAAGCTTTTTCAAAAAGTTTAATTATACGTGGACTAGTGCTTATATTATTTGAATTTACTATTGTGTCATGGTCTTGGAGCTTTAATCCACTGTTTCCAATGTTATACGCTCAGGTTATTTGGGCGATAGGTTGGGGGTTTATTATTCTAGGGCTTTTACGCTTAATCGGTCTGTATGCAATTTTTGCCATGGGCTTAATTTTAGTATTTGGCCACAACTTATTTGATGCCGTCAACTTTGCGCCAAATACAATCGCAAACACGATATGGTCTGTTTTACATCAAAAAAATGTACTCGAACTTCCTTTTAACTTTAAAATTAGAACCACCTACCCCGTAGCTCCTATTGTTGGGTTAATGGCGTTAGCCTATTGTGCAGGTGTTTATTACAAAGCCAAGCAATACAGTAACCGAGTTATGGGTTATTGCTTAACTTTGGGTGTAAGCTGCCTAGTTTTATACACGCTTTTGCGTGGCTTTAATCTTTATGGTGACGCGTCAATATTTACGATTAGTGACTCTTATTTACTCACTATAATGTCATTTTTAAACCCGACCAAATACCCACTTTCCCTGCAGTTTATGTTGTTAACCGTTGGTATAGGCCTAATTATGCTTAAACTATTGAGCAAGCTAAAAAGTGATTTTTCGCCAAAGTTTTTACAAGTATTGGGCAAAACCAGTATGTTCTCGTACTTAGCCCACTTGTATTTACTGCATGCAATAAGTTGGTTACTCATCCCTGTTTTAGGCTTTAGTTTTTCTGATATGACTTATGGCGAAACACTGGTGGGTTTACCAATTGGATACGGTATGAGCTATGTTGCAACACTGCTATTTATTGCAGTCGTAATTGGCTTAACAGCCGTTCTTGCCAATTATTATTTAGCATGGAAGCAAAAAAATAAACACAGTTTAATTGCTAAGTATATTTGAACAAACATTAAAAAAGGCGCTATAAAAGCGCCTTGCTAACAAGTATGTGTGCTTAGAACATATCTTGATAGGAATTTGTTGTACTAAATGTAATTGCTTTTTCAAAGCCTGGCAGTGTAATGCTGTGCTCATCTAAAACAATCTCATTTTCATCAATCAAGCCATCACCAAAACGGTAAATTAGCGAGTATTGACCTAAATCGGCTTGCGTTTGGTAAGTATGCTGTGCATCTTTTACTTGGCTATGTTTTTCAACATAGCTGTTCATCAGTGCATCACCATGGCGTTTAGCAAGCATTTGCATGGTTACTTTTGCGCTCAGCACAGTCGCTGTTGCATTATTTCCACCAAAGCCTTTTGAGTTAATAAACGCAATATCCATATCACCACAATCGTAGTGGCTATTACGAATATCTAAATGTTCACTGTAAACATCGTCGGCTACTTTATCAATGGTGGTAATACCCGGCATAATATTATGACTAAATACACCTAACGCGATCGCAAGCTGATCGCCACTAGCAGGCGCAATAGTATGGCCTACATAAGCTTTAGGCGCAGTCACTTTCCAGTTATCAATAGCAAATGTTTGCGCTACTTTATGATAAATTAAAGATTCAGTAACACGATTTTGTGGCGTACTTGAGCCGTGCGCTAAAATAAAGCTACGTTGTTGCAGTGCCTCTTTACCTAACAAGCTAGTAGCAAGTGCTGCTGATTTCGCCATGGTGATGTAGTTGCCAGGCCCTGGTGAGGTAATTGACTTTTTAACTCCATCGGCATTCACAAATACATCCGGCACACTGCCCATAATATCTGCACCGAGTTCCAGAGCCAGTGCATCATCCATTAATATAGCAACCTGAGCCCCCTCACCTAAGGTAAAACCGCAGTTCTCACCAAATGGACGACTACTTTTACGGTAATCAGGCTCGTCATCAATGGCTAAATTATCTAAACGGCGCAAACCTTCAATATTAGCCAGCGCACTCATATTACCAAAACCTTCAACCACTTCTGGAGTAATCGCACATTCAACACTGGCAACCACTGCAACACGGGTCCGCCCAGCTTGAATATCGTTAACGGCAGCGCGCAAGTTATATAAAAATGTGGCACATGCGCCTGAAGTTGAAAAAGTTGTCCCTACATTGCCGGTAACATAGGCGTTGATAAAATCGGTCGTCATTGTATTTAAACCCAGCGCTAATTGCTTAGTACTAACACGATCGCCCTGCTGGCGTGCTTTAACTAAACCACCTAAGCCTTTATCATCCATTTGACCAATAACCGAGGCTGAGTAGGTGCCAATTTTGTCAGGCTCTACGCTATTCATAATATGTTGCCAATCAAGCCCTGTTGATTTTATTGCATCGGTGGCAGCAAATATGGTCGCTTGTAAACCGCGCGGCTGGTAGCGGCTGTTATACATAATGGCAGGATCAAACCCTGTTGGAAATTGCCCAGCCGACTTAATCTGGTTATCACGGGTTGAGTCATGTTTTACATCTAGCTCAGCAGCAATCGTGACTTTTACTTTTTTATTATCAAGGTCATCTATTTGCCAGTTGCTTGGTAAAGGCGATGGTAAGTCACGACGACGTGTTTCAAATACAATTGCACTATCATCTGAAGCCGTTAAAGTCATTTTTTGCTGCCAAGGTGTGGCATCAACATCAAAATGTTCTTTTTCAATTTTTCGAATTAATGTACCAGCAATAATTTGCTCACCAAAGCGTGCTTCAATGTCGCTTTGCTCAACATGATTACCTTGGCTGTCTTCAAGTTGGCCGTTTACTGTAGTCACCAAGTTCATTAATGTGGCAAGGCCTAAAAACGTTTCTTGGCGAGCTTGCGCCGCTAAGCTATCTAACACGATACGACGATAACCTTGATGAAAAGAAGTACGGCCAGCGGCATTAATGCCTCCCATGCCTACAATAACGGGTAATGCAGTCATAATTTACCTTTAAAATGCGTGTTATTAGAATATGACATTAGTTTAATTGGATTATAGAGATGTCTTTGTGCTTTAATAGCCAAATAAGCGGCACAAAAGGCCAAAAACAACTGGTCGGAGCATTCACAATGAGCAACAACCCATTAACTCCCCCCATAAATATTGGTATTGCAGTGTTTGAACACTTGCTGGTAACCAGTCTGACACTACCGATTGAAATGCTACGTGCGGGTGAGGCTTTTGCTAAAGGCCATAGTGATAAAAACAGCTTTAAACCTCTGGCTATTCATTTAGTGGCTAAAAATAGTGATGCCATTAAGACGCGAACTGGACTGTCAATTATTCCAGATTGTACAAGTGAAAACTCTCCTTATTGCGATTTAGTGATAGTGCCAGGCATTTGGCGTAACCCTCGCCCTGTGATACGCGCTAATCAACAATTAGTCACTTGGCTGATCGAGAGCTTTACCGTAGGAAGTCATATAATTGGAGTAGGCACAGGTAATTGTTTTGTTGCAGAGGCTAGTTTACTTGACGGGCACCCCGCTACTACCCATTGGCATTATGCTAAGCAGTTTAAGCATGACTACCCTAATGTAAGTTTGAAACCTGATTTTTTTATCACCCAGTCAGAACGTATGTATACCGTAGCCAGTTTAAATGCACTTGCTGATGTTATCGTACATATTATTAGTCAATATTACGGTAAAGAAGCGGCGCAACATGTGGAGCGCAACTTTTCCCATGAAATTCGTAAACCCTATGAAGATCAACGTTACTTAGAGGGAGCAGTAGATAGACACCCAGATGAGCTGATTGCACAAATACAGTTTTGGTTAAAAACCAATCTAGCCAGTGAGCTCAACTTACAGGAGGTTGCGGCTCAATTTAGTTTAAGTTATCGCACCTTTACCCGTCGCTTCAGAAGTGCCACAAACCAAAGTCCAATCGAATATTGGCAACAATTACGAGTAGAAGGCGCCAAAGATTTATTGGCATCTTCTAATTTATCGATTCAGGAAGTTGCTTTAGAGGTTGGCTATAATGACCAAGGGCATTTAACCCGAGTATTTAAAAAAGTATTACGCCAAACACCCAGCGAATACCGTAAAGTCGTGCGGCGAAAATTATTTGGTTAAGTTTTAACTAAACCGTGTTCACTTTTGATGGTTAGCAAAGATTGATATAGCCTTGATTAGATCTTTTTATATATATAAATTATAGTATTACTCACTAAGCTAATTTGAATTCAAATAGAGAAATAGCCGATGGATAAATCTAGCAAGCTGCTTGTCGATCAACACAATAACGTATCCATTGAAGCTAAGCTAGCTAACTTACTTGCGTTAGTTCGTAAACATTTAGATATGGATGTTGCTTTTATATCTGAATTTATTAACGATGAGCGGGTTTTTAAAGTGGTCGATAATCCCTCTGAAAACCAAATTGTTAAAGTGGGTAATGCCGATCCGATTGATGAAACGTATTGTCAAAAAATCACCGATGACAAGCTTAGCCCTATTATTACTAATACCAACGCAAACCCAATAACCAAGGCTATGCCGGTGACCAAAAAGTTAGGTATAGGCTCTTATATAGGTGTACCTATCAACCTGTCAAACGGTAAATTATACGGTACTTTTTGTTGTTATAAATCACACCATGATGAGAGCTTGAACGATCGCGATTTATCGTTTTTAAATCTTATTTCGGAAATAGCGACAGGCTTAATTGAAATAAATTTATCCAAACGTGTATCGCGCAATCACACTAAATCAGTAATTCAGCAAATTATTACCGATAATGATATAAATATTTACTATCAACCTATTTTCAGTTTAAAAAATAATAAAGTTGCGGGTTTTGAATCACTTGCTCGATTTTTTACTACACCTTATAAAACTCCTGATGTATGGTTTAAAGAAGCAAAAAAGGTTGGCTTAAATGAAGCTTTAGAAATGCTAGCCATTAAAAATGCAGTCACCAACATAGCCAAATTTAATAATTCAACTTACATTGCTATTAATTGCTCACCATCGCATATCCTAAGCGGTGCACTTGAAAATACATTACAAAACATTGACTGCACTAGGCTAGTATTAGAAATTACTGAGCATTCACCAATTTCCGACTACGAAAAAATGCGGACAGCACTTACCCCACTCAGAAAAAGAGGGCTTCGCTTAGCTATTGATGATGTAGGCGCAGGCTTTTCATCATTTCAGCACATACTAGAGCTTGAAGCCGATATTATTAAATTAGATATTAGCCTCACACAAAATATAAACACTGACAAACGTAAATTTTTGCTAGCAAAAGCGCTGTGTGGGTTTGCAAAAGCAATCGACTGCACTATTGTTGCCGAAGGAATTGAAACCGAACAAGAGTTCAACTCGTTAAGAAAGCTCAATGTAGACAGTGTACAAGGCTATTTTATTGGCCGGCCTGCAGCAATTAACGATGCACTTAGCGCAATAAACGCAACATTGTCCGCATGAAAAACGCCACTATTTAGTGGCGTTCGCTATCTATACTGTCTTTTCGATAATAACGTTTGTGATAACTTTTTACTTTAGCATGTACACCTTTGCTGAGGCTTTTAAACTTAGCTTCGAGTACATCAACACCATATAAAATACCAACCACCAATACAGAAAGCTTAATTGCTGCACCTAAGTTTTCGGTTGCGATCATCACCCCAATAGACGCAAGCACCCAAATAGTAGCCGCGGAGGTAACCCCTACCACGGCACCATCCTTTGCCAGCATAACGCCTGCGCCTAAAAACCCAATACCCGTGATTATTTGCCCCACTACACGAGAATGATCAATCACATCCCCTTGTAAATTAAACGCCGTAGATAAAAACAAATATGTGCCTAATGTTATTAATGCTGATGTGCGAATACCCACAGGTTTACCGCGCAATTGACGCTCTATACCAATAATAGCGCCACAAAAAGCGGCGGTGCCAATAGCTGCCCATGAGTATGGCGCTACATCGATAAAATCTAAAAATGTCACTTAATATCCTAATCTATTTTACTTTTCCAATAGCAACTGCCGTTCTGAGCCTTTGGCTACCAAATGCCGACATTTTGCTAAAGTCGCTGCGTGCAATTGGTACATACTGACAATCTATTGCTAGCTGGTTATCTTTTCCAGGCTCGCAAAATGGGTCATGTACGTAAACACAATGTGCATCTAAATGGGTTACACACACCCAGTGCGGTGATTTTTTACCATCAAACCGATACGTACTAATTAACAGCAACACACTAAACCCCTGACTCAACCAGTTTTCTATGTCAGTTAATTCAACATCTTTTTGTGTAACTGAAATATTTGCCGCTGCAATACCCTCAACAAACTGTTGATGAACCGTGGCCAATACTGATTTTTTGTTATCACTGCGAACCCCATCTAAAAATAATGGTTCAGATGTATTAACAATTACCTCACTTGTAAAACCGCGTTTATTTGCAGCCAGTGCCAAGCCAAATGGGTGACAACCGCCATGCCCAGAGGTCATAAAAATCGTGGTGCCTTCACGCCACAAAGCTAATTCATGTGACTGACTCAGCTCTGTGTTTGAGTCAAGAGCTGCCATTGCCATTAATAACGCAGCAGGTCCACAGGTAAACTCGGTGGTTTGTTGATACCATGGCGTTAAACGATCAACCTGCAATTCACTGGTTTGGCGTATATTTTTTTGCATCCGTAAGGCATCACTGTGATCGTCATAATAATCACTGTATTGACCAAATACGCGATACCCCACACTTTTATAAAGCCCAATTGCGCTGTCGTTATTTACTGCAACCTCTAGGCGCAAATAAATACGTCCACGATCACTGGTCGCTTTTTCAAGCGCATTGAGTAATTTTTTAGCTATGCCTTTACCTTGCATCGTTGGTAATACGGCCAGCGAGTACAAACGTGCTAAACGCGTGCCTTTATGGCACCACACTAAGCCATAGCCACATAATTGCGCATTTTGCTCAGCAACTAATAAAATCCCATGTTTAGCCCCAAGCCAGCGCTTTAAACTACGCGCACTTAGCTTATCGTTACTAAAGCAAGTATTTTCAAGCGCCACCAATGCTTTTAAGTCAGCGGTTATTGCAGGGCGAATAACTAGCTTGGTCGCCTCTGCCACTATTACTTTTTCAACCAGAGCAATAGGCATTAGCCGCGGCCTCGTGCTTCTAAACGCTGTTTAAACTCATCCATAATGATCATGTATAGCTCGTCACCTAAATAGCCGTCTTCTACTTTGTGATCAATACTTGGATTGTCATTTACTTCCAATACATACGCACGACCTTGGTGCTCTTTAACATCTACACCGTATAACCCTTTACCGACTGTTTTACAGGCCTTTAAAGCTGCATCCAATACTACTTTTGGTAACTCAAAGGTTGGTAACGTTTCAAAGCCACCGGAAAAAAACCGTTTTGCATCATGGTTGTATATTTGCCAATGATTACGCGCCATTAAATAACGACATGCATAAATGGCGCGGCCATTAAGTACACCTACTCGCCAATCGTATTCGGTGTACATGTATTCTTGTGCCAATACCAATGCGCTATATTCAAACAGCTCGGTTAATTTAGCTTCAAGCTCACCGCGGTTTGCAACTTTAAACACCCCTTTTGAGAACGACCCTTCAGGCATTTTTAAAACCAGCGGATAGGTAAAAGCCTCTTCTAATTGCTCAAGCATTTGCACTGATTGATCAGCCACTACCACCGTTTTTAAACTTGGCACCTTTTGGTAATTAAACGCATCGTGTAAATACACTTTATTACAACAACGTAAAATAGATTCAGCATCGTCAATGACCACTAAGCCAAGACTTTGCGCTTTACTTGCAAGGCGGTAGGTTGGATGGTCAATTGCTGTAGTTTGGCGAATAAATAACGCATCAAACTGGGCAATATTGTCTATTTCATCAAAGCTGAGTGCTTTTGCGTTAATACTATGTTTCGCTGCTGCTTTTATAAAACGGGCTATTGCATCTCTATCACTTGGCGGTACTTTTTCGTTATGATCAACCAATATCGCCATATCCCAACGAAAACGGCGCTCTACTTTACCAATACGCCATTGCGTTTGGGTAAACTCATTGAGCCTTTCAATAAACGCAGTATATTGCTGCTCACTTAATGAGGTTAAAGAGCCTTGTTGCAATAAACCTTGCTGATCGACAAATAAAATAGGCGCTGGGTATTGTTTAAATACCGATTTAGCCGCTTTACTTTGCAATTCATTTAGAGCATTACCAAAATAAACTGCACCATCAATTTGCCCAGTATTTAAAGTAGGTGCTTGGCCGCTTCTAAGCGCGTTTATTGTTTTAACGCTTGGTAATACTTGGTGTTTGCGGGCTTCTGCAAGCAATGAACAATAATAGCCCTTACTCAAGTATTGGCTTGAGTCGCATAAATTAATAATGCGGGTTTTAGGTTCGTTGCGTTTTGGGTAGTCACGTAAGTAGGTGTTAAACGTAATGACATTTTCAAATGAAAGAGCAAGTGCTTGCTCGTTGTTATCAACCACTATTAAGGTTTTAAACACGACTTTTCCTAGTTAAGTCAAAATATAAAAATCCCTGGCTAGTTAGCTCAGGTAGTTAAACAGCAAATAGAAACACCCATCGCACTAAGTGCAGCAAATAGCAAATCACTTAATACGATAGGTGCTTTAACGAATATCTACTATAAACGTTAGCGCTTAAATTGCTTAAGCGACATGTGATTTATAAGCCCTTTTTTACATACACACAAACGAGATATTTTTAGCGTGAAGATAAAAATTTTTGATGAACTTTTTTATTGTTAATTTGTGTTTTAAAATAGCCAAAATTTACCACTAAAAGTGATTATTATGTCTCTTCCCGCTTGCCCCAAATGTCAATGTGAATACGTTTACGAAGACCAACAACTGCTTATATGCCCAGAATGTGCCTATGAATGGAATCCAAATAATACAAGCGATGAAGACGCTATTTTGGTAAAAGATGCAAACGGCACTTTACTAGCCGATGGTGACAAAGTAACCGTAGCCAAAGATTTAAAAATTAAAGGCAGTTCTCAGGTTATTAAAATTGGCACGAAAGCGGTAGTTAGACGTGTGCTTGATAAAAAAGATCACCAACTAGATTGTAAAGTCGATGGCATTGGCGAAATGATGGTAACGGCCAAGTTTGTGAAAAAAGCCTGAAATTACAGAACCTCACTTGTAGAAAATTACAGAAAGTAATAACGCTTAACTGCTAATTTTTTAGTTCTTTAGATAGCGCAGCTAATGTTTGATCGTAAGCATTCTGATTAAAGTTACTCGAGTGTGGGTTCATAAAACCATGTAAGTATTCAACACGCTTTGCGCTAACATTAGCCTTTGTTGCCAGTTCAATGTGTAGTGATTTAACATCAAAGTGCGGCTCATAATGCGGAAATATGAGTTCAATCTCAAATTGTGGTTGTATATCTGTATGGTGCCTAATTTGCGAGCTGTAAAAACAAATGCCTTTAGCTATCGTTTTAATCGCCGGGTGTGCAGACATTGACCAAATTGCCGATGCGCCAACACTAAAACCTATCAATATAGTGTTGTCAGCGAGTGGTTTAATCGCTTTTTGTAAAATAGCTACATACTCATCAAGGCCAATATGCTGACTAAAATACTCATAGGCCTGCTGTTCACTGTTAAATTCCATATCAAACCCGCCATAGGGATCGACAATAGATTGAGCGTTTAGCTTTTCAGCTAATACTTTTAAAGCCGTTGTTTTACCAAAAATATCACTGACCAATATTAAGTTCATAAAAAGCTCATCTTTAATTTTATTCTATAAGTTTTAGGCAATAATTTAACAAAGAGGCCTACGAGATGCTGCGCCTCAGAGTAAGAGACAAATAAATACTACATTCAAAGCACTTTAACCACATCGTAACTATGTTTTACATCACCGATAGTTAAACTAACTTCATCATCGACTTGTTTACCTAATAACTGTTGCCCTAAAGGGGCACCAGAGCTAAGTACTTGAATAGTTGTGCCTTTAATATCAACGGTTAATCCTCCAGCTGCTGGGCCTAAATAAAACCATTTGTGTGTGCCCGCATCGTCTTCTAAACATACCAATGAGCTTATAGCGATGGTGCCAGTAACGGGTTCGTTGTATATGGCTTCAAATAGTTGTATTTCTTTATAGCACTCATTAACTCGCTCTGCATGGCCTTGTGCTAAATAGGCAGCTTCAAGCCCGAGAGTGTCGTATTGGGTCTCTGCAATACTTTCTTCATGGGTAGCGGTATCGTGAGCTGTTTGAGCTGCAATTTTTGCAGTGTTTAGTTGCTCATCTAAGGCAAAACGAAGGTGCTCAGTAACATGGGCTTTATTCATTTGGAGAATTCACTCAATTCAATAAAAATAATTTGTTATTTTATACCAATCTGCTTTGATATGGGACCTATTTTAACGATAAGAAAATTGCTCTATAACTAGGCAAAATTTTTGACATCTAGTTGTTCTAAATGAAAAAATTTTAACAACGTTATAGGGGGATTTAATTCGTTAAATTGTTCAAATATTTATGTAGGTTGGTATTAGCATTGTTACTACATCGAACACTATCCCTTTGCTATGTAACAACAATGCTGATTTAAGCCTATGGCATATCCATTAATGCCTGCGTTTGCTGATCCACTTGCTTATCGTAGTTTTTAGCACTTAACCCAAGTAGCTCAGGTAATGTAGCAGCAATACAAATAGACGACAGCGTGCCTACGACGATTCCTGCAAACAAAGCAATGGCAAACCCCTGCAGCGGCGCGCCAGCTAACAGCCAAACACTTGCCACCGTAGCTAGCGTAGTTCCTGAGGTAATAAGCGTACGAGTTAAGGTGCTTTTAATAGCACTGTTGATAATACTGCTTGGTTTGAGTGTGATGTTTGTTGGTATGCGTAATAGCTCACGTACCCTATCACCCACTATTATTGAGTCATTTAGGGAGTAGCCAATTATTGCCAATAAACTGGCTAAAACGGTTAGATTAAACTCTATTTGTAAGCACGAAAATAAGCCAACCACAAGCACTAAATCATGTAATAAAGCCACCACAGAGCCTAATGCCAAACGCCACTCAAACCGAACAGCTAAATAAATCATTACCGCTACCATAGCAGCAAATAAGGCTAAGCAGCCTTGCTCAAATAATTCATCACCCACTTGAGAGCCAATATAAGCCGATGATAAAACCTCAGCATTTATAGTTGGGTTTTGGCTAATCGCGGTTTTCCAAGCATCATTATTAGCTTCCTCACTTGGCGCTTGCGTTAATTGAAAATGATTATTGCCCTGTGCTGTAAGTTCAAATTCACCTTGATGGTTTTTAGCAATAAATTGCTCAAGCTGTTTTAGTTCAACACCTTGGCTGGTGGTAAATTCTGTTAAATAACCACCCGTAAAATCAAGGCCAAAATTAAGCCCTTTTTGTGCAATGGTGAATACCGATAACAACACAAACATGGCACTTATAAGCAAGCCTATATAACGCATACGTGACCCTGTCTCACATTTAAAAAAAGTGTTAAGCATGCGCGTTTACTCCTGCTTTTTTACCCAGCTTTAAATATAAGCTTTGGCTTAAATATTTCGATACATACACACCAGTAAATACCGATGTGATAAGACCAAGCGCCAGCGTTATCGCAAAGCCTTTTACAGGGCCATAACCTATGCCATATAAAATAATCGCGGTGATCATGGTGGTAATATTGGCATCTAAAATCGTATTCGCAGCTTGTTTATAGCCCTCTTGTATCGCTTGATACGGGGGACGACCTTTGCGACGCTCTTCTTTTATGCGTTCAAATATAATCACGTTAGTATCAACCGCCATTCCTATAGTTAATACTAAGCCTGCTATCCCTGGAAGAGTTAAAACCACCCCAGGTAATAACGACATTAGCCCCACTAAAGAGGTTAAGTTTAAAATTAACGCAACATTTGCAATAAGCCCTAAACGGCGGTACCACAGTGCCATAAACGCAAGCGTTAAACCCATGCCTAACATTAGCGCTGCTAATCCATTATTAATATTGTCTTGGCCAAGGCTTGGGCCAATAGTTTGCTCATGCACTATAGTTACGGGCGCAGTAAGTGATCCTGCGCGTAGTAGTAGCGCTAAATCGGCAGCGGCTTGTTGGCTCTGCATATTGGTTATACTAAACCGCGAGCTTAAATGCTGAGCAATGTTCGCCACATTAATAACTTCGCTTTTTTTGACCACTTCGCCTTTAGCATTTTGTAAATACTCTGAATAGAGCGTTGCCATCGGTTTGCCTATATTTGCCTTTGAAAAAGCCGACATAGCATCGCCACCTTGGCCATCTAAGCTCAGTTGTACCAAAGGTTTACCCCAATCATCACGGCCTATATTAGCGTTATTAATATGCTCACCGGTAAATATAGGTACAGGGTCAAGCTTAATGGTCCCTCCCGATTGCAAATTAAACGTTTGCCCGCCTCTCTCTTTAAGTTGATAAAACCCTAATGACGCGGTTGCACCAATTATGCGTTTTGCTTCAGCTGGATCTTGCACGCCAGGTAGCTCAATACGAATGCGCTGCTTACCTTGGCGCTGTGTAACGGCCTCAGTTATACCGAGTTCTTCAATGCGTGAGCGAAGTGTGGTGAGTGTTTGGCTCATCACTTCTTTATCAAATGCGCTGCGCCCTTGCTCTGAATAGCTAATTTTAACGACCTGTAAGTTGCCATTAGTTGATGTGGTTGTAGTGAGGTTTTCAAAACGGCTTTTAAGCTCTTTTATAACAACTGTTAGCTTATCGCCAGCATTCTCAAGCGCACTTATTTCAAAGCCCTGATTAGTCTGCTTCGCTTTAACGCCATAGGCTTTTTGCTTAACAATAATAGCTTTTGTTTGTTGATATGCACTGAGTAATTGCTCATCAATGGCTTTATTTAAATCAACATCAAGTACAAACAATACCCCGCCGTTTAAATCAAGACCCAGCTTTATGGGCGATAAACCAAACTCTTGTAACCAAATAGGGCTGGTTGCATGTTCAACAATTTTAACCTGTGTGTTTGGAAAGTTTGATTTTAAAGCCGCTTGGGCCTGCGCACTTTGTGTAGGTGTATTTAAAAGTACATTAATATTTGCTTGGTCTTTTAAACTTTCACTCACTTTAAAACCTTGGCTATTTAAAAAGCGTACAAGGTTTTCAGTACTAGGCAATCCTTGTGCTTTAATCTCAGAAGTTGCACTAACATGCAACCACGACTTATTCGGATATAAATTAGGTAAGGCGCTTATTGCTAGTAACACTAATACAATCAACATGGCTACATAGCTCAATTTAAACTTAGCCTTAAATGGCTTTTTCTCTTTTTTTAGACTTAACATAGTTATTCCTTATTACTAGGCATAGCCCAGTAACGTACCTATTAGGCACAATTAATCTGCAGGTCAAAACGCGATGCGTTAAAACCAATTAACATTAAATAAGGAACTTTAAGCGTGATAGGTAGTTACAGCGGTGTATAACAGGTTAGCGTCTTTCCAGCCGCTCAAGCGCGACTTTTTACTTTTAAATACCCTAGTATACCAAGGCTGACTTATAGTGACTGCTTGCGGTCGCAAAAAAATATGCCGACAGCCATTTAGGGCAAAAAACTCATGCACTACATCGTATTCAGGATCCCCCTGCGCACTATGTAGAAATAAAAATGAGTTATTGGCTGTTAACCTAGGCTGATGCGCAACAAAATCAGAATGCTTTGAGTTTTTATGCTTTAAATTGCCAAGCGATTTTGTAGGTGTAGGAGTGTTAGTTAAATAGTCAACATTAATAACATCGCTATAACTGCTTTGGTTACTGTTTAATTCGTGCTTTACGCCCATAGCATGGCTTTGCACACTAAAGAGTGCAGCAAAAAACAAGCATGTAGCGAAAAAAACGCGAAATTTAAACATTTGCCATTTAAAACTAAAATAAAGGATAGCTAGTATATAAGGGCAGCTAATTAAAATACAATAGCCGTTCTTAAGCTAATTCATTTATATAATATCAAATACTGAGATCCTCGATGCGCTCCAGACAAAGTTCAGTAAAACGCCCCGACGCCATGAATTTAAAACAAAGCGTTCAAACTCTTTGGCCTTATATCACTAAGTTTAAAGGCCGTGTGCTGATTGCTATATTAGCGCTCATCGGTGCTAAAGGCGCGACATTACTCATGCCATGGGCTTTAAAAGAAATAATTGATTCGGTTGATAAATCAATTAATCCACTACTTCTTGTTCCTACTTTATTACTGATTATGTACGGCGCATTGCGCTTTGCTAGTGTATTTTTGGGTGAAGTACGCGATGCAGTATTTTCGCGAGTCACCGAGCATGCCATGCGAGATATTGGACTTAAAGTGTTTAAACATTTGCACTCATTAGATTTAGCTTTTCATTTAGATAGGCAAACTGGCGGCATAAGTCGAGACATAGAGCGCGGCACCAGTGGCTTAAGCTTTTTAATGCGTTTTTTAATGTTTAATATTGTGCCCACGTTGTTTGAAATAATGACTGTGGCGATTATTTTTGGCAGCTTGTTTTCTATTTGGTTTGCGCTGATCACCCTATTGGCTGTGGCTATTTATATTTTTTTTACCGTGACGGTTACCCAATGGCGAAACCGCTTTATTCGTGAGTCAAATGCTGCCGACAACCAAAGTAACACCCGTGCCATCGACAGTTTATTAAATTACGAAACCGTAAAATACTTTAATAATGAACAGCATGAAGCTAAAACTTACGATACGTTTTTAGCAACATGGGAACAAGCTCGATTAAAAAACAGACTCTCGTTACTGGCGCTAAACTCAGGACAAGCACTTATAATTGCATGCGCCATAACCGCATTAATGTGGCTTGGCGCTAATGAAGTGGTTACCGGCGAGTTAACGATTGGTGAGCTGGTAATGATCAATGCGTATATGATCCAATTATTTTTACCGCTTAACTTCTTGGGATTTGTGTATCGGGAAATACGCCGTGCCCTTACCGACCTTGAAAACATGCTTGGGTTATTAAATACCTCCCCCAAAGTAGCAGATAGCGAAACCGCGCAACCATTAGCACTCAAAAATGGGGCAATTAGCTTTGAAAACGTCAGCTTTAGCTACGATAGCAAGCGTCCTATTCTTAAGAACGTCAGTTTTCATGTAAATCCTGGTGCTAAGGTAGCGGTTGTAGGTGCTAGTGGCGCAGGTAAAAGCTCGTTAGCCCGCTTGTTATACCGTTTTTATGAACTTTCATCGGGCGCTATAAAAATTGATAATCAAGCCATAAACACAGTTACCCTCGCAAGTTTGCGTAAAGCTATTGCCATAGTGCCGCAAGATACTGTGTTATTTAATACCAGCATACGCGAAAATATTCACTACGGCAGACCCAGCGCCAGTGAAGATGAAGTAAACAAAGCCATAAACATGGCGCATCTAACAGACTTTATTAATAGCCTAGATAAAGGCGATAAAACCTTAGTCGGTGAACGCGGACTAAAAGTCTCTGGCGGCGAAAAACAACGTATTGCTATTGCTCGCGCTATTTTAAAGCAATCGCCGATTTTAATTTTTGACGAAGCCACTTCCGCGCTGGACTCGCAATCTGAGCAGGCCATATTAAACGCTATGCGAGAAGTAGCCTCTAACCACACCAGTATTGTTATTGCGCACCGCTTATCAACAATTACCGATGCCGATACTATTATCGTGCTTAAGGCGGGAGAAGTGGTAGAGCAAGGTAAACATGATGAATTACTCATGCAAAATGGTGAATATGCTCATATGTGGGCATTACAGCAAAAGCAGTCCAAAGCGCAATAAACTAAGCCTCTCGGGTACGATTGAAGTATCTGAGTGCTTTTTTGCTATTTTGCTAGTATTTCATTTATCTTATCGACCGGTACGGTTATTCACCTCAAAAGGTTTGTTTGCAGTGAAGTTATCAATACAATCAAGTAGCTATTTTTATAACAAAAATATATAACGAATTAAATAACGTGAATTCATAGGGGAAAATAATGAAAAAAAGTTTAATTGCAGCGGCACTCGCCGCTACATTTATTACCGGCTGTTCTGAGCCACAAACAACAAAAACTGAGCAAGTAGCAGCAGTTGCAGAAAAACCACAAGCAACAAAGCAAGCCGAATTAGGCACGTTTGGGGTTGATTTAACTGCGCGTAACGAAGCTGTAAAACCAGGCGACGATTTCTTCATGTACGCCAGTGGTTCATGGTACGACAACTACGAAATGCCAGCAGATAAAACCCGCTACGGTGCATTCTCTGCGCTAGCTGAGCGCAGTGAAGATCGCGTTAAAGAAATTATTGAAGACATTGCAGCACGTGAAAACTTAAACGCCGAAGAGCAACTGGTCGCTGACTTTTATAATTCGTACATGGATACCGAGACACTTAATAAACTTGGTATAACGCCAATTAAGCCGTTGCTTAACGACATCAATTCGGTTGCCTCTACTGATGATTTGGCAAAAGTATTTGGCCAATCTTGGCTTACGGGTGTAAGTGCACCACTTGGCGGCGGTATGTGGTTTAACCGTTTAGATCCCAATAAATACGAAATGTCATTAGGTGCAGGTGGCTTAGGCTTACCCGATCGCTCATACTACCTTGAAGATGCAGAACGTTTTGTAAAAACTCGTGAAGCGTATGTGGCACATATTGCCGATATGCTTAAATTTGCAGGGGTTGATAATACCACAGAGCGTGCACAAGCGATTTTAGCGCTTGAAACCAAAATTGCAGAAGGTCATTGGCCTCGTGAAAAACGCCGTAATCGTGATTTAACCCTAAACCAAGTAAAACGCGATGAGTTAAGTACACAATACCCAGGATTTAACTGGGATTTATACTTTGCGCAAACAGGTTATAAAGTACCACAATTAAACGTATCGCAGCCTGAACCTGTTAAAGCCATGATTGACTTAATCAATAACGAAGATTTAAGCGTATGGAAAGACTACCTAACATATCATGCAATTAATGGTAACGCTGAGCTGTTGTCTGAAGAGATATTTAACACCAATTTTGCTTTTTTTGGTAAAGAATTAAATGGTCAACAAGAGCCACGTCCACGCTGGAAACGCGCTATCAGCCAAATGTCAGGCACTAGCTCATTAGGCTTTGCAATTGGTAAAATTTACGTAGCTCGTTATTTCCCTGAGTCATCTAAGCAACAAATGTCTGAGCTAGTTGAAAACTTACGCACAGCCCTTGGTGAGCGTATTGATAACTTAGATTGGATGGGTGCAGAAACAAAAGTGAACGCGCGTGCAAAATTAGCGGCATTTGTACCAAAAATTGGTTACCCAGATGAATGGCAATCATATGAAGGCTTAAGCATTAGCAACAATGATTTAATGACTAATGTAAAAAATATGCGTGAGTTTTTCCAGGCTGAAAGTGTAGAAAAAGAGCTGAAAAAGACCGACCGTAATCGTTGGGGCATGACACCACAACGTGTAAATGCTTACTACAATAGTTCATTTAACGAAATTGTATTCCCTGCCGCTATACTACAACCGCCGTTTTTCGATCCAAATGCAGATCCAGCAGTAAACTACGGTGGCATTGGCGCTGTAATTGGCCATGAGATGGGCCATGGCTTTGATGATCAAGGCTCAAAATCTGACGCTAACGGCATTCAACGCAACTGGTGGACTGATGAAGATCGTGCTGCTTTTGATGCTAAAGCTGACAAACTGGCGGCTCAGTACAGCAAATATGAGCCAATTCCAGGTAACTTTGTAAATGGCCGCAACAGTTTAGGTGAAAATATTGGTGATGTGGGTGGCTTAGCCATGGCTTATCATGCTTACAAACTAAGCTTAAATGGTAAAGAAGCACCGGTAATTGACGGTGTAACCGGCGATCAACGTTTCTTCTTAGCATGGGCACAAGTATGGAAAGAAAAACGTACTGAGCAAAGTATGTTAAACCAATTACGTGGTGGTACACACGCACCAGGTCGCTTTAGAGCACAAGCGCCTCGTAACCATGATGCTTGGTATAAAGCATTTGATGTAAAACCAGGCGATGAGTTATACCTACCAGAAGAAGAACGCGTTCGTATTTGGTAATACCTGACAAACGTTCATCATTTGTAACGAATAAACAGCCCGCTTATGCGGGTTGTTTTATTTTTGACTACTAACAATACTTACTAGCCCTACCCCGCATTTACCTTTAGAATATGGGCTTGCAAATTTTTTTCAATTATTTATACATATTAAGGCGAAACGCAGATGGGAAGAGCTTACCAAAACAAAAAAGATTCAATGGCTAAAACTGCGGGTGCTAAAACTAAAGTTTATTCTAAATACGGTAAAGAAATTTATATTTGTGCTAAAAACGGCGGTGTTGATCCTGACGGCAACCTAGCACTACGTCGTTTAATTGAACGCGCTAAAAAAGACCAAGTACCGGCTCACGTAATTGAACGCGCCATTGATAAGGCTAAAGGCGGCGGCGGTGAAGACTATGCAGCCACGCGTTATGAAGGTTACGGCCCAGGTAATTGCATGATTATTGTTGATTGTTTAACCGACAACAACAAACGTACTTTTGCTGATGTACGTGTATGTTTTACCAAAGCGAACGCTAAAATTGGCGCACAAAATTCGGTATCACACTTATTTGATCACCTTGCTATTTTTGTATTTGACGGTGACGACGATGAAACCGTACTTGAAGCGCTGATGATGGCAGATGTTGATGTTACCGACGTTGAAGTAGAAGACGGCAAAGTAACCGTATTTGCACCGCACACTGAATACAACAATACCCGCACAGCACTTGAAGAAATGGGTGTGACAGAATTTGACGAAGACTTAATTGCCTTTGTACCTCAAGTTGAAGCCCCTATTGAAGGCGAAGACGTTGAAGTTATGGAGCGCTTTTTAGCCATGCTTGAAGATTGTGACGACGTACAAAACGTTTACCACAACGCTCAATTTTAATCGTTAAGCAAATAATCTGAGCTCTGGATAGTAAATCTATCTTCAGCGACAACTGCGTTGAGTTTACTTGCGATAGGTTATGTTTAAAGGCCAACTTAGTTGGCCTTTTTGTTATTTGTAGAATGGATTAGTTAATAACCCCTCACAACTAGGGTCTGTTGGCTTTTATAGTTGTATGCGGCCATGAATCTTGTGGCCACAATCTAAAACTACAGACTATTTTTGTTTTTTAAACGGGTAAATTTGTTGCTTTAACATACCTACAGGCATGTAGTCCCCGACAACACCATATTCTTTAGGCCACTCTGCTTGGCCTTTTACCGCAGTACCAAATAAATAATCTAAAAACGAGAAATGGGCTGCATAATTTCGATCAATGGCAGCTTTATCGGATGCGTGATGCCAATGGTGAAACTGCGGAGTTACCATAAAATATTTTAACCACCCAAATTTTACATTCACGTTTGCATGATTAAATACGGCTTGAAAACCAACAATAATTACATATAAGCTGATTATTTGCTGTGAAAACCCCAGCACAAATATAGGGGTTAGCACTAAACTACGGGTGATCAGTATTTCTAAAATATGCTGACGGGAGCCCGCTAGCCAATCCATTTCTTTGGCACTGTGATGCACACCATGAAATCGCCACATAAATGGCACTTCGTGATAAGCACGATGTGTCCAATACTGCATTAAATCAGCCACCAAAATAATTAAAAATAGCTGTAGTATAAACGGCATTTGCGCTATGTAAGCTTGCAGTGTGCTCGAAACCGCCCAACCAAAACCATAATGAACAAAATGATTAGTAACCAGTAATACAAAGCCCACTATTAAGTGATTCACAAAGAAGTGGTTTAAATCCCCGCGCCATTCACTACGAAGTATTTTTTGCTCTTTTCGATGCGGAAGTAGTTTTTCAATTAAAATAAAAATTAAGGTTGAGCCTAATAAGTCTAATATAAACCAATCTAAGCCAATATAAGGAGTGTTATCTGCAAAGTCATTTACTTCAACATTCGGGCCGCCAAAGCTAATGGCCAGTACAATTAAAAACCACGCAGTGGCACCCAATCGCTTATTAGTATTTCGTACAAAATTAAGTAACCCTAAGCTACCGGAAATAATAAGGGCAACAAACATAAGCTGACGTAAAAAGTCGACGCTATAGCTTTTGCGTAGTTCTGGAGTCGTTAAATATTCCGGAAAGTGGAATGCAAGCACTCCTAAGCAACTTAATATTGCCAAAAAGCAAGCAATATAACCGCTGATATTACCCTCACCAATTTGCAGGTGACTAGTACGAAATATTTTTTTAGTGACATGTTTTAGCATTATTTTCCTTAATATGGCATGCAGTTCCCTATTCTAATGCGCACATTCTAGCAAACTTTGGGCTAACTAAAACACAAAAAAAGCCACGCAGTGCGTGGCTTGGCTGGATAAAGTAAAATTTAACTACACGGAAAAATTATAAATAAGCACCCAGCGCTTTAACTTGATCTAACATGCGGTTTGAGAAACCCCATTCGTTGTCGTACCACGCCATTACTTTAACTAATTTACCATCAGCACGCGTTTGCGTTGCATCAAAAATAGATGATGCTGGGTTATGGTTAAAGTCGATAGAAACAAGCGGCAGCTCATTGTACTCTAAAATACCTTTCATAGAGCCAAACGCAGCATCTTTAACTACTTGGTTAATTTCTTCAATACTTGTGTCACGCTTAGCAATAAATGTTAAATCAACTAAAGACACATTAATGGTTGGTACACGTACCGCCATGCCATCTAGTTTACCGGCAAGTTCAGGCAGAACTAATCCAACCGCTTTTGCAGCACCCGTTTTAGTTGGGATCATAGATTGAGTCGCACTACGCGCGCGGTATAAATCTGGGTGGTATACGTCAGATAAGTTTTGATCGTTAGTGTAAGCATGAATGGTGGTCATGCTACCTTGTTCAATTCCTACTGTATCGTTAATTGCTTTAGCAACAGGCGCTAAACAATTGGTTGTACATGAAGCATTAGAAATAATGTTGCTATTGGCATTAATTACATCGCTATTTACACCGTGCACTACGGTAGCATCCATATCTGTACCAGGAGCCGATACCACTACTTTTTTCGCGCCCGCTTCAATATGCTTATTAGCTGCTTCGCGAGAAGTAAATAACCCCGTACATTCAAGTACGATATCAACGTTTAGTGCTTTCCACGGTAAATTAGCAGGGTCACGCTCTTGCGTTAGCGTGATCACATCATCGCCAATTAGCATGGTGTTGTCTTTTAGCGTTACTTGCTGTGAAAAACGACCGTGTACTGAGTCAAACTGAGTCAGATGAGCATTTACATTGGCTGGGGCTAAATCGTTAATAGCCACAATTTTAATTTCATTATTTTGCGCTGATTCGTAAAGTGCACGCAATACATTACGACCGATACGGCCGTAGCCATTAATTGCTACATTAATCATTTTTGACTCCTATTAACTTCACATGCTTGGCGAGCAAGCGTTTCAATGGCTTGCCAGTCTTTATTTTCAATAAGTTGTTTATCTAACATCCACGTACCACCTACGCAAATAACATTGTTAAGTGCTAAGTAATTAGGGGCAGTCGCTAAACTAATGCCACCAGTTGGACAAAAAGTAATATCAGGTAATGGGCCACCAATCGACTTTATCATCGCAGTTCCGCCTGCGGCTTCAGCAGGAAAAAACTTTAAAAATTTAAAGCCATGTGCTGCCAAGTTCATCACTTCGCTTGGGGTAGCTGCACCGGGTAAAAAAGGGATAGTTGACTCTTTTGCCAATGCTAACAGTTCATCACTTACACCAGGGCTCACCATAAAGTCAGCGCCCGCTTCTACTGATGCGTTAAAGCTTGCTTTATCAACCACCGTGCCAGTGCCCACATATGCCTCTGGTACTTCAGCTTTCAT